>VGYW01000081.1 GCA_016872875.1 Planctomycetota bacterium | reverse complement strand
AGAACTCCCCCATCCCAGGCCCGGGCACGGGGTTGGCCATGAAGTCCATGAACACGCGGCGGCCGGCGGCGGCCTCGTTCGCCACCGCGATGTCAAGGACCGACGAGCCGAAGTTCTGGAGCCTCGGCGCGTGGAAGGGCCACTGGTAGCCCTTGAGAAACGTGTTCGCCGCCACCTGCCGCATCGTCTCGAAGTAGTCGTTGAGGAAGTAGCGCTTGTCGCGCCCCTCGGCGTCGGTGGAGAAGTAGCAGGGGATGACCTGCTGGTAGGTGCCCGAGAGGTTCCAGCGGAAGGCGGTGGAGGCGAGGCCGAACTGGCTTTCGGCCAGGTTGTTGGCGATGGCGCCGATCTCAAGGGCGAGGCCGTGGTTGCCGATCTGCCCCTCGGGGTAGACCGAGACCTTGTACATCTCGCCCGGCCCGCCGGTGGCCATGACGACGTTCTGGGCGTTGAAGACCACGAGGCCCATGTTGGGCGAGGAGAGGAAGCCGCGGTGGAACGCTACTGCGCCGACCGCCCGCTCCTCATCCCCATCACCGGCGGTGAGGAGGCGGACGACCTCCATGTCGTCGAAGACGGGCATGGCATTGCGGCGCACCTGGGCGAGGGAGCGCTCGACCATGAATCGAGAGGTCTTCGGGCCGGCAGAGGTCGCCCGCTGGCGCGGGTCGTGGTCGGTCTTGTAGCCCACGTAGGCGCCGTAGGCGTTGAAGGGGAAGGGGACGCCGTTTCGGACGAGGTGGAAGAACTCAGGGGCGGAGCCGAGGGCCTCCACGTAGGCGATGTCGCCGTGCATCATCCCGCCCGCGGTCAGCGTCCTTGCGAACTCCATCGGGCTGTCGGGCACGTCGCCGAAGATGCCCAGCTTGTAGTAGGTCTGCTTATCCGAGCCCGAGTTGAACGACGTTCCGCCGCCGAGCCTGTCGGTCACCACCAGCACGTCGCTCACGCCCAGCTCGTGCAGGTGCTCGGCGCAATTCAGCGCCGCGGCTCCGCTGCCGATGATCAACGTCTGCACCGAAAGCGTGCGAGCCTTCACCGTGCCGAACGCCTGTTCGCCGTGGTCCAGCATCAATGCGCTCCTCTAGGCGCAGCCGCCCGGGGTCAGTCAATCGTCGGGCTCGAGGACGCTGTTGGGTTGCTGAGCAGGTTCGCCCACGTGGGACACGACTCTTAACCCCGGAACCTTGATGGCCACGTGGTCCCTGTCGTGAGTCACAAGGTCAATGCGGCGATGGACGGCGGTGGCGGCAATCCAGGCATCGCCGGCTTCGAGGCGCTGCCCCTGCCTCTTGCACACCACGCTCACCCATGCCCACCACCTGGCGAGGTCGTCGTCGTATGGAATGATCAGGAAACGGCTCAGGAAGGCGCTCAGGCGCCGGCGTTCTCTCGCTCCCCAGTTCCGCTCTTCTGCCCACGCCCACAGCTCGGCGACGCTCTGGAAGCTCAACGCCAGGGTCTGTCCCACCAGATCCGGCTCATAGAGGGCGCGAAGCTTGCTGTTCCTTCGCTTGGGATGAAGCAGGCTCGCAACGGTCGTGTCGAGCAGGACGATGGCCACGGCCTACTTCCCCGCGCCGGCAAGTCTGCGGCGAGCGGACCGCTCATTGAGGATGTACCGAAGCAACTCCTCGGGGTCGTCCTCTGCCGGCCACAGGGAGGAGATAGCATCCAGGTCGGTGGCTGGCGAGACCCCCTGCCGTTTCGCCAGCTCTGTCAGAGGTTCGCAAGGTTGCGCTGGCCGTTCACTGGCGTGGCGCGCATGCCGACCCAATGCAGGCTTCGCTGCGACCGGCCAGTCCTGTGTCGAAGTCGTCCCGTTCTTAGGCAAGGCACCTATCTCCTTCCCACATCATCATACGCCGGCGGTGCCCCCTTTTCAAGCACACCCCAACAGGGCGTCCTCTCTTGTCACGCGTCACGGGTCACGCGTCATGGTTTCAATACGGCTTTCAGCGCCTCGCACTTCTCGACCGCCGCCAGGCCAGCCATCGCGTGGGCCAGCGGGAAGGTGTGGGTGACAAGGCGCTCGAAGGGGAACTGGCGCGAGAGGACGAGCCCGATGGCCTGCCAGAGGTGGTTCGTGTCGCTCACCCACACGCCCTGGAGAGCCACGTTCTTGCGGGCGATATGGGCGAAGAGGTCAATGGGGAAGCGCTCGCGCGGCTCGGCGATGCCGGGGATGGCATAGGTGCCCCCAGGGGCGACGAGCGCGATGTTCTCCTCGATGGCGCGCAGCGAGCCCGTGCAGTCGAGCACCACGTTCGGCCCGAAGCCGCCCGTAGCATCGAGCAGATACTGCTTGCGTTGCTCGGCGTTCATCTCGCCAACATCGATCGTGCCCGCGGCGCCGAAAGCTCGGGCCATTTCGAGGCGCGAGGCGTCGGCCGGGGTGCCTGAGACGTGGACCCGGCTCGCGCCCGCCTTGAGAGCGAAGGCCAGGCAGAAGAGGCCGACTGGGCCGGGGCCGACCACGAGGACCACGTCGCCCGGCCGAATCCGCGAGACCTCGACCGCGTGCGCCGCCGTGGCCCCCGAGCACGAGGCCGCCACCAGCACTGCCGGGTCAATCGGGTCGTCAACGCGGATGAAGGGTGCGCCCGCCTTGACGTGCAGATAGTCGGCGTAGCAGCCGCGCAGGTGGGGCGCCTCGGCGCATGAGAACGAGATGCCGTAGGTGCGGCGATGGGGGCAGAGGGATGGCTCCTTGCGGACGACACAGTAGTGGCACCGGCCGCACATCACGCCCCGCTCCCACATCACCTTGTCGCCGGGCCGCAGCACGCGGCCGAGGAGGTCGCGCTTCTCGCCGCCCGTGTCGGCCACGACGCCCACGCCCTCGTGGCCGAGGATGATCGGCAGCGGCGTGCGCGGGTCCTTGCCACGCCACATGTGAACGTCCGACCCACACACTCCCGCCGCGGCAATCTCCACCAGCACCTCACCCTCGGCGAGGGGCTGGACCTCGAAGTCGCGGAATGCGAGCGGCTCGTTGAAACGCTCGAGGACGGCAGCTCTGGCCCTCAATGGCATGGCCCCCCGATTGTCCGGGTGCGAGCCGGAATCTGGGTAGGTCTGAGAGCTCCGAAGGAGCGAAATGGGATAGCCCAGGGCAACGCCCTGGGAAAGGGTCCCCCCACAAGAGCAAGCCCTGTAGGGGCGAGATAGAAGCCGCCATTACGCCCTTGCAGGGCTACACGATTGTGGGTCGCTTTTCCCAGGGCGTTGCCCCGGGCTATCCCATGTCAGCCTTTCAGGCTTCAGGAAGATCCCATTTCACCTGCGATTCCGGCTCGCACCCTGATTGTCCGAAGTTCTTGCAAACGCTTGCCCGCCAGGGTATAATACAAGAACAATAGGGGGGTGTCTACTCCCTGTGGCGGAGCGTGACGTGCAGCGCTACAAGATGATCGCATACTACGAGGACGCGGAGACCCAAGGCCGGGTCGCGCAGGCGGTCGTGGTGGTCGAGAAGGACGTCAAGGCGGCGGTCGAGGCGGTGCGGACGACGCTTGGCCGCCGGGCGGCTGGCGGCCGCATCATCGCCGTGGAGGTCAAGGAGCGCCACGACGTCGAAACCGGCGTCGTCTTCACCGGCGAGCCCTACATCCCCCTTCACTGGCCCACCCTCAACCGCAGGGCGACCGCTTCGGACGGCGGCGACCCCCAGGCGGTGCCCGGCAGCGGGGCCGAGCCTGCGAGCTGACCCCCGCAATCCTCTCCGTTGCACACGGCTCCCATCCCCGCACGCCCAAGCTCTGCTTGGGCGTGTCTGCCCCAAGGAGAACCATTCAGCCCGTTCCGCGCTTCCTGCCCAGCGCCACGAGGAGGGCATCGAGGGGGAGGGTGTTGAGGACGTCGCCCTTGCGGACCCAGCCCCGTCGCGCCGTTGCCACGCCGAAGCGCATGAAGGGAAGATGGACCGGCGCGTGGGCGTCGGTGTTGATGACGAGCTTCACGCCCGCGTCCCGGGCGGCGCGGGCCTGCACGTCGCTGAGGTCAAGCCGGTCGTAGTGCGCGTTGATCTCCAGCGCCGTCCCGGTCTCCAAAGCCACCCGCACCATCTCGTCGAAGCGAACGGGGTATGGATCGCGCTGGTTGATGACGCGCCCCGTGGGATGGGCGATGGCGTGGACGTGTGGGTTGCGCATCGCGCTCACGATGCGGGCCGTGATGCGGCCGGCGTCCTGCTGCATGCCGGTGTGGACCGATGCGATGACGAAGTCGAGGGCGGCGAGGGCCTTGTCCGGCAGGTCGAGCGCGCCGTCGCTCAGGATGTCAGTCTCCACCCCCGCCAGGATGCGGAAGCCCTTGAGCTTCTTGTTGACAGCATCAATCTCCCGCCGCTGCTCGCGGAGGCGCGCCGGGCTGAGGCCGTGGGCGACCTTGAGCGACTCCGAGTGGTCGGTGATGCACATGTACTCGTAGCCGAGGTCCTGGCAGGCCCGCGCCATCTCCTCGATGGGGGCCGAGCCGTCGCTCGCCGCCGAGTGCATCTGGAGGTCGCCGCGGATGTCGCGGTCCTCGATGAGGGCGGGGAGCTTGCCTTCGAGTGCGGCCTCCACCTCGCCGCGGTCCTCGCGCAGCTCGGGGGGAACCCAGGGGAGGCCGAGGGCGGCGTAGACCCCTTCCTCGCTCTTCCCCGCGATGGGCTTGTCGCCCTTGAAGACGCCGTACTCGTTGAGCTTGAGCTTCTTGCCGATGGCGAGGTCGCGCAGCCGGATGTTGTGGGCCTTCGAGCCAGTGAAGTACTGTGCCGCGGCGCCGAACGACTCGGGCGGAACCACCCGAACGTCCACCTGAAGCCCCCCCTCCACCCGCACGCTCCCCTTCGTGTCGCCCGCGGCCAACACGTCCTTCACCATCGGGAGCGCGACGAATGCCTTGACGACCTCGCCTCCGCGCTCCGAGGCCACCAGGATGTCAACGTCGCCAATCGTCTCGCGCCGGCGGCGGAGTGAGCCCGCGGGGAGGACCTCGCCCACGCCCCCGACCTTGCTCAGAAGCGCGGCGATTTCTTCGGCCACGGGCAGCGCCACGCCCAGCCGCACCCGACCCTGGCCCCCCAGATACGTCTGGATGCCCTTCTTGATGTTCTCCAGCTTCTTCTCCCCGATCCCTGGGAGGCCGAGGAGGGTCCCCGCGTCAATCGCCTGGCTGAGGTCCTGGATGGTGGTGACGTTGGCCTTCTTCCAGAAGAGCCCGGCCGTCTTCGGCCCGAGGCCGGGCACGTGGAGCATCTCCACCACGCCTGGTGGCGCCTTGGCCTTGAGCTCCTCGTAGGCCGCCAGCTTGCCCGTGGCGAGGAACTCGGCGATCTTTTCGGCGAACGACGCCCCGATGCCGGGCAGTTCCCCCACGCGCCCTGCCGCGGCCATCGCCGCGATGTCCTCCGTCTGGTCCCCGATCACCTGGCTCGCCTTGCGGTAGCTCCGCACCCTGAACGGGTTCTCGTTCAGCAGCTCCAGGATGTCGGCCATCCCGTCCAGGATCCCCGCGATCTCCGCGTTCTTCATCCGCTGGCCTCCTTCTGTCGGCGGAGGGGCATGGGGGCGGTGTGGCTTGCCTAGCCAGAGACCAGGGCGCGCAGGGCCGCGAGGATGGTCTCAACGTGGGCGGCGCGGTCCGTGGGCGCCTGGCTCTCAGCAACGGCCCTGGCCGCGCGCTCGATGGCAGCCTCGATTGCCTTCGAGGAAGCGTTGTCTTGGAATGCCTTGAAGAAGGTGAGCCAGTGCCTTGCCTCAATGCCGCGCACCAGTTCACACCGGGCTTCCTCGAGGTAGGAGTCCATTATCCCAGTGCGCGCGAACCTGCCGAAGTTGCCGCCGGCGTCGGACGCAGGCTCATCGCAGATGCGGTCGCTCTTTCGCGGATAGGGTGTGACCCCGGTTGCGAGCCGGACGGTGCTTGCCTTCTTTGCCTCACGCACGTGTTGCCAATGGTAGTTGCGGTGTTCTGCGGCGTACCGCGCTAACTCGATGTAAGGCCGGAAGGCCTTGGGGGAGCCTGACAACACGTTCGCCAACACCCAAGGAACGACCACAATCAGGTCCTGCGGATTGCAGGCGCTAGGAGTGACCTGGAAGCGGAAGCTCGGTTCCCCCTCCTTCGCGAGCAGATACCACCCTTTCAGCTCGATGCCCATCAAGATGGCTGGTTCACCCGGGTCTGGCGCGAATCTCCTCAACAGCACGTCGGGGAATGTCTGCGCCTGGCGGGTGAACTCGTACATTCGGTAGCGGCCCTGGGGGTCCCAGATTTCCCTGGCGTTGTTGAGCGATTCAACCACCTGCTCCTCGATGGTGGCGCCAAGGGCCGCATTGAGCGTGAAGATGTCCGTGGCGTTGATGCCCGAGATAACCGTCTCGCTTCTGAAGTGCCCTGGCAGGGATGCCAGCGCATCCTTAACACGGCAGAACAGCTCGAAGTGCGGCCAGTCCCGTGAAGGGGGCTGCCTTGCGGGAGGCTCAGGAGGCGCGGGGGGCTTCGCACTCATCGAAGAGGTCCCTCTCTGATAGTCTCTTGCAAGCGATGGTGAAGAACTCGGGGTTGATCTCGGCGGCGAAGCAGCGCCGGCCCAGCCGCAGAGCGGCCAGTGCCGCGGTGCACAGCCCGCCGAAGGGTTCCCATACCACATCGCCCTGGCCAGTGGACATGCGGATGATAAGCTCCATAAGCCGGAGAGGCTTCTGGTTGAGGTGGATGCACTTCGCCTTCCTCTTGAGCCGCTCCGCCCCCCGCACGGGAGGCTCTCGCCAGACGTTCGTCTCGCCCACTGGGCAATAGAACTTGGCGCGCATCCGCGCCCACTCCTCTCCCGTGATCGGCCGGCTGCCGTCCACCGAGAAGTAAGGACGGCCCTCCGGCTTCCCGTGCCGGTTGGCGTACTCCACGAGCCGCTCAAAAGCATCAACGGGCGGGTAGTACCACATTCGGTCACTGGTGAAGTACTTCCTGGTGGCGGCGTCCTTGACCCCACAAGCCTCGTTTGTGACCGAGAATGGCAACCCGGTGCGCTCCCATTCCCGGCGCAGCCACTCCTTCATCGCCAGGCGCGTGCCATTCGAGGGGAAGGTGGCCTCACGGGTGTACTGGACGCAGACCTCTGTCACCACAGGGAGTTTGCGTAGGGTCTGGGTATTCGAGTTCCCTGCCACGTGCCCGATGCCCTTGTCCCAGATGTGGCAGCAGCGATACGTCCAGCCGCATGCCGAAAGCTCGGGGTGCACGGTGGCCCAGCCCAGTTCGGAGTTCCAGAACCAGAGGGTCGTCTGCGGCGTGGCAAACCTGGACCATGCCTCGATGTGCGGGCGATACCACGCCGCAAGGCCCTCCGAAGTCGGCGGATCACCGGGGAAACTGCCCAGGCCATACGGCCCGTCCGAGACGATGGCGATGGGACACGGCCAACCCGCGTAGGCGGTCAGGCAGTCCACGTTCTCGACCAGAACCGACCCACGGCGGAACAGGGAACCAAGCCGAGGCGAGGTCCAGCCGTCGCGGCGCCCCCGCACCGCAGTGATGCGCCTATTCGTAGCCTGAGACTTGGTTGCTGTCAGCATCGGCTCTGCACTCGCCAGTCGCCCCTCAAGGGATGGTGCCCGGCACACGCGCCTGCGGCCCCATGTATTCTACACGGCAAGCCCTGCGTGTCAATATGTCTATCTTGCCAGCCGCAGGCCCAGCTTCAACGCGTAGTCGTAGGCCTCCAGAAGCTCCTCGCGCGTGGGGTAGCGGTTGATCTTCGGGCACTCGCCCGCGCGGTAGCAGGGGCGATACTGTGCCATGACGTTGACGTAGGTGCGGGGGGAAATCTCCTTCGCCAGGAAGTCGAGGACGGCCTTGCTGCCCGCCATGCCGTTTGGGAGGACGAGGTGGCGGACGATGAGGCCGCGGGTGGCGATGCCGCCATCGGTCGCCAGGTCGCCCACCTGGCGGTGCATCTCGCGGAGGGCGGCGCGGTTGATCTCCGGGTAGTCCGCCGCGCCCGAAAGCTCCGCCGCCGGGCCGCTCTCCCCATACTTCGCGTCGGGCATGTATATCTCGATGAAGCCCTCGAGCGCGCGAAGGGTCTCCACAAGTTCGTAGCCGCCGCAGTTGTAGACGATGGGCACGCGGAGGCCCTGCTCGCGGGCGATGAGGATGGCCTGCATCAGTTGCGGGGTGACGTGGGTTGGGGTGACGAAGTTGACGTTGCAGCAGCCCATGCGCTCCAGGCGGAGCATCGTGCGGGCGATGTCGGCGGGCGAGGCGGGGCGTCCCTCGCGGCCGTGGCTGATCTCGTAGTTCTGGCAGAAGATGCAGCCGAGGTTGCAGCCCGCGAGGAAGATGGTGCCCGAGCCGCCGCCGCCGACCAGCACGTCCTCTTCGCCGAAGTGCGGGCCAGTGGACGACACGATGGCCTCGGCCCCGATGCCGCAGAAGCCGATCTCCCCCTCGATGCGGTTCACGCGGCAGTGCCGTGGGCAGAGCTCGCACGAGACGAGCGATTCGTGAAGGCGCTGGGCGCGTTCGCGGAGCGTGTCGGGAGTGCTCATTTGGCAGGCTCCGTCGCAGCCTGAATCACGAAGCAATCGTTTTCGTAGACCACTGGCAGGCGGCTCGCCGGGCGGTCAGCCAGCTTCCTGGAGACAAACTCGCTGATATTGCCGCGCCGCGCGACCTCGAGCAGCGACTCCTTGGTCCTGGAGACGAAGTAGCTGATATTGTAGCGCCGGGCGAGAGCGAGGCGCCATTCATCAATGGCCTCGAAGTTGTAGTGTTGCCACACCTCGTAGCAGAGGTTGCCTGAGGCGCCGCGCGGCGACTTCGTGCCGAGGTAGAGGGCGATGTCCACCTCGAACTCGGCGACCCGCCGGAGGCCCTCCTTGCACAGGGCGTAGTCGGAGGTGTAGTGCCAGGAGAGGTAGAGCCACTCGCGCACGGAGCCGAACGAGGGGCGGCGCGAGTAGTCGCGCCAGCCGTAGCCCGCCTCGGTTCGGAACAGCACGGGGTCCACCATGAAGAGCGCGTCGGGCGGCGTGTGGTCCCTGGCCCAGAGCTGCGCATCCTTGTATGCCCTGTACTCGATGCGAAGCCCGGGGCTTATGGGCGAATCGAGCTGCCAGAGCACCGCGCCGGCGGCCAGACCGGCCACGAGCACCACCTGCGCGAGCCAATGCACTTTGCTCCGCACGAGAACAGCTATGCAGAACAGAACGTGGCCGACCAGGACCGGCTTGGTAGCGAGCCAGTTCAGGCCAGTGTAAGCGGCCGACGTGGCAGGCCCGGCCACTCCCGTTGCCGTGTAGATGCCCACGGCGATGACGCCAGCGGCCGCGGGCAGGAGGAAGGGCAGACGCCCCGTCCATCTCTTCAATCGTCCTCGTCCTCGTCCCTCGTCCTCGTCCTCGGTTCTCCTCCCATGCCCCGAGCAAGCCGGTGCCACCAGGAGCACTGAGGCCAGGAGCGGGAACCCGGGGCTCGGGTACGAGAAGAAGGGCGAGGCGAGCACTATCCCGCCAACGATGGCGCGCCAGGCCGGCCCGGAACCCACCTCCTCCCAAAGCCCCGCCACGATGTAGGCCAGCCCGAGCGTCAGCACCAGGTCGTTCGCCCGGTGGAAGGCCAGCTTGGTGAGGGTGGGGCTTATCTCGAAGGCCGAGAACGCCAGCCCCAGCGCCATGAGCGCCAGCATGCCCACGACCCCCGCCCCGACCCGCCGCTCCCGCTCCCCGGTGTCCGGCTCCCCGGTGCCTGGCTCCCGAAGGGAGCGTAGTGGGTTGCCGGCGGCTTCAGCCGCCGGATGTGGCCGCCAGAACCACCCGAAGTCCCGAAGGGACGGCAGAAGACGCTTCCGGGCCGCCGCCCCGCGCGCGTCTGCCGTCCCTTCGGGACTGTCTTGGGGGAGCCCCGGATCCGGCGGCTGAAGCCGCCGGCCACCCACTGTCGTCCCTTCGGGACTGTCTTGGGGGAGCCCCGGTCCCGGCGGCTGAAGCCGCCGGCTACCCACTGTCGTCCCTTCGGGACTGGGGAGAGGACCCGCGCGGAGCCTTCTTACTGTTCTATTGTGGGGCGTCTTGCTCAGGTAGTAGCCCAGGAGGGCCAGGAAGGAGAGGAAGGGGAGGAACGCGGCGCGGTGCTTGGCCGTCAGGAGGCCGGCCTCGAGGGGATACCAGTGGGCGCTGAAGAGCCGCGTGAGGTCGAACCAGAGGCGCGATGGGAACTCGCCGGCCGAGGGCGGCGCCGAACGGATCAGGCAGGCCGCCCACGCTCCGGCGATCACGAGAAAGAGCAACCCGCCCGCCAGGACGCGCTTCTCGAGGAGCTCGCGTGGCCGAATGGCCAGGCAGCAAAGCACGAAGAGCGCCCCCATCAGGCCCATCGTGGGATGGGCGGTGAAGGCGGCGCCGAGGAGCGCCCCAGCGACCACTGGCCGACCACGCAACGCGCAGACGATTGCCAGGAGGCGAAGCGCGTCGGCCACGTTGTAGAAGCTCGCCCAGAGGCACGGCTGGCGGAAGGACGCGAAGTTCATGTCGCGCGCGTCGCTCGCCATCGCCAGGGCCGCCACGATTGCCCCCACGACTGGCGGGGCGCCAGGCCGAAGCGTCCGCACCAGAGCCACCACCACGGCGAACGTCAGCGCGAGCTCGAAGGCCAGGAACGCCGGCCACACGCGCTCCGGCGCAATGCCCAGAACGTGGTAGGCGAAGGGGTAGACGAGCATCGCGGCAGACTTCGAGACGCCCTCCCCGCCACTCGGGAAGTCGAGCGCGAAGCTCTGTGGCGATGCCCCCTTGTAGACGTAGGACATCGGCCCCAGGCCATAGGTCGCGTAGAGCAGGTCGAGGTCGCGTGCCCGGCGCCACCACACGAACCCGCCGAAGAGCGCGAGCAAGCCGTAGGCCAGCAGCGGCGAGCGGAAGACACGGCGCCAGAGGCTTCCCTTGTCCACCATAGTCTGACCATTGCAGCGTAATCCGTAATCCGCAACCAAGAGCTTCGAGCCACGAGCGCCGAGCCGCGAGCCTTGTCGGAGGAAGCTCGAAGCTCGAAGCTCGTGGCTCGCCGCTCGCGGCTTTCCCGGTTACGGATTACGGATTGCGGATTACGGATGCCG
The DNA here is from genome assembly GCA_016872875.1 of Planctomycetota bacterium. The sequence continues at coordinate 13,653 of VGYW01000081.1, read as the reverse complement.
CTTACTCGGCCAACGCCTCAAGGAGCTCCCTGCGCACTTGTCGGAACTTCGCAACGTCCTTCTCGGGCGCGGCGATCTTGGGCACGAGGCGCTCGGCCAGGGCCTGGGCCTTCGCGGGGGACTTCTTGGCGAGGAGCTGGAGCAGCTCGTAGTCCTCGATCCCGTCGCGCATCGCCTCGTGGCGAATCGAGCTCAAGAGCACGTGCTCCTTGGAGGGATAGACGAGCCAGGCGTCGCCCGGCGGCAGGAAGATCTTCGGGCCGTGGGGCGGCTCCACGTCGCAGAACGGGTCCTTCACCGACCACTGGTTCCAGCCCCAGTGGAGGTAGCCTGTGGCGCCGAAGCGGAAGTTCACCCAGTGGAGCAGCCGCACCTTGAGGAGCGAGCCGTCAATCAGGCGGTTCGGATAGGTGCCCGTGGGGGCGAGGCAGGTGTAGGTCCAGACCTCCTCGCCCGCCTTCTGGCGCTCGCGGTAGAAGGCCAGCGCCTGGTCGTAGTAGTTGAGCTGGGGCACCCACACGTCAATCGAGCCGACCAGTTCCGCGTAGTGGTTGGCGTCAATGCGGCGGAGCTTGGGGGCGTGCTTCTTCACGAGGGCGGCCAGGGTGCGGTAGCTCTCGGCGTTCTCCTTGATCGGCTCGTCGCAGAGGTGTTGGGTGTAGAGGCCCAGCCAGCCCTTCTCGGCCAGGTGCCGCTCGATGGCGGGCAGGAACTGGCTGAGGAACTCCTCGACCGCGGGCTCGCCCGGCGCCCCCTTCTTCGAGACCACCTTGCCGTCCTCCACCGCCCGCAGGAAGATCTCGAACCTGGGCGCGGTCCACGCCCCGCCCGGCCGTGTGCCCAGGTGGCCCCCCTCGATCTGGCCCACCACGCCGGCGTCCTGGAACAGCTTCACCCATCGGTCGAAGCGCTCGAAGCCGAACGCCAGCTTGCCGTCTGGCCCGACCTTGAAGTCGATGAGCTGGTAGATGGGCGTTAGCACCACGTTCTGGCGATAGGCGGCCATCACCTTCGCATAGTGTTCGAGCACCTTCCAGTGCGCGTCGCTCCAGTCGTCCACCCCGTGGAAGCTCTTGAAGCGGGGGCCGTGGGCGGAGAACCAGTTGGTCACAGCGAGCGTTCGTTCATCGGGCAGGGTCGCCTTTGCGATGTGGAGTGTGAAAGGCTGGCTGATTCGCCCCTGGTCGCACTCCACAACGAGCTTCCCCTTCCGCATGCCCGGCCGCGCATCCTTCGGCACGCGAACCGTCACCCAGACCGGCAGGCTCGTGTCCGCCTCCAGCCTCTCCATCGTCGGCGGCAGGAGCGGGTCGGGGAAGAGCCCTGGCGCCTTGCGGACGAGTTCCGCCTCGGGCGTCCGCGGCGTGTTCGCCCGCAGGGGCACGAAGCCCACGAAGCTCGCCGTCGCGTTCGGCAGGCCGCTCACCTGGGCGTGGAGATTCGTCAGCGGCGTCTTCGCACGAAGGACGAACTGTGCCGACTCATACTCGTTCCGCGCCGCCAGCACCTCGGTGGCACAGGCGTTGGTGGCACAGGCGTCTCGCCTGTGGCCCACAGGCGCGCCCGTTGCCGGCAACGGGCTCCCGCCTGTGCCACCGGTCTCCCCCGGCGGCAGCGTGTCGCGGAACACCTTGACGAGCGGGTCAACGGGCCAGAGGCTTGCGGATTCCATCTGCCGCTCCTTGACCTGGATGAGAGAGCAGCCGCCGAGCGCGGCCGCGGCAACGATAACACCCAACCACTTCGCCTTGCCCACGCCTTGCCTCCTCATAGGGGTGCCGCGCATTCTAGCGCCCCGCGCGGGCATCGTCAAATGACACGACTTCCCACGCTGAAGGTGTGTCAATCCCCGAGCTGGCCAACTCCCGAAGGACCGGCATCTCGGTACAGACCCGCCGCCTGTTGGTTCCGGAGTTGGCCAACTCCGGAATGGACACACGGCTCCTTTCGGGCGCCGGGGGCATGATTCCGGAGTTGTTCAACTCCGGAATCACCCGACTCCCCGCCTGTGCAGCATCTCCCATGGGCGAAGCGGTCCAGAGGGCACAATGCCCCCAAGTCCCCGCTGTCTCCCGCTTTGGGGTCGGTCCCGTCGGGGCTGAGGTGCTTGTTCCGGAGTTGGCCAACTCCGGAATAGATACGTGGCTCCTTCCGGGTGCCGGGGTGCTGATTCCGGAGTTGTTCAACTCCGGAACCAACCGGCTCCCTGCGTGCGCAGCATCTCGCATCAGTGAAGCTGTCCAGAGGCCAGAAGCCCCCAAGCCCCCGCTGCCTCCCGCTTTGGGGGTCGGTCCCGTCGGGGCTGAGGTGCTTGTTCCGGAGTTGGCCAACTCCGGGATAGGCAGGGGGCTCCTTCCGGGCGCCGGGACGCTGATTCCGGAGTTGCTCAACTCCGGACGCACCTGGCTCCCTGTTTGCGGAGCATCTCGCATTGGCGAAGCTATGAAGAGGGCAGAGAGCCCGCAAGCCCCTGCTGCCTCCCGCTTTGGGGCTCGGTCGCGGCGGGGCAGGGGTGGTTGTTCCGGAGTTGGCCAACTCCGGAATGGACAGGGGGCTCCTTCCGGACGCCGGGGTGGTGGTTCCGGAGTTGTTCAACTCCGGAGGCACCGGGCTCCCTGCCTGCATAGCATCTCGCGTCGGCGAAGCTGCCCAGAGGGCAGAAGGCCCGCAAGCCTCTGCCGCCTCCCTCTTCGAGGGTTGATCGCGCGGGGGCGGCGCGCCATAATCGGCGGCGACCCGTGACGCAAAGGAGCAGGACGTGAAGGTCTTCATCACAGTTGACTTGGAGGGGGTGTCGGGCTACGCGCGCTGGGACGCTGCGGACCGTCAGCGGGAACGCGAGCTGATCACGGACGACGCGAGCGCTGCGGCGGCAGGCTGCTTCGACGCTGGGGCGACCGAGGTGCTCGTGGGCGAGGCACACGCGAACATGCGCAACCTGATCCCCGAACGCCTCGACCCCAGGGCGAAGTTCCTTTCGGGCGAGCCGAAGCCGCTGAATCACATGGCGGGGCTTGACGAGACGTTCGACGCGGCGATGCTGGTCGGCTACCACGCCAGGGCGGGCACGCTCAACGCCGTGATGTGCCACACTTACTCGCTCTGCATCTACTCGTTGCGGTTCAACGGCATCGAGGTTGGCGAGCTGGGCACGGACGCGGCTATCGCGGGGCACTTCGGCGTGCCCGTGGTGATGGTGGCGGGCGACGAGGCGGCGTGTGCCGAGGCCCGCGCGCTGCTGGGGCCGGGCGTGCAAACGATGGCCGTGAAGAAGGGGCTGGGCCGCTTCGTGGCCGAGATGCTGCCGCTGGGGGCGGCGCGGGCCGCGATCCGCGCGGGGGCAGCCGCGGGGCTTCGAGGCCGCGCGGCGTGCAAGCCCTTCGTCATCGCCCCGCCCGTGCGGGTCGAGGTCACGTTCACCAGCCCCTCGCACGCCGATGCCCTCTTCGGCTTCCCCGGCCTGAGGCGGGTGGATGGCTGCACTGTGGCCTATGACGCGGCGGCGGATTTCCTCCAGGCCTACGGCTGGTTCGACACGGCCATGTTCCTCGCCTCAAGCCGCGGCTAGGGCCGCGGCATCCCAGATTCCAGATTGCAGATTCAAGACAGGAGAAGAGCGAATGCGCGTGAAGGGCCTTGCTGTGTGGGTGATGGCAATGGGGCTTGCGGCCGGCGCCGCGGAGTCGAAGCTCGATGAGGCTATCAAGGCGCTGAAGATACCGCCCGACTGGTTCGCCGAGGTGAAGTCGGATTACGACACAAAGACGCCGTGGAAGGACGCGCGGCTGCACGTGCGCAAGCTCCTGGCCGAGGGGAAGAACCGCGAGGCCATCAAGCTCACCTACACCTACCACGTCGTCCAGAAGAACGGCTCGGCGGACGGCCACGAGTATCCGATGTATCTCTTCCTCGGCGGCGAGCACGCCTGGGCGCTGAAGGTCTACGCCGAGCGCCTGGCCCCGAAGCCCAAGGGCGCGACGTTCGACTACAACGCCCTGGCCGCGCTCTACGCCCGCTTCGGCGAATACGAGCGCGCCACCCAGACCCTCAAGGACGCCCTGGAGCGCCTGCCCGACCCGCCCTGGCGCATCAACAACATGGCACAGGTCAAGGACAAGCTGGGCGACATCTACGCCGACATGGGCGACGCCGAGAAGGCCCGGCAGCACTACGAGGAGGCCATCCGCCTCTTCCCCACCTCTGACCAGCCCCACGGCCGCCACCTCCTCCAGCGCCAGGTGGACAAGGTGCGCGGCAAGCTCGCCCTGCTCAACCGCAAGAGCCGCGGAGCCACGAGCCTCAAGGACGGCATCTACCGCGGCACCGGCCTCGGCTACGTCAAGGAGATCAACGCCACGGTCAGCGTCAAGGGCGGGAAGATCGCCGACATCAAGCTCCAGCACGAGGAGAAGATCGACCTGGGCGCGAGCGACGCGGTGCCCAAGCAGATCATCGAGCGCCAGAGCCTCGACGTTGACGCCATCACCGGCGCCACCGTCACCGTCCAGGCCGTCGTCCAGGCCGTCTACGAGGCCCTCCAGAAGGCGGGGATGAAATGACCAACCATGCCCTTGACTGGTCTAGCCGGGAAGTCTAGAATACAGTTGATATGCGGACTTACGATGAGGTAGTGGGTTCATGAGCGCGGTTCCAATAGCACGTTCCGGCAGCGCCCTCAAGCCCTATGGGGAGGACGGCGGGCCGCGGGAAGCGAGCGAGTTCAACCATCGCCGCCTCATCGCGCGGGCGAGCGCGCGCCGCGCGAAGATGATCGCGTTCGGCTACTACGGAGGCAAGTTCTCGCACCTGGACTTCATTCTGCCCCTGTTGCCGACGCGATTCACCCACTTCTGCGAGCCCTTCGGTGGCTCTGCGGCGGTCCTGATCAACCGTCCTCCCGCGCCGGTAGAAACATACAACGACCTGGACTCGGAAGTGGCCAATTTCTTCCGGTGCCTCCGGGACGAAGGCAAGGAGTTGATCAGGCTGATAAGCCTCACCCCCTTCTCGCGCGAGGAGCTTGTGAAGGCGAACACGCCCGAGCCGGGGCTGTCGCCAATGGAACGGGCGCGCCGTTTCTTCGTGCGCGCGCGGCAGACGCGCACGGGTCTGGCCCAGACCAGTTCGGAGGGCCGCTGGGCGCACTGCGTCCTGACGTCCAGGGCCGGCATGGCTGGCGCCGTATCGCGCTGGCTCGGTAGCATAGATGGCCTGCCTGAGATCGTGCAGCGGCTTCAGCGCGTCCAGATCGAGAATGCGCCGGCGATTGAGGTCATTCGACGCTACGATTCGCCCGACACGCTATTCTACTGCGACCCCCCCTATCCGCACGAGGCCCGAGGGGATGTGAAGGCATACGGCTTCGAGATGACCGACCGTGAGCACGCGGAGTTGGCCGAGGTGTTGCGCGGGGCCCGCGGCGCAGTGGCGGTCTCGGGCTACCGTTGTCCCCTGATGGACCGCTTGTACGAGGGTTGGCAGCGCGTGGATGCGCCCACACGCCTCTGCAACTCGTCGAAGGGTGAGCGCACGGAGTCCGTCTGGCTCAACTACGATCCGCTCGCCTACCCGACCGCCGAGACGCGCGAGCCGGCTGAGGCATCGTGCCTCTTCGAGCGGAGGGCCCGTTACAAGGTGCGAAAGCGTGCCAGGAAAGACTAGCCCAGAGCCGGCACTCGATCACGTTCGCGCGGCAGCCATCCTCCGAGAGCAGTGGCAGGCCGTCGCCAACGCTGCCGCGCGCAAGCCCGATTTGAACTACCTGCCTGAGCCAGCGCTTCAAGAGGCGATCCGCTCCTGCATAGACCATAAGCAGGTCGCCTATCGCTTCTGCCTCCCAATACAACTGCTCGGCAAGGTCACGAACCCATCGCTCGACTGCTTGCGCCTCCAGAAGAAGAAAGGGGATCCGACGGATGTGACGGGCTGGGACGCCCGCAGCCTCGGCAGCAAGGTGGTCGCGCCCTTCAACAGGGAGCAAGAGAACGTCCTTGGCACGTCCACCGATCCCTATGTCGGCAACCCCATGCGCGTGCCGCGCATGGTGCGAGACGACCCGAGCAAGAAGGACGTTGCCGGGTGGAACACGCTGGTGGATGTGCTGGAGCGCGTGCAGACTGAGGGCGACCCTGATTTCGCGCTTGCGGCGCTTCGGCAGGTCCTGCTGGAGATGTTCCGCCTCCAGCAGTCGTTGCGGTTCGAATATGTCCTGCCGCCGCGGATCAGCCTGGACTGGGCGCTGGCTCTCTCGCGCCGGTTCCTCGAGGTGAAGTCGGGCGGCGACCGCGCGCTGGCCCTGTGTGGCGCGCTCTTCGATGCCATCGGCATCCACTTCGGCCTCTACGCGCAGGTCAATCGCGCCCGCATCAACGCAAGCGATGAGGCCATCCGCCAAGCCGCTGACCTGGAATGCTTGAACGCCGAGGGCAAGGTCGTGCTTGCTGTGGAGGTGAAGGACCGCATGCTGACGCTGGCCGATGTCCAGGGGACCCTCCTCAAGTCCCGCAAGCGCGCGATCAAGGACATCCTGTTCACTTGCCCGGCGGTCCGGGACGAGGAGCAGCCCGCGGTCAGTCAATTCGTTGCCCAGGCATTCGCGACGTGTGAAAACCTCTATGTCTTCGACTTCTTCGACCTCGCGCGGAGCGTCCTCGCTCTCGGTGGCGAGGCGATTCGGATGACCTTCCTCCAGAAGGTCTGTGAGCACCTCGACCGGTGGAATACCCAACCTGCCCATCGGCAAGCGTGGAAGGCACTGCTTGATTCCCCGTGTGCAACTGTCCCTTAGGCGGATCTGCCAGGGGTTGGCCTTCGCGCTTCTCCTGATCCTGCTGCTCTACGTGGCGTGGCCATACGCGCAGCGGTTCTCGACAAGGGTGCTGGCGGAGAAGGAGCGGGTGCCCGCCGAGCTGTTTCTGTTGCTCGACCCGCTGGCGTCGCTCGCCGCGACAGTGGCGGGACGGTGCGTTGGGCCGTTTCTGCTCTGGACCGCGGGCATCCTCGCCTTCTCCCTGGTCGTGCCGCGGGTGTTCTGCTCCCATATTTGTCCGCTGGGGACGACGATTGACCTCGCCGATTGGGCGCTCGGGCGCTGGCTCAAGCGGCTCCACATTCGCCGCCGGGGAGCGTGGCTTCACGTGAAGTACTACCTCCTGGCCGCGGTGCTTGTTGCGGCGGCGTGCGGGGTGATGCTCGCGGGCTACGTGGCGGCGATTCCCGCGGCGACGCGCGGCTTCGCCTTCATCCTCGGACCCGCCCAGCTCGCCACGCTCAAGCACGCGAGCATGGTGCGGCCCGTCACCTGGGACTACTGGCTCGGCGTCGGACTGTTCCTGTGCATCCCCGCCCTGGCGGTGCTCGGGCGGCGCTTCTGGTGCCGGAACCTGTGCCCGACCGGCGCCCTCTTCTCACTCCTGAGCCCGTTGCGCCTGCGGGAGCGGCGGGTGACGGAGGCGTGCATCGGCTGCGGCAAGTGCGTCAGGGCCTGCTCGTTCGACGCCATCCGCCCCGACTTCTCGACACGCGATGCCGAGTGCGCCTTCTGCCCCGACTGCGCGAGGGCGTGCCCCGTGAACGCGATTGAGTTTCGCGTCTCGCGTCTCGTGTTCCTCGGCCACTGTGGGCGGGGCCTCCGTGCCCCGCGCGGGGCAGAGACGCCCCGCCCACAGGCTCAGACAGGAGTCTGTCCAGCACCTGAGGAGCCCTCCCTCTCGCGTCGAGCGCTCCTGGGCGCCGCGGCGGCAGGAGGCTGGGCAGCAATGGGCATCGCGCTGGGACAGCGCAAGCGCCTCCTCAGGCCGCCAGGCAGCCTCCGCGAGGACCGCTTCCTGGAGCTCTGCGTCCGCTGCGGCCTCTGCATCAAGGTCTGCCCAGGGCCGGTGCTCCATCCCGCCGGGCTGGAGGCGGGGCTGGACGCGCTCTGGACGCCCGTGGCCGTGCCGTCGTGGGCGGGGTGCCACCAGGAGTGCAACTTCTGCGGCCAGGTGTGCCCGACGGGCGCCATCCGCCCGCTGCCCATCGAGGCGAAGCAGAAAACGCACATGGGCCTGGCGGTGGTGAACACGCGGACGTGTCTGCCCCATCGCGGGGAGCGTGACTGCCAGCTCTGCTTCGAGGAGTGCCGTGCCGCCGGCTACAACGCCATCGAGATGCGCGAGATTCGCCTCCAAGTGAGCAACGTGCCCGAGGGCGTCCTCTCGCCCGACGCCCTTGAGGAGGCGAGCCGCATCCTCGCCCCGTTCGTCAAGCTCGATGCCTGCGTCGGCTGCGGCCTGTGCGAGTACCGCTGCGGCAACGCCTGGGCGAAGCAGCGTCGCCTCCTCGGCGAGAGCGCCATCATCGTCGTGCCCGAGAACGAAGACCGCCCCGCTTGACTTTTCGCCCCGCCGCACTACATTGTCTCTGTTGCGGAAAGTGCGATCACAGGCGGGACGCCTGTGCCACCGCTGAGACGAGGGGCTTGGTGGCACAGGCCTCTGGCCTGTGATTGGGGCAGCAGCCCCTTCCACTTTCCGCAACAGGAACTACATTGGTTCCGGATGCCCCCTTTCCCTGAGAGACCAAAGGAGGGCCGAAATGGCGCTCTCGCGCCTGATGTGGCTCCTTGTTCCCTTGACGGCGCTCGCCGCCGACCCGCAGCGGACATTCTTCGTCGCGCCCGGCGGCAGCGACGATGATCCCGGCACCGAGGCCCGGCCGTTCAGGACGCTTGAGAAGTCCCGCGACGCGGTGAGGGCGATCAACGCGAAGATGACGGGCGACATCGCGGTGGTCCTCCGCGGCGGCACGTATCCCCTCGCTCGCACCCTCGTCTTTGGGCCAGAGGATTCGGGCACGAACGGGCACAACGTCATCTACAAGGCACTCGACGGCCAGACGCCGGTCCTCAGCGGCGGAAGGGCCGTCACGGGCTGGACGCAGGACGGCGCGCGCTGGAAGGCGAAGACCGACATCCCGAACTTCCGCCAACTGTACGTCAACGGCGTCCGAGCCGTCCGCGCCAGGGGCAATCCCCCGCCCGGCATCGCCCTCCACGGCGACGACGGCTACAGGCTCCCGAAGGCGGATATGGCAGCATGGGGCAACCAGGACGACGTCGAGTTCTGCTACATCGTCACGTGGACCCACTCGCGCTGCAAAGTGAAGAGCATAGCGAGGGAGGGCGAGGCTCCTGCCGAGCCGCGCGCCGGGGAGAAGACGGCTCCGCCGGAGCGTCGCCCTCCCGCAGATCCGAAAGGGAGCGACGGGGCAATCGTGACGATGCTCCAGCCCCACTTCACCATGGCCCGCACGAAGGAGGGCGTGCAGGTGAAGCTGCCCAACTACATCGAGAACGCCCTCGAGCTGCTCGACGAGCCGGGCGAGTGGTATCTCGATCGTAAGGCCAGCACAGTCTACTACATGCCCCGCCCCGGCGAGGACATGGCGAAGGCCGAAGTGATTGCGCCGGCGCTTGAGCGCCTGATCGAGCTTCGAGGCACCCTCGACAAGCCGGTTCACAGTATCCAGTTCGTCGGCCTCACCTTCGCCCACGCCACGTGGCTTCAGCCGAGCGAAATCGGCCACCCCGATGTCCAGGCGAACTTCCTCAACGACGCAACCAAGCTGATCAAGCGAAGCGGCACGGTGACCACCACGCACAACGAGCAGCTCAAAAGCCCCTCGAACATCGTGTGCCATGCGGCAAAGGCCATCCGCTTCGAGGGCTGTACGTTCACGAAGCTCGGCAGCGGGGCGCTCGACATCGAGTCCGGGAGCCAGGGCAACGCGGTCGTCGGCTGCCGCTTCCACGACATCTCGGGCACCGCAATCCAGATCGGCGACGTGCTGAAGGACGACCACCACCCCGACGACCCGCGGAAGATCGTCAAGGGCAACTCCGTGACCAACTGCCTCATCCACGACTGCGGGGTCGAGTTCAAGGGGAGCGTGGGCATCTTCGCCGGCTACACCGAGGCCACGACTATCGCCCACAACGAAATCCGCGACCTCCCCTACAGCGGCGTCTCGGTCGGCTGGGGCTGGGGCGAGGAGGACGCCGGCGGCGGGGCCTACGGCCAGAAGCCCTTCTACGATACGCCCACGACCGCGAAGAACAACCGCGTCGAGTTCAACCACATCCACCACGTCATGCGCGACCTGGCCGACGGCGGCGGCATCTACACCCTCTCGATTCAGCCGGGCACCGTCATTCGCGGCAACCACATCCACGACAACCGCGGCGGCCCGGGCGGCATCTACCTCGACGAGGGCAGCGGCCAGATCGAGATCGCGGGCAACCTGGTTTACGCGGTGCCCAAGCCCATGAACTACAACAACGCCGCGCAGAAGCGCCGCGCGACGTGCAACGAGCACGACAACTTCTTCAACGCGAAGCCCGAGGACCACAAGCCCGTCGTCGAGGCCGCGGGCATCGAGCCGGCCTGGCGCGGGAAGTTGAAGACCGGAAGACCGCCTGAAGGCGGAACTACAAACCCAAGACCGCCTGAAGGCGGAACTACGAACGAGTTGGCCGTGGTCTCGGACTACGATGGCGGCGACTATTTCTGGGTGCGCGCGGGGCACGGAGGCCCCGCCCACAAGCAGCCGATGCACGGGATGCGCGAGGCGTGGGTGTTCAACCGCGCAATGACCTGGCTCGACGAGCGGGATGGCGTCGAGGGCGCCGTCATCTGCTACTCCAACCAGTCGCCGCTCCCCCTCACGGGCAAGAAGCAGGTTTCCCGCTGGTTCACGAGCAAGGCCAATGAGCTGGCCGACATAGACGATGAGACGACCCGCTTCGTCAAGAAGGACGCGAAGGCCGAGTTCGACCACGCCCTGCTCCCGGCCCTCCAGTTCCACATCGAGCAGCACCCGACCGCCGAGCTGGAGGTCACGGAGGCCACGCACCCGTGGCAATTCGTCGTCGCCGTCAAGGGCCGCAGCGGCCCGCCCCTCTACGCCAGCCCGTGGCAGGACAGGCCCGGCAAGCTGACGGTCGAACTCCTCAAGCTCTTCCGCGACAAGGGCTACGAGCGCCATTTCGCCCAGCTCACCTTCGCCCTCTTCGTCCACACACCACCTGTAGGCGGGGCGTCTCTGCCCCGCGCGAACGAGGCAAGCGTCGCCTTCCGCCTGCGGCTCAACGGCCAGGCCGCGATCATCGCGTCCCTGCCCGTCATCCGCACCGGGGAGCGAGCGAAGGTGGAAGGACTGCCTGTCTATGCGGTCGTTCTCGACGAGCACGGGAAACGCCTCGGCAAGGACACCGTCGCGGTCGCGGCGAAGGTCCAAGGGCTGGACTGGGACAGCACGGATGCGCGGGTCCCTCCGATCCCCCTCGGAAGGGCCGTCGCCGAACTGAGCGAGGTGGGTGATGGCGTCTGGCGGGGACGGCTGCGCGGCTTGCGCGTCCCCGACTCCCCGGCCGAGCTCCGAGTGACCTGGAACAATGCGGCTCGCGGACCCCTGACAACGACGCTGCGGGTGCAACTCACCCACTCCGGCCAGTTCATCGGCTACGACGAGAAGCTGAAGCTGCTGACGGAGGGCGGGAAGGCGATTGGGCCGTTCGCGGGGTCGTATCGCGGGGCGCCGATGTTCAAGGGAATCGGCACGCCGCAGGAATCGCTCGTCCAGGGCCAGGAGCAGTGGGCGGCGGTGCAGGGCACGGTGCACGAGGGCCAGCACTTCAACCACGGCGGGCCGCTCTACAGTTTCAACTGGTGGGAGTCGCTGACGGAGAAGGAGCTTGATGCCGACTACGCCTATCTCGCCCGCTGCGGCTGGTCGGTGGTCCACCTTTGCCAGGGCTGGTGGCTGTGGGAGCGGCTGGACGCGGGGGGCCGCATCGCCCCGCACGGGGCCGAGCAACTCGCCGCCGTGACCGCCGCCGCCCGCCGCAACGGCCTCCGCCTTCACCTTGCCCTGAGCCACTACCCCCTCGGCAAGCAGAGCGCCCCCTATGCCCAATACCTCGAGGCAGGCTACCAGCGCGGCGACTACGGCAAGCCCGACTCCAAGTTCTACGCGATGTTCAAGGACTACCTGACACATTTCGCCACGCTCTTCCGCGACGACACGGGGATCAGCGGCTTCACGGCCGCGGGCGAGGGCGACCCCGATTGCGGCCCGGCCTTCGTCAACGCCGTCCACGACTTCGTCAAGAGCCGCGACCCGAACCACGTCTTCCTCTGCGAGCCGCACCACGGGATGCGCACCGACCCCAACTCCTACCGCAAGGCCGGCTGGAAGCCATTGCTCGGCGGCATGCGAACGTATTTTGTTGACAAGCAGCTCATCGAGTCCGTCGCCGCGCAGTTTCATCTCGCCGCCCTCGGCCACGTGTTCATGGCCGAGGGCATCTTCTGGGGCTACTCCGGCGGCCCGACCCAGACCGACCGCTACCGCGAACGGGTCCGCGAAACCTTCTACACCGGCCTCGCCCTCCGCAACCCCATCATGATGACCTGGGAGGAGCGGGTGGTAGAGGACGAGCGGCAGGTGCTCGGGGAGGTGCGGCGGGCGGTGGACTGGTCAAAGCCTTTCCAGCGCCCGCGTCTGGCCATCCGCGTTGGCAACGAGTCGCTCCCCGACGCCGGCGGCAGGGCACTCGTCCGCTACGAGCACGCGCTCTCACGCACCCCGCTCGACTACGCCTGCGTGTGGGGTGACGAGCAGGTTCCGCCCGACACGCTCCACACGATTGACGCGCGGCAGCCGTTCGAGGAGCCGGCCTTCGCCTCCGACGGCGGCAAGCTGCCCGATGCGCTGAAAGCCGAGATGCCCCTCCGCCTGCCCCAGGGCTTCGCGGCCACCTACTCGTGGAGCCAGGACAGGACCCAGCTCCTCGCTTTCCTCCGAAGCACGCAACAGGTTCCTTTTTCCGCGAGCACCACCGAGGCCGGCCACTACACCTATGCCGACACCACCCGCATCATTGAGCTCGACGGCCCAATTGACACCTGGGAGGTCGAGTGCGTGAAGCCGGGCGCCATCCAGCTCCACGTCTACCGTGTCGAGGGCGACCAGATGATTCGCGTGGGAGAGAGCGACACGGTCGAGATGAAGCAGCCCGGCCTCAACCGCTTCAGCCTCCCGAAGCCCATCTCCGCGAAGAAGGGCGACATCCTCGGCTGCTACATCCGAAGCGAAGACGTCCACATTGCCGCCGAGTCAGGCGGGCGGATGCTCTTCATCGAGGGCCGCCTGGCGGATGCCCGCACGCCACTGAAGAGCTGGGAGGCCGAGCCGAAGACCGCCCGCATCGCCGCCTTCAACGCCGCCGAGGCCGCCAGGCCCAGGCCGCCTGCCGCCGCACCCGCACCCGCCGCGGGCATCGTCCTCCAGAACTTCCCCGACGCCAAGCTCACCTTTCGCCTCTACGACCTGGCGGCCAAGAAGCCCGTGGCCGAGGGCCAGTTCTCCAAGGCCCACGTCCTGGCGCCGCCCGCCCACGGCCGCCACCTCTTCCTCTTGGTCCTTGGGGAGGCGAACGCCATCCGAGGCACGCCCTGAAAGGGCGTCCTATATCAGCCCAGGGCAACGCCCTGATCTTTGCCCACATCTTCTGGGGGCTGGGGTTTAGCCCCCGAATGGGGGCGTTTGAGCCGTAGCCCAGGGCGACCGAAGGGAGCCCTGGGAAAAGGCCCCGCCAGCGTAGAGCCCCCGAAG
>VGYW01000080.1 GCA_016872875.1 Planctomycetota bacterium | reverse complement strand
GATCTTGGTGTATAATCTCGGCATGCGTGTCAGGCGCCACTGCTCTCCTACCCCGTTAGGGCAAGGCGTCGTGCCTCTGGTTCTTGCTCGCCGTGGAGGCCAGCGCACCTCCACCGCCAGAAGGCGCCCTGACGCCGCCGTTTCGCCGCCCTAACAGCTTGAAAGGCAAGGGCTTATGGGTGTCAGGCACCGAAACCTGAGGCTCTGCTTGAAGGGGTTGCACGTCGTCTGCGGTTGGAAGACAAGGATGGACCAACGCCCTGGGATGGGGCAGTACTTCGCGGAGCGGCTGCGGCAAGGAGACACCATAGGTGAAGCCTGGATCGAAATGAGCCGAAAGTACCCGCGGATTAACAGGAACGCTTGGTCTATCGCACGGGTGTTCGGGGCCGACCACTGCGAGGGTGATAGCTTGCGAGGGACCGTCGACGGTCCCTTCTCGCCAATCGCTCTTTCCCGAGACCCTGGGCCGGGGGATCAATTCCGGGTCCTCTACCAGTGGGCCCGCATGGGGGAATAAAGACAGGAGGATTGCCTTGCGTGCAACTGCGTCTTTGTGTATCGCGCTCTCAAGCTCCCTTTCCTGCGAGGCAGGCAGCGCCGCAACTGATGGCCGCCTGCCGAGGATCCCAAGATGGCGAGCCGACCGAACCACAGAGCTCCGGCCTGTTGAGTTTGGGGTTCAGCGCTCACCCAAGCTCGCCGAGGCGCCGCAATACAGAGACAGACTGCCTGTCTTCCGCGTCGCGACACCTAGCTTTTCTCCTTTGTTCATCAAGACGTTCTTTAACGTGGCATTCGATGCCAACCCCGGCAAGGTTACCTATGGTCAGGACCGTTCCCTGACATTCGTGAAGTTGGATGGCTCCGGCATGATGGTTGAATTCGACCACAACAGGGGACGCATATTGGTCACGAACTCTAGGTTCCGCGAGGAGGCGAAGCATGACCCCGCGGGCCCAGAGCCTTCTGAGCAGGAGGCGACAAGGCTTGCCCAGGCATGGCTGACCCGCCATTGTCTTCACTATGAGGGCGCGCAACCAGTACGGGTGGTTCGTCAGCTTGTGGGGAGGCCATGTTACAGCGTCTCATTCGCAAGACGAATTGCCGGGCTACCCTACGAAGTCCGCGGGAGCTATCTAGAGATCACCGTCTCCCGAGGTGGTGCGTTCCACAGCGCATTGATCGAGTGGTGCGACTTGCAGCCGATTGGGGATTATCCGGTCATGAGCCTTGAGGAAGCAGTCGCGAGAACCAACCAGGGTGGAGGGGAAGTAGTCGAAGTTGAGAAGACCACGCCCATAAGGGGGGAGGTGACCAAGGCGACGCTCTACTATTGCTGTTCACCAGAAAAGTCCGGTTATCTTCAGCCATTCTACGACTTGCAGGTCGCCGCAAAGCACGAAGGGGTCACGGACCCAGTCACGATCAGGCTGCAGGCCGTGAGCCCCAACTTTGTTGATGGGAGGTTCGAGTGATCGTCTCCTCGCGGCCTTGGGGTCACACGGCCTTGGTGAAGCCTTGGAAGCCTTGGGGTCAGGTCGTAAAAATCTAGTTTTGGCTTTACTGATGCCTGGCACAGCCGTGCGCGTTCTGAAGCCTTGGGGTCAGGTCGTAAAAATCTAGTTTTTGGCTTCGGACGGAGGGGCGTTCGGCTCAAGTGTTCATTTGTCGTTCGGCAAGGGGGCCAGAGACTCGGAAGGTTGTTGACAGGACGGCTTCCGCGGGGTAGGATTGAGCACATGACTGCGGGCAACACCGGCTTCGACGAGGTGGCCGTGACCCTCGAGAAGCGCGCCATCCCCATTGACCTCGAAGGCCAGGACCCGCCCCCGCCGCCACCACCACCTGTGCCGGAAACGCGCGGGCGTTGGGAGTTCGGCACCGTGGCGCCCCCGCCCCCCTTTGCGCCGGTGCCCCTGCCATTCGAGACCGTGGCGGCGTGCCGCGTGGGGGACCGCATCGAGCTATTCGTCAACGGCGTGCCCGGCGGCGGCTACTACTGGAGTTACCCCCTGCCGCCCTGGACCTACGTGTATCCCGGCTACGCGCCCTTCCGAGTGGGTATGACCTCGTACATGAACGGCGACCGCTTCGGCGGGCTGATTGACGAAGTCCGCCTCTCCAGCAGCGCCCGCTACGTGCCCGTGGGCGTCTTCACAACCGACGAATCGGCGTATCAGAACCACGCTCAGCTCCTCAACGGCGCCCTGCTCGATGGCGGCCTGATGTGGCTCCCCAACGCTTGGAGCGACTATGCGGCCACGCAGCCCAGCCCCGCCCTCGCCCTCGGGGGCGCCGACTTCACCATCGAGGTCTCGGTCCAGCCCGGCTACTACACCTTCATCAACCTCCTGAGCGGCCCGGGCTACTCGCTCACCGTGGACGGCGACGGGCGTGTCACAGCCTACCTCACAGGAGCCCTGGGCTCGAGCGGCTACGCCCAGCTCGTCAGCAACACCACCCTGGGCGCCGGCGGCTGGAACACCGTCACCCTCACCCGCGCGGGCGACACCATCACCCTTTTCATCAACGGCTACGAGGACACCAGCGCGACCTTCTACGGCAGCCTCCTCGGAACCGAAGGCGCCCTCACAGTCGGCCCCTTCTACCCCCTCTACTGGAACGTCCCCTATTGGGACTGGTATACCGAAACCTGGGTTGACTGCTGGTATTGGGGCTACGGCCCGGTAGGCATAGACCGCGTGGCCATCACCGCCACGCCCGAGCCACCGGCCCCTGTCCCTGGCACCATCTACGCCAGCATCTACATCCCCGTCAACCCCGACCCCGAGGCCATAGACACCATCCACTACTTCCACGGCCTCCGCGACGCCACAATCAACGACCCCGCCTTCACCGAGACCGGCCCCGGCACCCTGGTCTTCCTCGGCACATTCGCCGGCGTCGAAACCACCATCTCGATTGACCCCGCCACCTTCCCCGGCCTGACGGAGAATGTGGATTCATTTCGCGGAACGGTACTGGCTACTTTCAACACCGGCACCCAGGCACCTGTGGCCGCCACCTTCATCGAGACTTCCACGGTTAGCTGCGTCTTTAGGGGCACTCTGCCATCAACAGGAGATTTGGATGATGAGATTCCTGCTTATTGGGCGGGTAATGCGCAAAACAAGGCAGGAGACACTGTTCCCAATTACTTCCCGGTAATGCCCCGTTTCGTTGGGTTGCCGGCAACGGCAGTAGAACTCGGTTACCGCCTTTCAATCGACGGTGCTGACTACGAGCTCGAAGCTCTTCACGGTTGCTTCTATGCAAAATCCGCGTCACCACTCGCAGGGGTCTATCTGAAGACGGATGATGGGCGGTTCAAGATCGCAAAGCCCTTGCCCTTGGGCGCTGCCTTTGTACTCGGGACGGAGTTCGCTGTGGGAGCGACGTTGCCGCCTGGGCTTGGAGTCAAGATACATGAAGCTATGCCTGCTGCGCCCGAGAGAAGCTGGCCCTATGGTGTTCAGTCCCCGATTACATTGGAACCAGACACTCCTACAAAACCCACGCACTGGCATAACAGAACTGGGAAGCTGCGCCCCTGGTATTTCTCCGGCCCATACTATACGAAGAACGAGAAGTTCCACTACCGCGTGCTCGGTTACAAAGGGCCCCAGGCACGTGTGCTGCTTGTGGTGAAAGACAAGGACGGCGTGATCTGGTTCCAGGAGAGCCTCCTCAATCACGAGGGGGCCTGGTTCACCGGGGAATTCGCGGGCAAGTATCTGCATCCAATGGGATCCCCATTCACGGTTGGGCTCGCGCTTTCGCTACAAGGTACCCATACAGCTTTTCAATGGCGTGTGCCCTTCGATGTCCGTTCGAGAACAATCGTGTGGTATGACACAAGAGATGAGGGAAGCGGAGTAGAATCTTTCAATTCTCAATTCTACCCACGTTACGTCGCAGGCCGTGACGGAACCATCACGTACGCTCCCCGGGACCAGGCCACCGTCGACACCTCGGACTCGAGCGTTCTGGTGTGCGAGGGGGACCCCCAAACCCCTTATGACTGGGCAAGAGCCTATGGTCTCATGACCGTGGCAGGTACGATGTACTCCCTAGGCCACGGGGGCCCCGCCGACTATGTAGGGCAAGAGCCAGGCACATTGACTTCCTCTTATGGCTTGATCAACCTACATCGGTGGGTAGCTGGCTTCGCAGATCCTGACAGTCCTGGTGGGGTCTTTGCTGGGTACGCCGTCTTGCAACAGCAGGACCAGGCCACGGCTCTACTGCGGCAAGCACTCAGTCAGGTTCAGTTGCTGCCAAGCTATCGCCTGAATGACATGACGCTCTGGCTGAAGCACTGCTTCTCCGCTGCACGCAGCCAGACCGGGTGGCCGTGGCCGCTAATCCTGCTACAGGGGAATGGCAGAAGCGTTGCTGACACACTAAAGCGCGTAATCACGAGTGGCGGAAGCGGTAGGGTATGGGGCTACGCGACGGCGTACACTTTCGAACCGCAGTTCGTCCTGCATCGCCGCAAGCTGCACGTGGTTCCAATGGACCGGGAGACGTTTAGCAGTCTCAGGAGCTACGTGCTCGAAGAGGCGGTGGTCGAAGACTTGGCCCTCGTTTACGGTTTCGACCTCAAGGCTCAGGAAGCCGCGTTGAAGGACAAGGCAAAGGAATGGATCATACGCAATGTTGCAGGAGTCAACAGGAACGACCCGCGCCTGGCCAAAATCGATATTGGGCTAGAACTCCAGGACGATCCAGATGAGCCACAGCCCGTGGAGGGCGTAGTTCGCTAGGGGAAAAGACGTGAAACGCACAGTCAGGTTGATTGTCCTCGTCAGCTTAGCCGGTTGCAGCTCCTCTGAGAGGGGCGCCACCCGAGCCAAGCAGGAGAGCGCCGCAGAGAAAGACGTCATTACGGAGAGCGCGGAGGAAGACGGGCTTCGTCTGACCCTGGTGACACCGGGGCAACTGACTGCTGGGACAACCGCTACAGCGGTTGTTGTGCTTCGCAACTGTTCCGATCGCCCGCTGGTCGTACCGGCGGTGCCTTTTTGGCGGGGCCACCCAAGACCCGAGCTGACGCTGTTGTGTGGGAACGCGGCGGAGGCTTCGGGAGGTAGGATCACCATCCCTTTGCACTTGTACGAAGATAGGGTTACTGGCCTGAACCCTGGGGAAGAACTGACGTATACTGACAAGGTTCTGCCCGGTATCTCCGGTCCAGCCAGGTACTGCGTTGAGTTCCACAATAAACTCAATGAAGTCCTGGTGGAGAAGATGGTGGTCGACAAGACGCGGTTTGACGGGCTTACCGTCCGGCGGGTTGCCCACGTGCCGAAGGTCATAGGGAATCTCTGGAAAGGGTGGCTCTGCGTTGATGTTCCTGTGAAAGTGTCGCCCCATTCGTCCTCAACCGTTGAGGAGAAGATGAAGCCGCTGCGTCGTCCCGCCGTCGACACTGCTGCCAGGCTGGTGGCGCTTAGCTCCGTCATTCGCTCCCCGAGTGAATTGTCGGCCGCTGTCCTGTCCCAGTACGGCAAGGAAATGCATCACAGCGACCCATTGCGTGCTCTGTGCTATGGTTCGCTTGCCTCGTTGGCGCTCGAGGGCGTCGCGCTTGCGTACATTCCGACCTTGCTTGCTCAGGCCCAAGATGACGGAAACGCACCGGAACTACGGGTTGTGATGATTGAGTGCCTGGGCGAGCTCCTCCGAGAGCCGGCTCGCCGATCGGATATCGGCCTGAACTGCATTGAGGCCGAAGTGGACGCGAAGTCCCAGGATATGATCCTGCGTACTCTGGCAGATATCCTCATCAACTCCGAAGGTGCAGTTGCAAGGGCCGCCAAGGCCGCGATTGACAAGCGACAGGCACGCAATGCCTCAAAATGATCCTTGCTGGCATGGCGCCTGACCCCCATAAGCCGTTGCCTATCAAGGTGATATATGGACTCGGAATTATCCCGGAGCATTCTCCTTGAACCGCGTCTTGCCCGTTGTAGCAGCCCCAACGCCGCGGGCAACTCCGGCTTTGACGAGGTCGCCGTCACCCTGGAGAAGCGCGCCATCCCCATTGACCTCGAAGGCCAAGACCCGCCACCGGCTGAGCCTGTGACTGAGATACGGGGCCAATGGGAGTTCTCCACCGTGGCGCCCCCGCCCCGTGGTGCTTGGGGTCGGTGAAGTCCCGGCCGTGAACGACCTGGTCAATCTCCGGCAGCCGCCGCTCGACGCACGGGGGCACCTTGGCGAACCGCTTCGGCTCGCCCAGTTGATACCAGAAGGCCACGCTGGAGTAGTCGTCCTGCCGCTCGTTCCAGCTCGTGCTCTCGTGCTTGGGGTTCTCGTCAATCGAAATCCAGCCCATGCGCTCGATGGCGACGCGGATCTTCTTCTGGAACACGATGGGGTCGGCGATGTGCCAGCGGTAGGCGCAGGTCCTCCCGCCCAGCACGTGGCCGCCGTCGGTATACGGCACCCCGAAGTAGGGGAAGCTGCACGTCCGCAGCCCCCAGGCGCACAGGAAGTAGTCCTCGGTGCCCGTGCCCCACACGGTCGGCTCCGTGTCGTCGTCAATGGCGATCTTCTCGTCGCCCTCGCCGAACCAGCCCGGGCTGCGCGTGCGGATGCCGAGCACGGTGCCCACGTAGTGGCCGCGGCCATCTCCCTCGAAGATCAGGTAGTCGTCGCGGCCATCCTTCAGCGGGTAGTCCTGGCGGTACTGGGCGTGGAAGTACGGCGTGTCGGGCGGCAGGCTCTCCTTCTGAAGCCAGTCCACGTTGTAGTACAGGAGCGCAATGGCCTTGTCGCCGTCGTTCTCGATCTCGATGCGGGCCGACTTGGCGAAGGGCATGGGCCAGAAGGAGTTGTAGGATGCCCCGCCCTCGACGGCCACTGGGAGGCTGTTCACGGCCATCCGCTGGCCGAAGGGCGCGGCGAAGAAGTCGCCCACGGGCGCCTCGACCCCCGGCTCCTTGCGACCGTCCCAGAAGATGCGGAGCACCATCTCGCGGTGGTTGGCCGCGCCGTTGGGCGCCCAGGGATGCGGCTCGGGGCCGAGGAACGTCATCCAGATGTGGGTCACGATGCCCGGCCCCTTGAGGTCGGCCAGCACGTGCGTCTTGCTCGGCGGCACCGTCACGTTGTCCGCGTTGCCATCGGGGTCTGGGCGTCCGTCGGGCAGCTTGGCGGTGGACGACACGCGCCGGCTGCGCCCGTCGCGCAGCCGCAACAGATCGTCGAGCGAGGATGCTCCCACGGCCGATGCTCCTAACAGGGCGGCGAACAGGAAAGCCAACGGTGCGGGCGCGGTGTTCATCGAAGGACCTCCGAGCACGCGGGCGCGCGGCTGGACCGGGCAACGCCTGGCATCATAGCCTGCCGCGGCCGCGTCGGCAAGCTGCAACTGGAGTATGGCCCCCAATCCTGGTAAGGTCCTTCGGCGCTGAAGCTCCGAACGGAGCGTCCTATAGCAGCCCAGGGCGAAGCCCTGGGACAGGTGGCCGCCCGCATTCAGCCCTGTAGGGGCGTACTACCCGCCCTAGGCAGGATGTGGCGCCCGGAAGCGCATAGTACGCCCTTTCGGGGCTGACCTACCTATCGCTCCGTTCCCAGGGCTTCGCCCTGGGCTGCTATAGCACGCTCCGTTCGGAGCTTCGGAGCCGAAGAACATTGCCAGAACTGGGGGCCATACTCCTCAATAGGTGCGAGATTAAACGTCCGTGGGCATCCGTGACACCGCTCAGTGTGCAGGCGCATACGTCCCGCCTCTGCGTTGAACGTGCCGTCGCTCCGCCCTATAATGTTCGCCGTGCGTGCGCGATCGGGGAGCTTCCTTGCAGGAGAGGCTCTAGTGACAACCCGCAGTCAGCGGCTCATCACCCTGGCTCTCGCCTTCTCGTGGGCCAGCGCCCGTGCAGGCGAGAGGCCGCAGGTCGGGATCGTCAGCCATGTCAAAGTCGTATCCGACAAGGTGCCGGATGTCTCGAGCCTCGATGCCTGGAGGAAGTCGTTCATCAAGGAGGGGATGTCGGACAGGGAGAAGGCCCTCGCGGTCTGGCGCTCGGTCGTGATGTTCCAGCACCAGGACATCCCGCCTAGCGAGTTCCTCCAGCTCGAGAACAACGTCCT
Source organism: Planctomycetota bacterium (assembly GCA_016872875.1). The sequence goes on along the minus strand of VGYW01000080.1, from coordinate 16,761 downwards.
CGACGCGATCAAGATGTTCAACGTCTACGGCTACTCGATGTGCGGGAACGCGGCGTCGCACGTGCAGTCGCTCGCCCGCGCCGCGGGCCTCCAGGCGCGCGGCTGGACAATCAACGCACACGTCGTGCCCGAGGTCTTCTGGGACGGCAAGTGGCACCTGCTCGACGCCTCGCTGATCAACTACTTCCCTAAGCCCGATGGCGACCTGGCGAGCGTCGAGGAGATCATGTCCGCTATCAAGGAGTGGTATGAGAAGAACCCTGGGTTCAAGGGCGACGACGCGAAGCTGCGGAAGTTCCACGCCGAGGGCGGCTGGACAGGCTGGAAGCGCGGCCCGGCGCTCCTGGCCAATTGCCCGCTCTACGACGCCACCGGCTGGCTGCCCGCGAAGACCCACGGCTGGTACGCCACGATGCAGGAGTACGACGGCTCGACCTTCTTCGCCTACGAGTGCGGCTACTCGGTGGGCTACCAGGTGAACGTGCAGCTTCGCCCCGGCGAGCGCCTGACGCGCAACTGGGGCCACAAGGGCCTGCACGTGAACCAGGGCGGCGGGGGCGGCGACCCAGGCTGCCTCAAGATGAAGCCGGGCGCTAACTTCATGGTCTACACGCCCAAGTTCGGCGACCTGGCGAACGGCCGAGTTGGCAACGGCACGCTGGAATACGACGTGCCGCTCGACGCCGCCTCGCTCCGCGCCTCCGCACTCTCCGTCGAGGGCGAGCCCGGCAAGCCGACGGCCTTCGTCCTCCGCATGCCGTCGAGCTACGTCTACCTCGGCGGCGAACTGTCGCTCAAGGCCGCCGTGGGCGAGGGAGGCGCGATCGCGGTCGCCTTCTCCGACAACAATGGCCTCGACTGGAAGGAGATCGCGAAGATCACAGCGACGGGCGACCAGAGGATTGACCTCAAGCCACACGTCTACCGCCGCTACGACTATCGCCTGAAGTTCGCCCTTTCTGGCAAGGACACGGGCCTCAAGGCACTGAAGATCGTCCACGACATCCAGCACTCGCAGCGCCCCCTCCCCGCCCTCGACAAGGGCGAGAACACGATCACCTTCTCCGCCGAACCGCCCGAGGGCACGATCACCGTCGAGGGCTCCACCGACCCCAAGAACAAGGGCAAGCAGGTCCTCTACACGGACTTCCACCCCGAGCGGAAGAACATCAAGGACGACCTGCTCGTGCTCTCGGGCCCGACGGGCGAGGTGACGTTCCCCATCGAGACCCCTGGCGACATGACGCGGCTCCGCGTCGGCATCTACTACCGCGCCCGCGACCCCAAGGACGCCTGGGACATTGCGGCCTCTTTCGACGGCGGCAAGGCCTGGCAGCCCATCGGCCGCTGCGAGGGGCCGACACGCAACCACGGCAAGCACTTCGTCTTCGACAAGGTTCCGGCGGGCACCCGCTCGGCCCTCGTCCGCTTCGCGGGCACACAGCGCACGGTGGCGATGATCTACCAGACGCGCATTGACGCCGACTACATCGAGCCGCACGGCGGCTTCCGACCCGTCAAGGTCACTTATGTCTGGGACGAGGGCGGCGCCGAGAAGCGCCACGTCCATGTCGCCACCAAGCCTGCCGAGACCTACAAGATCACCTGCGCCTCCAAGCCGACGATGAAGAGCCTGGTGGTCGAGCTGGCCGAGTGATGAGGGTTGTGGGCGGGGCCTCCGTGCCCCGCGTGGACACCTTGTAGGCGGGGCGTCCCTGCCCCGCGTGAGCCATGCCAGACGAACGCCCTTATGCCCAGCTCCAGATGATCTGGCCCGAGCGCCTGCTCGGCACGCCGCCCATCGTCGCGGTGCCGCCGGGCTACGCCCTGCGGCAGTTCGCGCCGGGCGACGAAGATGCCTATCTGGGGCTCATGGCCACGGCGGGGTTCAGGAGTTGGGACCACGAGCAGATCGAAAAGATTCTCCCCACGGTGCTCCCCGGCGGCTGGTTCCTCATCGAGCAGGCGGCGACGGGGCGGCTCGTGGCCACGGCGATGGCGCGACACCGCCCCATCGAGGGACACCCCGACGGCGGCGAGCTCTCCTGGGTCGCGGCCGACCCCGAGCACAAGGGCAAGCGGCTCGGAATGGCCGTGTGCGCCGCCGTCGTCCGCTGCTTCCTCGACGCCGGCTACCGCCGCATCTACCTGTTGACCGACGACTGGCGCCTCGCCGCCATCCGCCTCTACCTCCAGCTCGGTTTCGAGCCGTTTCTCTTCCACGACGATATGCTGGAGCGCTGGCGCAAAGTGTGCGAGCAGATTCACTGGCCCGCATCCCACTCCGGCACTGGAGCGTGACGATGTGCCGCGTGCTTGTGGCCTGGCTCTTGGGCGCGGCGCTCGCTCCCGCGGGCGAGAGCGACCCGCTGGCGCGGCTCCGCTCGCTCCAGAAGATCAACGACGCGGCGGCCGTCGAGGCCGAATGCCGAGCCCTCCTCATGACGCCCCTGGCCCCCGAGCACGCGGTCGCCGTCCACACGGCGCTCATCCGCGCCATATCCGGCGATGCGCGGATCGAGGCGCTCAAGGCACTTCCAAAGGACTTTCCCGAGAAAGAGGGGCTGGAGCTGTTCGTCTTCGCCATCGCCGACTCCGCGGCCTACCGCTCCCTCGACCTCTACAAGGCGATGGCCGAGCGATACGGGGAGAAGGTCACGGTCGAGGTGGCGTGCAAGGCGGCCCGCCCACTGCTCAACCCGCGCCGCGATTGGCTCGAGGGCGCCGAGGCCGTCGCCGCCGAAGCCCTCAAGCGCTTCCCTGGCGACTCGCGCCTTCTCGACATCCTGGCCGAAGTCTGCCTCCGCACCCGGCGGCAGAAGGAGTCCCTCGATCTCGCCCGCCAGGCCATCGCCAACGCGAAGACGCCCGAGGTGAAGAAGGAGATGCACGAGCGCCTTGCCCACAACCTCGCCATGCAAGGCAAGGACGAGGAGTCGCGCCAAGCGAAGCAAGAGATCGTCCGCGAGTGGCCCGACAGCGATTGGGCTCGCCAAACCCTCCACGCCCTCGCCCTGGCCTACCTCCGCGCCGAAGGCCCCGAGCGCGGAGCGAAGGTCTACGCCTGGTACGCCGAGACCTGGCCGAAGGGCAAGTGGGTCGAGCACTGCCACGCGAGCACGCCCGGCCTCTACGTGCTCGACGGCCATTACGACCGCGCGGTTGATGAGACGAAGCGGATTCTGCCCCACCTCAACGACCGGCTGCGCGCCGAGGCCGAGCGGAACCTGAAGGCCATGCCGTCGGTCGAGGGCCGTGTGCTCGACGACCGGGGGCGGCCCGTGCCGGGCGCAACCGTCGCCCTCGCCCGCCAGTCGCCCATCCGCGAGGAACGCCACCTCATCGTCAGCCGCACGAAGGCCGACGCCGCCGGCCGCTACGCCTTCCGCAACCTCGCCTGGCACACCACCTACGACTTCCTCGCCGCCACGCGCCCCGACGACCCGCCCACCGGCCTCTCCACCGTCTTCGGCCCCACCCGCTTCGACCTCGAGCAGAACCAGCACAAGACGTTCGACATCCGCTTCGGCCGCACCCCGCTCAAGCGCCTGCCCGACCCGCCCCCGCCCAATCCTGGTGGCACAGGCCTCCGGCCTGTGAGGACATTTGTCCTCCGCGACTGGACCGAGCGCCCCTGGCCCCGCTCGCCCCTCCACTACGCCGTCGAGCTGCCGCGCCGCATCAAGCCCTCCTCCCTCCGCCTCCTCGACGCCGCCGGAAAGCCCGTGCCGTTCCAGTTCACTTCCGAGGATGGACGAAAGGGCACGCTCACCTTCTTCACGGCGCTCCCCGCGATGGGATGCGTCGCATTCTCCCTGTTCGGGAGTGATGGTGGCACAGGCGTCCCGCCTGTGGGTGCCACAGGCAAGATGCCTGTGCCACCACAAGATGCCCGTGCCACCAACCTAGAACCGGGCATCAGCGTCCAGAAGATCGAGCCGAACCTGTTGGAAGTCTCCACCGGAGCCGCCGCGTTCCGCGTGCCGACGGGACTGCCTCGGGCGGGGGCGATGCACGTGTCGGCGGCCCCGCCGCCCATCCTCGCGGTCAAAGGCCCCGACGGGGCCTGGCGCGGGAAGGGGACGTTTGTCGGGCGGGGCCAGGTCGCTGCCCTCCGCTCGGCCTGGGTGGAGGAGGGGCCGCTGCTGCGCCGCCTGCGGCTCGAATATGCCTTCGAGGAGGGTGGGAGCTACCAGGCTACGCTATCGTTCCACGCCGGCGAGCCATACGTGATCGTGAGCGAGCGGTGCAGCGGCCTGCCCGTGGAGTTCCGCTTCAGCGCCTATGACGGCCTCGAGCCCAACCGAGTTGCCCTCGGCTGGATCAACAAGCTCCACATCCAGGCCATCGCCTGCCGCGAGAGGAAGCGGCTCATCGAGATGCCGCGCTACGTCATGTGGGCGCCGCCGGGCGAGGGCGATTCCGTCGGCTTCTTCAACGAGGCCGCGGAGAAGCACCCTCACCCCGGCCCTCTCCCCAAGGGAGAGGGAGCAGAGAAGCGTGACCTCATTGCCACCTTCCCCATCCACCCCGGCGACTGGACGGTGCAGAGCCAGGAGCGCTGGCGGGCCGAGGTGCTCGGCGACAAGAGCCGCTACAGCGGCGACCCGAAGGCCGGCGGCCGCGAGGCGATTGACGCCTTCGAGGACAAGGGCGAAGCCTACTTCACCTACTCCCTCTTCGCCGGCGAACGGCGCTATGGCCTCGCCGTCGTGGACAAGGAGGACGCCCCCAACAAGATCGCAGACCTCCGCACCAGCGTTGGCGAGGTCAGCCTCGATTGGTACAAGGACCTTGTGCTCGACTGGGACGAAGAGCCCGTGGATGCCCACCCGCGCCTGAGCGTGCGGCGGGACGACTTGGCGCGGGCCGTCGAGCGCCTCAAGGCCAGCCCCCTACTCCAGGGAATCGTTCAGCCGAAAGAGGTCCAGTGGTTCACCACGCGCTTCTTCGAGGGGCCGCCCGCGGCGACGGAGTTCCTCCTCACCGGCAAGCCCGAGAAGGCATGGGAGGCCCGCGACGTTGCGCCACGCGGAGATAGGGTGGCCGGCATCCGCGCGGGCAAGACCCGCGCCGCCGCCTACTCGCCCGTGGGCATGCGCGGCCTGCCCTACCAGAGCGCCGACGCCTACGACGCGCTCGTGAACGCCAATCTCTTCTCGGAGGCCGAGCGCCGCGTGCTCCGAGCCAAGATGATGTTCGCCGCCCACGCCCTCGCGGGGGGCGACTTCATGGCCTGGCGCTACCACGCGGGGCACCGCAACTTCGACTTCAGCCGCCTCGACGCCATCGTGGCCTACGCCGTCTGCTTCCCGAACAATCCCGACTCCAAGCGGCTCGTGGACACCGCGCTCAACCAGCTCCGCGAATCCATCGCCGCCTTCACCTCCGACCAGAGCGGCAAGTGGCAGGAGAACCTCGGCTGCTACTACCTCTGGAGCCTTCGCACCATCGCCGCCATGAACGCCCGACTCGTCAACTGCGGGTATCGGACCACAAGCGGGACGCTTGTGGCTACAGGACGCTACGACCCCCACGATTGGCCGAAGTTCGACCTCTTCCTCAACTTCGGCATCCGCACCCTCACGCCCCAACACCCCCTGAGCAACGACCCGTGCATAGACGGCCTGCCGCAGGGGACGAGCTACGCGGATGTGCCGAAGGGCCGCCGCCACCCCGGCGTGGGCGACCACGGCGGCGACGGCGGCCACCCCGTCTACGACGCCTACGCCCTCGCCGCCGCGGTCGCCCGACGCCTCGGCCACAAGGCCCTCGCCGAACAGCTATTCGCCGCCTGGACCGCCGGCGGCCGCGAGACGGAGGGGAAGGCCGGCATCAACCTCAAGGGCCTCCTCGCCCTCAACCTCGACGACCCCCGCTTCGTCGAGCGAGCCGCGATGAAGCCGCTGGCCTCCGAGAACCTGCCCGACTACGGCTTCTGCTTCCGCGACGCCTGCGGCACGCCCCAGGAGAGCTACCTCCTCTTCAAGTGCGGCAAGGGCGGCTACCGTTACCACGCCTCCGAGGGCAGCTTCGTCCTCTATGCCGCCAACCGCCCGCTCTCGCTGGACGGCGACGAGAACTTCGTCCCCGCCCGCCACGCCACCATCACCGTTGGTCCTGACCACCGCTACGTGGGCAATGGCACCATCGAGCGCTTCTCCCTCCACCCCGCCGCCGACTACTGCCGCGGCTTCTTCCCCGAGCACAAGGTCGCCCGCACCATCGTCTTCGCCAAGAACGACTACTTCGCTGTCCGCGACGACGCAGACGGCGAGAGCAACTTCGTCCTTCCCCTCCTCGTCCGCAAGATCGAGCGCCGCGGCGATCATTTCCTGTGCCCCGGCCGCCTCGGCCTCGACGTGCTCATCTACCCCCTCGGCAAGGAGCCGGCCAAGGTCGAGGTCTCGACCGATCCCCTCCTTAACCAGCAGAAGCTCGTGTTGACGCGGAAGGGCGGCGATGGCCATCTGAACCTCATCTTCTGGACCGAGCCGGGCGGCAAGCCGCTTGACATCAAGCCCATCGGACCGGGCTATCACATCAAAGGCCCTGGTTTCGAGGACTACCTGTTCCTCACCGCGGAGCCCTTGAAGTTCCGCGAGGGACAGCTTGCGTTCGAGGGGAGGGCCGGCCTCATCCGTCTGGGCGGCACCAAGCCCCAACTCCTTCTCTTCGACGGCACGCGCATCGAGTGGGCAGGCAGAACACTAACGAGTTCGCGTCGCGGAAAGTGCGATCACAGGCGGGACGCCTGTGCCACCGCCGAGGCGAGGGGCTTGGTGGCACAGGCCTCTGGCCTGTGAATGGGGCAGCAGCCCCCTTCCACTTCCCGCAACAGAAGCTAACGAGGTGAAGCGTGGATTTCGTTGCGATGGCTCAACTCCTCGGCGACGCGCTCCGGCGCGGCTACGCTGTGCCCAGCTTCTGCATCTGGAACGCCGAGACGATTGACGCGGTGCTCCGCGTGGCCGAGCGGCGCCGCGCACCGGTCATACTGATGACCGGGCCGGGCGAACTCCTCCTCTCCTACGGGGCGTTGGCCGACACCGCCCGCACGCTGGCCGCCCGCCGCGGCGTCCCTGCCGCCCTCCACCTCGACCACGGCAACACGATGGAGTCCGTCGAGGCCTGCCTTGCCGCAGGCTTCACCTCCGTGATGCTCGACTACTCGACCAAGCCCTTCGCCGAGAACGCGGCGGCCCTCCGCCGCGTCGTCGGACTGGCTCGCCCGCGCGGCGTGACGGTCGAAGGCGAGATCGGCGCCGTGGGCCGCGTGGACGAGGTCACTGGCGAGGGCAAGGGCCACACCGCGCTCTCCGACCCCGCCGAAGCCAAGGCGTACGTCCAGGCCACGGGCGTGGACTGCCTCGCCGTCTCCTTCGGCAACCTCCACGGCAACTACACCGCGCCGCCGAAGCTCGACTTCGAGCTCCTGGCCAAGCTGCGGGAGGCGGCGGGCATCCCCCTCGTCCTCCACGGCGGCAGCGGCACCCCGCCCGACGATCTGGCCCGCGCCATATCCCTCGGCATCGCAAAGGTCAACGTCGCAAGCGAGCTCAACCGCGCCCTCCGCGAGGTCCTCGTCAAGCGCTGGAGCGCCGGCGAGAAGCTCTGGGTGCCCTGGGCGCTCCACGAGGCGATGGACGCCTTCGCCGCCATCGCCGAAAAATGGCTCCGCCTCACCGGCGCCGTTGGCAAAGCCTAGGCTCTGTACGGCAATTCGTAGCGCCGCCGTCCCGGCGCCCTCGGGAGGCCAGCGACACGCTGGCGTTACACGCGCCAGCGCATTGTCGTACAAAGCCTGGCTCCGGACACCCCATCCGTGTGAAGCTCGCGTCACCACCGGGCCTGTCCCAGTGGGACGGTGACTGGCAGCTGCCGCCAAAAGCTCGCCCCCCTTTCTTCTCGGACCGGCGGCAGGGGGGGGCCGGAGGAGGGGGACGGTAGCTGCTTTCCACCGGAACGGCCCCTCGGTCGCCGCCGCCCTGCCCCCCTTCAGTGGGGCCGACACCCAGCATGAGAATCGGTGGCCTTGCCAGGCAACCGGCGAATCGCCGTGGTGTGACGGGGGTGCCCGCGTGATGCTCAAACATTCTACAGAATGTTCGAATACCCTCCGCCACAGCCCCAGCCCGCGGGAGTCTGGCTGCGAGGGGGCTTCTTGTTGTGATGATCAAACATTCTATAGAATGTTTGATCGTCGTACCGCGCACTCCGCGAACGCAACTTGCCAGCCGTGAGGTAAGGGGGACCTGTGAGATGTTGAAACATTCTGTGGAATGTTTGGGTATTTCCCGCCTGGACGCCGGCGCATGGGAGCGAGCCATGGGGTCATGTCCCGTGGCGATGATCAAACATCCTGTAGAATGTTAGACCATCATATCGCACAGTGCGCGGCAGGCGCGGTCCGCAAGCTGCGGTCGGCTCCAGATGGCAGTGGGCAGCCATCGCCCCATCCAGACCGCTTCGGCGGGACGCGAGCCGCGGTGCGCTGAGCCATCATTGCGCCAAAGGGTGTGGCGAGCGGTCGCTGTAGTTGCCAGCCGTCGTCCAACTGGGCAAGACCCAGCGGTGACGCGAACTCCACGCGGCGGAGGCGCCATGTTGCGGTGATCAGCGGCGGGCCTTGACACGGTACGGGGCGTCCGGGAGAATACTGGTAGCTGGAAAGGGGGACAACTGCTATGTGGGACTATACGTCGAAGGTGATGGATCATTTCCGCAACCCGCGGAACGTGGGGGTGCTCGAGAATGCCGACGGGGTGGGCGAGGTCGGCTCGATGGCATGCGGGGACGCGCTGAAGCTGACGTTCAAGCTCGGCTCCGACGGGCGTATCGCCGACGCGCGCTTCCAGACCTTCGGCTGCGCCTCCGCCATCGCCTCATCCTCTGTCCTCACCGAACTGATCAAGGGGATGACCCTCGACGAGGCGGCGCGGGTGACGAATCAGGACATCGCGAACGTCCTCGGCGGCCTCCCCGAGCAGAAGATGCACTGCTCGGTCATGGGCCGCGAGGCGCTCGAAGCCGCCATCGAGTTCTACCGCTCCGGCGGCAAGCGCACCGCTCACGTCCTGGAGGGCAAGGTCATCTGCACCTGCTTCGGCGTCACCGAGCCCGAGATCGAGCGGGTCATCCGCGAGAACAACCTCCACGCCGTCGAGGAGGTCACGAACTACTGCAAGGCGGGCGGCGGCTGCGGCGGGTGCCAGGACCAGATACGCGCGATCATCGCGCGCATCCAGGGCCAGCCGCTGCGGCCCGAGAAGCCCGAGCCGCCCAAGCCGCGCCTCACCACCATCCGCAAAATCCAGCTCATCGAGGAGGTCCTCCAGCGCGAGGTCCGGCCCATGCTCCAGCAGGATGGCGGGGACATCGAGCTGATTGACGTTGACGGCAACCACGTGATCGTGGGCCTGCGGGGCCGGTGCGCGATGTGCAAGGCCGCGGGCTTCACCCTCGACGGCCTGGTGGGGGCCAAGCTCCGCGAATTCGTCTCCCCCGACCTCGTGGTTGAGGAGGAGAAGCCGTGAAGACAATCGAGGACGAGGGACGAGGGACGAGGACGAGGACGATGGGGCCGGCCGTGAGGAAGGTCATCTATCTCGACAACAACGCGACGACGCGCGTTGCCCCCGAGGTCATCGAAGCGATGAGGCCGTTCTTCGGGGAGCTCTACGGCAATGCCTCCTCGATGCACAGCTTCGGGGGGCAGGTGCGCCGACACGTCGAGCGCGCCCGCGAGCAGGTGGCCGCGCTCCTGGGCGCCGACCCCTCCGAAATCGTCTTCACCAGTTGCGGCACCGAGAGCGACAACGCGGCGCTCCGCGGCACCGTGGAGGCCCTCGCCGGACGCAAGCACCACGCCGTCACCACCAGAGTCGAGCACCCAGCCGTCCTCTCCACCTGCCGCTACCTGGCCAACCAGGGCTGCCGCCTGACCGAGCTGCCCGTTGACCGCGAAGGGCTCCTCGACCTCCAACTGCTCGAGGAGATGATCACGGACGACACGGCCATCGTCTCCGTCATGTGGGCGAACAACGAGACCGGCGTGGTCTTTCCGATCGAGGAGATCGCCGCGGTCTGCCAGCGCAAGGGCGTCGTCTTCCACACCGATGCCGTTCAGGTCGTCGGCAAGCTGCCGGTGGACCTGCGGCGGACGCCGCTCGACCTCCTCGCCCTCTCCGGCCACAAGCTCCACGCGCCGAAGGGGGTGGGCGTCCTCTACGTGCGGAAGGGCACCCGCCTCGCCCCCTTCGTCCTCGGCGGCCACCAGGAGAGCGGCAAGCGGGCGGGCACGGAGAACGTGCCCTACATCGTCGGCCTCGGCGCCGCCGCCGAGCTCGCCGCCCAGTATATGAGGGAAGAGGTCACGCGGGTCCGCGCCCTCCGCGACCGCATCGAGGCGGGCATCCTCGCCAACTGCCCCGATTCCCACGTGAACGGCCGCCGCGACCGCCGCCTGCCCAACACCGCCAACATCGGCTTCGAGTTCGTCGAGGGCGAGTCCATCCTCCTCATGCTCGACGAGCTCGGCGTCTGCGCCTCCTCCGGCTCCGCCTGCACCTCTGGCTCGCTCGAGCCGAGCCACGTCCTGCGGGCGATGGGCGTCCCCTTCACCGCCGCCCACGGCTCCATCCGCTTCAGCCTCAGCCGCTACAACACTCAGGACGAGATCGACTTCGTCGTCGAGCACATGCCCCCCATCATCCATCGCCTCCGCGAGCTCTCCCCCTTTGTCCCCAAGGGCAAGGCGTGACAGAAGGAGAACGGTGTCAGGTGTTCGGTGTTAGGTGTTGGGGGTCCGGAATGGGAGGCCTTTCGCGGCCCAAGCGAAGATGGGCTATAAGGAAGGCAGGAAGGCAGGAAAAGAGCTGATTTGGGGCCGAAGCTCGGAGGCTGGGCCGGCGAGTCTAAGCGGGGCGGTTATTGCCCCTTCCTGGGTTCCTGCATTCCTCATAGTTCGCTCTTCTCTTGACAAAGCGGCCCGCTTCGGCTACAACCGCCCCGTGTGTGGAATGGGCGCTGCCGTCGAGACGGAGAAAGGAGACGCTCGCTTGGCTATCAAGGTGGCCTTCATCGGGGCCGGGAGCATCGGGTTCACGCGCGGACTCTTCCGCGACATCCTGGCCGTCCCCGAGCTTCAGGACACGCGGTTCGCGTTCCACGACATCAACCGGCGCAACCTGGACATGGTGGCGGCCCTCTGCGAGCGGGACTTGCGGGCGAGCAGGCTGCCCGCCCGGATCGAGGCGACCCTCGACCGCCGCCGCGCCGTGGCCGACGCCGACTACGTGATCAACGTCGTCCGAGTCGGCGGCCTCGAGGCCTTCAAGCTCGATATTGACATCCCGCTACGCTACGGCGTTGACCAGTGCGTGGGCGACACCCTCGCCCCAGGCGGCATAATGTACGGCCAGCGCAACATCCCCTGCATCCTGGCCTTCTGTAGGGACATCCGCGAGGCCGCCAAGCCCGACGTGCTGTTCCTCAACTACGCGAACCCCAACGCCATGAACACCTGGGCGGCCATCGAGTACGGCCGCGTGAACACCGTGGGCCTCTGCCACGGCGTCATCGGCGGACACCACCAGATCGCCCAGGTGCTCGGCGCGAAGAGCGCGAGCGAGGTGGACATCGTCTGCGCCGGGATCAACCACCAGACCTGGTACGTGCAGATCGTCTACCAGGGCCGCAAGGTGACGAGCCAGGAGCTCCTCGCCGCCTTCGAGCGCCACCCGGTCTACTCCAAGACCGAGAAGGTGCGGATCGACGTCCTGCGGCGGTTCGGCTACTACTCCACGGAATCCAACGGCCACCTCTCCGAGTACGTGCCCTGGTATCGCAAGCGCCCGAAGGAGATCGCGCGCTGGATCGACCTGTCGTCCTGGATTCTCGGCGAGACGGGCGGCTACCTCCGCGTCTGCACCGAGGGGCGCAACTGGTTCAAGACCGAGTTCCCAAAGTGGCTCAAGGAGGAGGCCAAGCCCATCTCGCCTGCCACGCGGGGGCACGAGCACGGCTCCTACATCATCGAAGGGCTTGAGACGGGACGCCTCTACCGCGGCCACTTCAACGTGCGGAACAACGGCACCATCTCGAACCTGGCCGACGACTGCATCGTGGAGGTGCCCGGCTACGTTGACCGCAACGGGATGAACATCCCGCGGGTGGGGGAGCTGCCGCTGGCCTGCGCCGCCACCCTCTCCGCCAGCATCAACGTCCAGAGGATGGCCGTCAAGGCCGCCGTCGAGGGGAACGTCACGCTCCTCAAGCAGGCAATGCTCCACGACCCGCTCACCGCCGCCTGCCTCAACCCGCCTGAAATCTGGCAGATGACCGACGCGATGCTCGTGGCCCAGGCCAAGTGGCTGCCGCAGTACGCCGCGGAAATCCCTGCCGCAAGGCGGCGCCTCGCCAGCCAGAAGCCCCTCGGCACCTGGACCTGGCAGGGCGCGGCCAGGCTCCACACCAGGTCGGTGGCCGAGATGAGGGCGGAGAGGAGGAAGAAGGCGGGGAAGAAGTGAAGAAGGTTTTAGGTTTTGGGTGTTAGGTGTTGGGGTACAGGGAAGCCTCCCTCCGGAAGGCTTGAATGCCCTCGGGAGGATAGTAGGACGCGCTGGATTGTGGCCGCGTGACGTTAGCCTCCCGAGCGTATCAGAACGTTCGCGAGGGCGCGGGTGCCGCCCTCGACGGCTCCCGTTGAGGGTGAGGTCGGTGACAGCCCCCGGAGATACCCTCAAGCGAGAACGCTTGAGGGCGGGGTGTGATAGCGGATCTGGGCGCATTCTCACACGTGACTGACGGGCCCCATGCCCCTCTAGGGCGATGGATCCAAACTCGCCCTTCGGCAAGCTTGGGACGAGCTTTCCTCCGCGGCCCCTGTGCCTGCAAGCTCGGTACCGGAGTTGGCCAACTCCGCAAGAGGCCCTGGCGGCCCTGTGCCCGCTTGCGATTACGGACCTCGCGAGGTCCGTAACCATGCTCACGGGGGCTCCGGGGTTCGCGGTGTGGGTTCCGGAGTTGGCCAACTCCGGAACAGGCCGTGGCGGGGGTGGCTCGCACTGCGTTACTGACCTCGCGAGGTCCGTAACCATGCTCACGGGGGCTCCGGGGTTCGCGGTGTGGGTTCCGGAGTTGGCCAACTCCGGAACAGGCCGTGGCGGGGGTGGCTCGCACTGCGTTACGGACCTCGCGAGGTCCGTAACCATGCTCACGAGGGCTCCGGGGTTCGCGGTGTGTCTTCCGGAGTTGGCCAACTCCGGAAGACACTGGGGCGCGCCTCCGCGCGCCTGGGATCATGGAGCTGCTGAGGTTCGCAGATGCGCTTGCTGGGCTCCGCGTGGCCCGCGCCGCGCGCTAGCTGCCAATCATAGCCTCGCTGAGGCAAGCTCGGTGGGGGCGAGTTAGCGACACGCTGGTGCACACAAGTGCGCTGTTGCTGCATGAGGGTGGCACCCATTTGACTTGCCGCTTGCGGGCGGCTATGATTCGGCGATTGAGCGTTCCCACACCTGCGCGGAGAGCTTGTGCTATGGCGGAAGTGCTGATTGCTGTGAAGATCGAGCCCCTTGAGGAGGGCGGGTATCTGGCGACGAGCGATGAGCTTCAGGGGCTGGTGGCCCAGGGCCGCACGCTCGCCGAGACGATGGAGATCGCCCAGGACGTCGCCCGAAAGCTCATCGAGTCGTGCATCGAGCAGGGCGACCCTCTCCCACCCTCCGTGACCGCAGTGTAGCCGCGAGCGTCCCGCTTGCGGCTGCCTTGGGCCCTTCGACAAGCGGGACGCTTGTCGCCACAGGAGTCCGCAGTAGAAGCTCATTAGTTCGTGTTGCGGAAAGTCGTAGGGACGGGCGGCTCGCCTGTCCCGTCTTCGACGCGCGAGCCGCGTGTCCCTACGATGGAGACATCATGACGCCTGCGTGCTGGGTTTTGCTTGGTTGCGCACTCGCGCTTGAGGAGGTCGCTGTGGGCGAGACGTGGAATCTGTCCACCGCCGATACCGAAGTGGAGGTTGGCATCGCGGGGGAGCGGCCGATTATCCGGCGGCTCGCGGGCACGGGGACGAAGCACAACTGGTCAGGGGAGGGGATGGCCGTGCCGCTCATGGGCAGGGTGTGGGTGGGCCAGAAGGAGGCGCAGACCGCGTGGGCTTTCGTGCGGGGAACGCGCGACGAGGCGGCGGGAACGGTCACGCTGGCGTTCGCAAACGCGGAGCCGAAGCTGGCTCTGCGCTCGATCTGGCGGGCTCGGCCGAGCCGCGGGCCGGTGGAACATTGGATGGAGATAGAGAACCTTTCCGGCCAGCGGGTCACGCTCGGGCACCAGGATAGCCTGTCGCTCCGCGGGCTGCGGCCGGGCGGGGCGGCGGCCCTCTGGTGGATCAAGCGCGGCGGGAGCAACGCGAGCACGCAGGGCGGCACCCTCAGCCAACCGCTCGACCCCAAGCTGAACCTCACCCTGGCGAGCAACTGCGAGGATGGCGCAAGCCCCGTGCCCTGGCTGGCCGTGCAGGTGGGCGAGACCGAGGGGCTTTACGTCGGGTGGGAGTTTTCTGGCCTAGGGCGAATCCATGCGCGAGCCGCCAACGCGGCCGGCGCCTTCGACCTCGATGTGGGGAACCATCCCGACTTCAAGACCGACATCGAGCCGGGCGAGACTTTTCTCGTGCCCCCCGCCTTCGTGGGCTGCTACGCCGGCGACCTCGATGAGGGGAGCCATAGCCTCCACCGCTTCATCGTCGAGAAGCTGCGTCCCGCCCCGCCAAAGGACTGCCCAGACCCCATCCTGGCCTACAACCTCTACATTGACGTTGGGGGCGACAAGGCGAAGGAGGCCGACGTGCTGCGCAGCGCGCGCTTCTGCCGCGAAATCGGCTTCGAGGCATTCATGCCCGACGCCATGTGGTTCCCCCACGTGGGCGACTGGCGCTGGGACCCCGCCCGCTTCCCGAACGGCGTCAAGCCCATCGAGGAATACGTCCACGCTGCGGGCATGCGGCTCGCCCTCTGGTGCGCGTGGACCAACGGCGGCCTGTCAAGCGATCCCGGCGCGCTCAACGCCCGCTCCCACCCCGACTGGTTCCGCGAGGACTACCCGGCGGACTGGCGGCCGGGGGCGTTCGTCGGCGGAAAGCTCTGCCTCGCCTGCCAGGAGGCCCGCGACTGGGCGAAGCGCAAGACCCAGTGGCTCGTCGCCCACCACAAGCTAGACTACGTCAAGCACGACATTGACCCGATCACCACACGGTGCAGTCGGGCGAGCCATCGCCACCGCCACGGCACCGACGCCAGCTACTGGGCGGCGATGGGCTACTATGAGGTCCAGGAGGCGCTCCTCAAGGCGTTCCCCGGTCTCATCCTGGAGAACTGCTCGGGTGGCGGACACATCAAGGACTTCGGCGTCATCCAGCGCACCCACTACACCGTGACCACCGACACCCTCTCGAACCTCCCCAACCGCCAGAGCATCTGGGACTCGACCTGGGCCTTCCCGCCCCTCCTCCTTCAGGCCTACACCTACGACAACTTCTACCGCGTCCCTGGCGACGAGCCGGGCACCTTCCTCTGGCGTTCGGCCATGATGGGCGCCTGGCAGATTGACCCCACCGACACCCCAAAGTGGTCCGATGAGGAAAAGGAATCCGCCCGCCGCTCCGCCGAAATCTACAAGGACTGGGTCCGCCCCATCCTTCGCGACGTCAAGGTCCACCACATCCTGCCCCGCCCCGACGGCAAGCGCTGGGACGGAATGTTCTATTGGAGCACGAGCCTCAAGAAGGGCACGCTCTACATCTTCCGCCCCGAATCCGATGAAGGCTCCCAGACCGTCAGGCTCAAGGGCCTCGATGCCCAGGCGCAATACTCGCTCTGGTCCGAGGACGGCTCCCTCGCGCCCACGACCCGCCCGGGTGACGACCTGATGCAGAAGGGCCTCACCTTGAGCCTCCCCGAGCCTTACACGAGCGACCTGGTGTTCATCCAGGACGCCTCTCTCGGCAAGCCAAAGCTCCCGCCGCCCCGCAAAGCCCGCCCGGCCGAGCCTGATCTCGCGGCTCTCAAGGGCGTGACCTTTGCGACCGAAATCCCCTGGGTTCGCGCCACCGCCGGCGCGAATAACCCCATCCGCAAGAACCGCAACTACTACGGCCGAGCCGTCGCCATCGCCGGCAAGCGCCTCCCCAAGGCCCTCTGGACCCATTCCTTCAACGACGCGACCCCGGCCGACATCGTCTTCGACGTCGCGGGCAAGGGCTTCGTCCAGTTCAAGGCGGAGGTCGGCCTCGACGACATGAGCGGCGGCGGAAGCGTCCTGTTCCAGGTCCTTGCCGACGGCAAGCTCATAGCCCAAAGCCCCGTCCTGCGTCCCCGAACCGCCCACTCCCTCCAAACCGACATCGCGGGCGCGAAGGAGGTCATCCTCCGCGTCCTCAACGGCGGCGACGACTTCACCTGCGACCACGCCGCCTGGGGCCTCCCCCGCTTCATCCACGCCGGCGCCAAGGACCCCCTCGGAACGCTGTAAGGACGAGGCAGGCGGAGACAGGCATTGGGCGTTCGGTGTTGGGGTACAGAGAAGCCCCCTCGCACTCCCGCAGCTCCCGAGTATGGCCCCCAATTCTGGTGAACTACTCCGGAGCCCCGACAGGGGCGTACTATAACAGCCCAGGGCGAAGCCCTGATCTTTGCCCACATCTCGGGGCCTTGTAGCCCGCCGACGCGGGCGACCCAGCCGTAGCCCAGGGCGACCGAAGGGAGC
>VGYW01000079.1 GCA_016872875.1 Planctomycetota bacterium | reverse complement strand
GACGAAGAACGCCCCTGGGGGCATGGCCATGATTGTCCAGGAGTGCCACCAGGCGGCGCGGGCCGGGAGTTCGAGGCCGAAGACGGTTCCGAAGCCGAGCGGCTCGCGGATGGCCGCCACGAGCATGAGCACGCCCGAGTAGCCCAGTCCCGCGCCCAACCCGTCGAGGAAGGCCGGCAGCGGCGCGTTCTTGATCGCGTAGGCCTCGGCACGGCCCATGATGATGCAGTTCGTGATGATCAGCCCCACGTAGGGGCCGATGATCTTATGGATGGCCGGGAACTCCGAACGGAAGATGATGTCCACCACGATCACATAGTCGGAGGCGAGGAGGACCTGGACGATCATGCGGACGCGTGCGGGGGTGTAGTTGCGGAGCGCGCTGGCGGTCACGCTGGTCATGGCGGTTGCCCACACGAGGCCCGCGCACATCAGGAGGGTGTTGAACATCAAGTTGGTGACGGCGAGCGACGAGCAGATGCCCAGCACCTGGCGGAAGATGGGATTGTCGTCCCACATCTCCGTCACCAGCGCCTTCTTCGCCTGTCGTGCGGTCGAAGCCATCGCGAAAATGCCCTTCTACAGAGAGGATGAATGGATGGGTGGATGAATGGATGACCTGAAGGCAAGTGAGAGTGAAAGGGAAAGTGAAAGTGAGGAGAAGAGCAACTGCCCTTCAGCTTCCCCGCTCACTTTCCCTTTCCCTCTCACTCTCCCTCCAATCATCCATTCATCCAATCATCCCCTCACTCTCTCATCTCCCGCTCCGCCTCGCGCTCGCCATCGCCCTTCGGAACTGGCGGAGATTCTCGCCGAGGAACTTCCCCACGGCCAGCGAGGTCTGCGTCGCGCCCGTGATCGCGTCAACGTAGCGGCCTGAGCGTGGGTCTTTAGGGCTCGTGGGCGCTCCGCCGCCGACGTAGAGGAACTTGCGCCCCTCCGCGGGCGGGGAGACGTCGAGGCCCTTGAACTGCGCCTGCCACCACTCCTCGGTCACGCGCCCGCCCAGGCCAGGCGTCTCGCTCTGCTCCGTGATGATGAGGCCGACGGCCTTTCCGAGGTCGGGCGTGAGTGCCATCCAGCCCTTGATTGGCGCCCAGAAGCCCACGCCGCGGAACTCGAACGCCACGGCCGCGAGGTCCGACTCGTCGCGCTTAGCCTCTGGCGATGCCTCGCTCCGGGAGCAGCGGAGCACGCGGAACTCGCGCCCCGTCTCGGGGTCCCGCACCGTCAGGCTGCGGTCGACCCTGCGGCGGACGGCCTCGGCGATGGCGCTCTGGCTCATCGCCGCGGCGTCGCCCAGCCCGAACACGCTCACGATGGCCCGCTCTTCGAGGAGCGCCTCGTTGCGCTTCACCCGGCCCCGCGTGGCCACCTGGAGCGACGTGATCGCCGCGGTGAAGACCGACGACACCACCAGCGTGTAGCAGACGACATAGGTTGGACGATTCACGTCAAGCTTCATCTTGTGGATCCATCCTGACCCGTGACGCGTGACCCGTGACAAGAGAAGAAAGGCCCCCTCTTCTCTTGAGTCTTCTCACGCGTCACGCGTCACGGGTCACGGGTCTCTTCCTCTCCTGCCAGGCGCCCACCGCAAGGTCGAGCGTAGGACCAATGGTGTTCCCGAGCAGGATCGCGAAGCCCACGGCGCCCGCGAACTGCGCCTTCCAGCGCAGGAAGACGATCATGAAGCCGATGAAGACCCCGTACATCCAGATGGCCGGCTTCTTGCGGGGCGCGGAGATCGGCTCAGTGACCATGAACACGGCGCCGTACATGAGCGCCCCCGAGAAGAGGGTGAATGGGAGCGGCGGGACGGCGGCCACGCCCGCAATGTCGTGGAAGAGCAGGCAGGCGGCCACTGCGCCCACGAACGGCCCAGCCATCAGCCGCCAGTTGGCCGTCCGCGTGGCGAGCAGGTAGGCCGCGCCGATGAGGATTGCGAGCGCGCTCACCTCGCCGCACGAGCCGGCCGCGAGCACCTTCTCGCCGAACTCGCCCCGGAACGTCCCCCCGATGTTCCCCAGGAACAGGTCGAGGACGGGGGTGCCGTAGCCGTGGTCGCGCAGCGCCCACATCGGCGTGGCCGCGGTCACGGCGTCCACGGGCCACTTTCCCGCAGCCGAGGCGAGCCAGTCGGGCGCCCGCGCCAGGCTCTCAAGCGACCAGTGGCCGAAGCCGCCCGGCCAGCCGCGGAAGGCCGGCACGAAGCTCCCCGTCATCTCCACGGGGAAGCAGACGTAGACGAACGCCCGCCCGACGATGGCCGGGTTGCACCAGTTGCGCCCGAAGCCGCCGTAGACCTCCTTGCCGAACAGGATGGCCACCACGATGCCCACGAGGGCCTGCCAGAAGGGCATCGTGGACGGGAGCGACAGGGCATAGAGCGCGCACGTGACGAAGCAGGCCGTGCTCACGGGCGCCTTGCGCCGCCGCGCCATCACCCACTCCATCGCCAGCCCGCCTGCCGTGCTCGCCGCCAGGAGCGCCGCCACCCGCCAGCCGAAGAAGTAGACCCCCGCCACCAGCACGGGCGCGAGCGCGTGGAGCACCCGTAGCATCACCGGCTGCTTGAGGAGCCACTTCCTGGGTTTCCCGGGCGATTGCTCTGCCATAGGATAGCGGACCTGAGAGAAGCAAGATGCCCCAGTGCGGTCTTCTGCTGCAACTGAAGGGGATGATTGGATGGGTGGATGAATGGATGATTGTCTGACACCCATCCACCCATCCAATCATCCATTCATCCCCCCGCTGACAAGGGGTCACTTCGCTGGCGGCTCCTTACCCGCCTGTGGTGCGAAGCGTTGGCGGAGGGCGGCGGGCTCGGGGTCGGTCGGCCCCCAGGCGGCCTCGCCGAGGGCGGCGAGCGCCAGGGGCAGGCTCCCCTCGCCGGCCGCCTCCTTTGCCAGCGCGAGGAGCGGCGCGGCCCCAGGGACCGGCGCCGGCTCCGCGATGCACGGCACCGGGTGGTACTGTGCTACGTGGCGCAGGCGCTCGCGCACTTCCTCGTTCGCGGGCACGGCCCCTTGCGCGATGCCGTTGAGCTTGTAGCGCGCGGCGAGCTTGAGGAAGTCCTCCGCCGCCTGAGGGTCGTCAGGAACCTTGAGCTCGGGCGGCACCACCCGCTCGGGGTTGGACGGCCAGTCGGCCATCCAGAGGCAGGGGATGGTCGGGCCGCGCGCCCTTCGGAACGCCGTGCCGCGCCGCGGCGGACGGATGAGCTGGAGAAGCGTCTGTGCGCCCCAATACGACCCCGCGTCCGACGCCCCGTGGATGACCACCGCGAAGGCGTCCACACGGATGAAGTACCCCTCGATGACCATCTCCTTGGAGAACCGCAGGTCCTTGACGCCGATGGTCATGGCCGGCATGTGAACGGCCGGCTCGCCGGGCTTCCTGGCCCTGAAGGGCGCGGTGAGCTCGTCGGCGGCCGGCACCCGGCGTGGGGGGCGCGGGCTGGGTTTCTCCGCTTCCCCGCCTTTCCTGGTTTCGTCTGGCGGGCGGATGGTGCGCGGCTCGACGATCCAGATGCTCTTGCGCGGCCCGAGGCGGCGCTCGTCGCCGATCCGCAGGATCGGCAGGTCCAGCCCCCAGCGGTAGCGGATGCCGAGCTGCACGGCGCGTGCCGCCGCGCGGGTGCCGAACGCCGCCTCCTCCGACACCAGCACCGCGGCGAAATCGTCGAGCTCGAACTCCCCCTCTTTGAGCGTGACCTGCTTGGGCGCGGGGACCACGCCGAGCGCGAGCGTGGCATCCTCTCCCGCTTCCGCGCACAGCGCCGCGAGAACACACGCACCGATCCACGCACGAAGGCGGCCCATGACTGCTCCTGGGATTCTCACGTTGGCATGATACTCACTCTTGGAAGCGAGTCAACCGCGCTCGAGCCTGGCACGCCCCCAGTTTGCCGTCGCTCGGTCTGTTCAGCCCCGGGGGGGCGAAATGCGATAGCCCAGGGCGGAGCGAAGCGGAGCCCTGGGAAAGACGGCCCCCGTCCGATAGCCCTGAGAGGGCGGAGTAGGGTCCTCGGCACCCCTATATCGCCCTTACAGGGCTCTCTCACTGACGACCGCACACCCAGGGCTTCGCTTCGCTCCGCCCTGGGCTTTCCCATGCCGCCCTTGCAGGGCTGCCAACCGCCAGACGCGCAAACCGGGATCGCCTCGTCGAGGAGCTGGCACCGCGGCGCGAGGGCTTGCAGGGCTGCCAACCGCCAGACGCGCAAACCGGGGGCGTGTCAGGGCTCGAGCAGGGCCTTGAGGTCGGCGAGGCGGGCCTCGGCGGCCGCCTTGTCGCTGGCCTCCACGGTGATGCGCAGGACCTCGCGCTCGGTGCCCGATGGCCGCACGCAGAACCACCAGCCGTCGAAGTCCTTCCGCACGTCGGGCGGGAAGCGCGTGACCTGGCGGGCCGAGGCGTCGGGGAAGGCGGCGTCCGCCCTCGGGATGCGCGCGACGGCCTCCTCGCGGTTCGCGAAGCGGAGCTTCGCGCCCACCCTGTGGTAGCGCGTGGCGAGCGGGCTGACCATCTCGGAGAGGCGCCGGCCCGCCGACGCCAGGAGCTGTAGCGCCACGAGCGTGGCGAGCATCCCGCTGTCGCAGTAGTAGAAGTCGCGGAAGTAGAAGTGCCCGCTCTCCTCGCCCGCGAATAGGCCGTCGGCGCGGCGCAGGCGCTCCTTGATGCGCGAGTGGCCCACGGGCGCGACGGTCGCCTTGCCGCCCGCCTCCGCGATGGCGTCCCGCACCGCCAGGCTGCACGTGAGGTCGTAGAGCACCGGCTGGCCCGGGCAGCGGCGCAGGAACACGCCGGCGAAGAGCGCGGTGAGCGCCGAGCCGCCCGCGGGCTGGCCCGCCTCGTCCACGATCACCGCGCGGTCCGCGTCGCCATCGAAGGCCACCCCGAGGTCGGCCCCGCGGCTCCGCACGGCGGCCTGGAGCTTCTCAAGCGCCCCGCGCTCGGTGGGGTCCGGCCCACGGTCAGGGAACGCGCCGTCGAGGGTGAAGTGCAGCGGGATGACCTCGCAGGGGAGGCGGCGGGCGATGAGCGGGAAGACCTTTGCCGCCATGCCGTTCCCGGCGTCCACCACCACCTTCAGTGGGGCGAAGGGGCCGGGGGCGATGGCGAAGAGCTTCTCGACGTATGCCTCGGCGATGTCGCGCGTGTGCGCCCTCAGCGGCCCGATGGCGCCGGGCGCCGCGTCGTTCCGGGCCACAACGATGTCACGGATGATCTTCAGCCCCGTGTTCGCGTCTATCGAGAGCGCGTGGGCGAGGACGAACTTCAGGCCGTTGTCGGACGGGGGGTTGTGCGACGCGGTGATCATCACCCCGCCGTCGAAGTCGTCGTGGAACTCGCCCGTGGCGAAGTAGACCATGTCGGCAGAGACTAGCCCAAGGTCTACCGGCGTGATCCCGCCGTCCTTGAGGCCGGCCGCCGTGGCCGCCGCGAGGACGTCGGAACCGCGGCGCGCGTCGCGCCCGATGGCCACGTGGCCCGTCTCCACCCGCATTGCCTCCTCGAGGTAGGCGGCGAGTGCGCGCCCCACCCGGTACGCGATCTCGGGGCTCAGCGGGCGCGGGTACGTGCCCCGGATGTCGTAGGTCTGGAACACGAGGTCCACCGCGGCTCGCAGATCGTCCATGGGTCATCCTTGCGGGGAAGAAGCGGGCGATGGGGGACAGCCAAGAGGTTATCCGGCGGGCGTTGGATTGTCAAGGAGATCATTGATTGCGATCATGGGTCCTGCTAGAATCCATTTGGTGGGACACCGGGCGGCATGTCCCCGGGGCCGTGAAAGGAGACCTGGCATGTTGAGCAAGAAGATGGAAGAGGCGTTGAACAAGCAGTTGAACGCCGAGCTGTTCTCGTCCTACCTCTACCTGGCGATGGCGGCGGACTTCGAGGCGAAGAACCTGCCCGGCTTCGCCCACTGGCTGAAGGTGCAGGCCAAGGAGGAACACGGCCACGGGATGAAGTTCTACGAGCACATCAACGACCGCCGCGGCCGCGTGACCCTGGCGGCCATCGCGGCGCCGCCCGCCGAGTGGAAGACCCCGCTCGCCGCCTTCGAGGTCGTCCTCGAACACGAGAAGAAGGTGACGGGGCTCATCAACGCCCTGGTCGAGCTCGCCGCGAAGGAGAAGGACAACGCCACCGGCGTGATGCTCCAGTGGTTCGTCACCGAGCAGGTGGAGGAGGAGAAGAACGCCGACTACATCGTGGCGCAGCTCGGGATGATCGGCGAGTCGGCTCACGGGCTGATCATGCTCGACCGCGCGCTCGCCCAACGGAGCTGAGGAAAGGGTTGGACCATGGAAAAAGTCGTCCGCGTGTTGTGTGTGGCGCTCGTCCTGGCCGCGGCCTGCCTCGTCGCCGGCTGCGGACAGGAGGGCGCGAACCAACCGGCCGCCGGAGGCAAGGCCCAGGCCCTCTGCCCGGTCATGGGCCAGAAGATAAACAAGGCGATCTTCGCGGACCACGAGGGCAAACGCGTCTACTTCTGCTGCGAAGGCTGCCCGGAGACCTTCAAGAAGGACCC
Source organism: Planctomycetota bacterium (assembly GCA_016872875.1). Next base: position 18,420 of record VGYW01000079.1, on the reverse strand, counting down.
CGCGAAGTACATCAAGAAGCTCGAGGACGAAGGGGTGGTCCTCGAGAAGACGCCCTCCAAGGGCGGGTGATGCCCGTGAGTGGCCCGGGGGTCACCCGGGCAAACTGCTTCCGCGGGTCACTGGTTCCGGCCGGGGGGCCAAGAGATGGAGCCGTTCGCCCTGGTGATTCTCGGCGCCTCGGGCGACCTCGCCAGCCGCAAGCTCCTCCCAGCCGTCCATCGGCTCTTCCAGGAGCGCCTGCTGCCTGAGCCGTTCGCCGTCGTCGGCTTCGCCCGCACCGAGATGAGCGACGCGGCGTTCCGCGACGCGGTCCGCCAGGCGCTCGCCAGGTTCGCTCCGGCCGATGCCGGCGATTGGCCCGCGTTCGCCCGCTGCCTCTTCTACCATCGCGGGGCCTACTACGACCAGGCGGGCGCGCTCCGCGACATGGTCCAGAACCACATGATGCACCTGCTGTGCCTCGTGGGCATGGAGCCGCCGAACTCCCTCGACCCCCGCGCGGTGCGGGACGAGAAGGTGAAGGTGCTCAAGGCCCTCCGCACGATCCCGACCTGCGACGTGGGCGACCGCGTGGTCCGCGCGCAGTACGCCGCAGCGGAGGGCGTCCCCGCCTACCGCGACGAGCCGGGCGTGGCCCCCGACTCGCGCACCGAGAGCTACGTCGCGCTCAAGACCTACATAGACAACTGGCGCTGGGCGGACGTGCCCTTCTATCTCCGCACCGGCAAGCGGCTGGCGGCCCGCATCACGGAGATCGGCATCCATTTCAAGCCGGTGCCGCAGGTGCTCTTCAACGCCGCGCCCTTCGGGCCGACGGCGCCGAACGTCCTCGCCCTGCGCATCCAGCCCGACGAGGGCATCAGCCTCCAGTTCCAGGTCAAGCGCCCGGGGGCCGGCGTGCGGATCGAGCCGCTCAAGATGGCCTTCGGCTACGAGGAGTCGTTCGGGGACGAGCCGCCCGAGGCCTACGAGCGGCTGCTCCTCGACGCCGCGCTCGGCGACCCCACGCTCTTCACCCGCAGCGACGAGGTGGAGGCGGCCTGGGCGTTCGTGGACCCGCTCCTAGAAGCTTGCGCCCAGGCGCCGCCCGCGCCGTTGCCGACCTACCCCGCCGGCACCTGGGGGCCGCCCGAGGCCGACGCCCTCATCGAGGCCGACGGCCGCCGCTGGACCGTGCTCAAGCGCCGCGGCGCGGGGAGGAGAAGCCCATGAGCCGCTTGCTCCTTTGTCCCTGTAGTCCTTGTGGTCCCTGTGGTCCTTCGGCACCTCCAGAAGCCAAGGGACCACAAGGACCACAGGGACCACAAGGACCAGGGGGACGCCGTGCTCCACACGCTGGGCTATTCGCCCGCCTCCTGGTCCTCGCGGCGCTCTGGCCGGCCGTGGTTGCCCTCGCCGCCGAGGGCTTCGAGGAGGAGCCCTTCCAGGTCAGCTCCGCACTCGCACCCGCCGAGGCCCCCGCCGGCGGCGAGCTCACCCTCTCCGTGGCCTTCAAGCTGCGCCCCGACGTGCACCTCTACAAGGACTCCATCAGGTTCGCCTGGGACGAGCTGGCCGGCCTCGCGGAGAAGGAGGTGGTGAAGCCGAAAGGGAAGGATTACCCCGACCTCATCTCCGGCAAGGCGGGCGCCACGCTCGAGGCCTACGAGGGCGCGGTGAACGTGGCCGTGAGGTTCCGGGTCACGGGCGCCGCGGGCGGGAAGGCGGCCCTCAGGGGCAGGGTCGCCTACCAGGGCTGCACGGAGACGCAGTGCTTCCGCCCCGCCCGGTTCGCCCTCTCGCACGAGGCAGCCATCGTGGGGGGCGCAGGCCCCGTCCTGGCGCCGGAGGCGGAGGAACGGCCAGGGTGGCTCTTCGTCCTCCAGCAGTTGGCCAAGGCACTTCTCGCCGGCCTGCTCCTCGGCCTCACGCCGTGCGTCTACCCGATGATCCCCATCACCGTGGCCGTCATCGGCGGCCAGAAGGGGGCGTCGCGCCTGGAGGCCGTCCTCCTCTCGCTCGTCTACGTGTTGGGCATCGCGGTCATCTATGCGTTCCTCGGCGTGCTGGTGGCGTCGGGCGGCGCCTACCTGCGGCTGGCCTTCCAGTCGCCCTACGTGCTCGCTGGCATTGCGGCGGTGTTCGTGCTCTTCGCCCTGGGGATGTTCGACGTCGTGACGATTCGCGCGCCGGCGTTCCTCGGCGGCGTGGCCGACGATCTGGCGGGCAGCACCAAAGGCTCCCTTGGGGTCTTCCTGCTCGGCATGGTCAGCGGCCTGGCCGCCGGGCCGTGCGTCGCAGGGCCGCTCCTGGCTATCCTCACCGACATTGCGACGATGGGCAATCGCCTGCTCGGCGGGGCCATGATGTTCGTCCTCGCCTGGGGCATGGGCACGTTCCTCATCGCTGCCGGGGCCTCCGCCGGCCTGCTCCCAAAGGCCGGCCCCTGGATGGTCTGGGTCAAGCACCTCATCGGCTTCGTGCTCATCTGGGCAGCGCTCTACTTCCTGCGGCCGGTCATCCGCGAGACGGCTTTCTGGCTCGCCAGCGCGGGGGTGATAGTGGTGGGCACGGTGTTCCTGGGCGGCCTTGACGCCCTGACGCCCGAGAGCGGGTTCGGGGCCAGGGCGAAGCGGCTCCTCGGCGTCGTCGCCCTCGTCGTCGCGGGCTGGTGCGCGCTCGTCGGCCTCGGCCTCGAGCCGAGGGCGGGCTTCGGCCCCCTGCCAGGCGTGGCGCAGGCCGACCCGTTCCTCCACGGCGACCCTGACCTTTTCAAGGAGGCGTTGGCTGCGGGCAAGCCAGTCGTGCTCGACTTCACGGCCGAGTGGTGCGGCTACTGCAAGGTGCTCGACCGCACGACGTTCGCCGACCCCGCGGTGATTGCCGAGCTGGGGCGCTTCCGCGCCCTGAAGATTGACGTTGACACCGGCCGCAACGCCGAGCTGGTGAAGCGCTACGACGTGGCCGGGCCGCCACTGGTCGTCGTGCTCGACTCCAAGGGCGCCCTCATCAAGAAGCTCGGCTACGACGAGGCCAAGGACCCCGACAAGTTCGCCGACTTCCTCAAGCAGGTGAGGTAAGGGCCCAAGCGTGCGCAAATACTGGTGTCGCATCTGCACGTTCGTGTACGATCCCGCCAAGGGCGACCCCCAAAATGGCGTGCCCCCCGGCACCCGCTTCGAGGACCTGCCCGACGATTGGACATGCCCCACGTGCGGCGCGCCGAAGAACTACTTCGACCCAGTGGAGGGCGGCCACGACCCGTAGGCCCTCTCGTGCTCGTCGTCGTCCTCGTCGTCGTCGAAATCCCGAAGGAATCGAGGACGAGGACGATTGACGAACCCAGGAGCTGAGGAAATGCGCAAAGACGAGTTGATGCGCGTCTACTACCAGATGCAGCTCGCCCGCGGCTTCGAGACCCGCGTGGCCGAGCAATACATGAAGGGCCGCATCGGCGGCTTCTGTCACCTCTACAGCGGCGAGGAAGCCGTCGCCCTCGGCGCCCTCTGGTCCCTCCGCAAGGACGACTACGTGATCGGCTCCTACCGCGACCACGGCTACTACATCCTGCGCGGAGGCGACCCGGGCAAGTGCATGGCCGAGCTGTTCGGCCACGCAGAGGGCTGCTGCAAGGGCAAGGGCGGCTCGATGCACCTCTTCGACCCGGACATCAACTTCCTCGGCGGCTACGCGATAGTCGGCGGCATGTGCCCCATCGCCGCCGGGCTCGGCCTCGCCATCCAGTACCGCGGCGAGGACCGCGTCGTCCTCTGCTTTTTCGGCGACGGCGCGACCAACCAGGGGGCCTACCACGAGGCCCTCAACATGGCCTCCCTCTACAAGCTCCCAGTCATCTGGGTCTGCGAGAACAACCGCTACGCCATCGGCACCAGCGTCACCCGCTCCAGCGCCCAGGAGTCCATGGCCCGCAAGGCGAAATCCGCCTACGACCTGCCCACGAGCGTGGTGGACGGCATGGACTTCTTCAAGATGCAGAGCGTGACCGAGCGGGCGATCAAGCGGGCGCGCGAGGGCAGAGGACCCTCGTTCATCGAGGCCAAGTGCTACCGCTACCGCGGCCACTCGATGAGCGACCCCGCCACCTACCGCGACAAGAAAGAGGTCGAGTTCTGGAAGCAGCGCGACCCCATCCCCCGCATCAAGGCCGTCATCCAGCACGACTTCGACGTGCCCGACGAGGAGTTCCACGCCCTCGACGCCAAGGTCCGGCAGGCCCTCGACGAGGCCGTCGCATTCGCCGAAGCGGGCCAGGAGCTTCCGCCCGAGAGGCTGCACGAGGACCTCTATGTGGACTGACCCGCGCCCTCCCGAACGTTCCAATACGTTCGGGAGGGTAACGTTGTCGCCGCTGAGTACCCTCCCGAAGGTATTGGAACCTTCGGGAGGGAGAGGAGAAGGGCACCAGGAACGTGTCATTCCGAGCGAAGCGCAGCGAAGTCGAGGAATCTCTCCTGCTCCTGGCGCGGTGGAAGACAGATGCCTCGACAACCTCGGCATGACGCGGCAGGGGAACGGGCCGATGGCGAGCATGCGCACTGACGACACGTTGTTGCCGCTGCCGCGTTGGGCATGGGTGCTCGCGGCCTTGCTCTTTCCCGCGGGGGTCTTCGTGGCCCTCTCGGCTGCAAGGGTGCTGACATGGAGGGCAGGCGTCGCACTCGCCGTGGCAAGTTACGCTGCACTAGTGGCGGCGGTGCTTCTCAACGCGCTCAAGACACCACCGAGGACATGAGGAAATGGCAAAGCTGAGCTACCGCGACGCCCTCAACCAGGCCCTCCGCGAGGAGATGCTCCGCGACGAAAACGTGGTGCTCTTCGGCGAGGATGTGGCCGAATATGAAGGCTCGTTCAAGGTCACGCGCGGCCTCCTCAAGGAGTTCGGCCCCAAGCGCGTCTTCGACACGCCGATCTCCGAGGCCGGCATCGTGGGCATGGCCATCGGCGCCGCGATGGGCAGGATGCGGCCCGTGCCCGAGCTGATGACGGTGAACTTCGCCTACGTTGCGATGGACCAGATACTCAACCACCTGGCCCTCATGCGCTACATGTTCGGCGGCCAGGTCACGCTCCCGGTCACGATTCGCATGCCGGGCGGCGGCGGGCACCAGCTCGGCAGCCAGCACTCCCACAGCCTCGAGGCCCTCTTCGTCCACACCCCCGGCCTCTTCGTTGTCTACCCCGCCCTCCCAGTGGACGCCAAGGCCCTGCTCAAGGCCGCCATCCGCGACGATAACCCCGTCATCTTCCTGGAGCACGAGGGACTCTACAACTTCGAGGACGAGGTGCCCGATGGCCTCGAGCCCGGCGAGATAGGCAAGGCGGCCATTCTCCGCGAGGGCAACGACGTCTCGCTCATCGGCTACGGCGCCATGACCCACGTGGCCCTTCACGCGGCCGAAGCTCTTGCCACGGAGGGCGTTAGCGCCGAGGTGATTGACCTCCGCACCCTGCGGCCGTGGGACAAGGTGGCCGTGGCCGACTCCGTCGCCAAGACCCACCGCGCCGTGGTCATCGAGGAGTGCCCGCCCGCCTGCGGCATCGCCGCGGAGGTCGCAACCAACATCGCCGAGCTCGCCTTCGACTTCCTCGACGCCCCCATCGAGCGGGTCTCCGGCGCCGACGTGCCGCTGCCCTATGCGAAAAACCTGGAACAAGCCTGCATCCCGCATGCGGCCGACGTAGTGAAGGCCGCGCGCAAGGCATTGGGGCGATGATAGCTGCGAGCGGCGAGCCACGAGCCGCGAGCTACAAGGCCAGGATTGGGAGCCATCTTGTTCCAAGCTCGCCGCTCGTGGCTCGCGGCTCGAAGCTCTCCCGACCCGGAGGACAGCCATGTACGAAGTGACGATGCCCAAGCTCTCCGACAGCATGAAGGCCGGCCAGATCGTCGAATGGAAGGTCAAGGAGGGCGACCAGGTCAGCGAGGGCGATGTCCTGGCCGAAATCGATTCCGACAAGGCGACCCTCGACCTCGAGTGCTTCACCCACGGCGTCGTGGCCAGAATCCTCCGCGCCAACGGCGAGGAGGTCCCCTGCGGCGAGGTCATCGCCACCATCGCCGACAAGCCCGAAGCCCCCGCCCCCACGCCCCAGCCACGAGCCGCGAGCCACGAGCCACGAGCCACAGAGGCCCCGGCTGCCGAGGCACCCAAACCCGAGAAGCCCCCTCCCGTCACGCGGCACGCGGCACGCGTCACACAGCCCATCTCCCCCTACGCCCGCAAGCTGGCCGCCGAGCGGGGCGTGGACATCGCGGCGCTCCAGGGCACCGGCCCCGGCGGCCGCATCATCGCGCGCGATGTCGAGGCCGCCTTGGCCACCAAGGCTTCTCTCGCCCCTCCCCCCTCGTCCCTCGCCCCTCGTCCCTCGCCCCTCGTCCCTCCTCCTTCTCCCGACGAGGAGCTGCCGGCCATCGTCCTCGCCCCAGGCGAGGCCGACGTGGAGGATGCCCCCTACCGCCTCAAGACCCAGGCCCGCATCGTCACCGCCTCCAAGCACGTCATCCCGCACTTCTACATGACCCGCGGCGCCGATGTGACGAAGCTCCTGGCGATGAAGGACGAGCTGAAGGAGAAGTTCGGCGGGGCAACCGTCACCCACCTCATCATGCTCGCCGCCGTCAAGGCCATTCAGGCGAACCCCGAGGTCAACCGCAGCTACGACCGCGGCAAGATCATCAAGTGGCGCGGCATCAACCTGGGCATCGCCGCGGACACCGACCAGGGCCTCACCGTGGCCGTGCTGCGCAACGCCCAGGCCCTATCGCTCGCGCAACTCGTCGAGCAGTCGAAGCCCCTCATCGAGCGCGCGCGGGCCGGCAAGCTCGCCCCCGAGGAGCGCAACCACCCCACCTTCACCATCACCAACCTCGGGATGTTCGACGTCGAGCACTTCGAGCCGATCATCAACCCCCCGTCGGCCATCACCCTCGGCGTCTCCTCCGCACTGCCCGCCCCCGTCGTTCGCGGCGACGCCATCCACATCGCCAGAGTGATGCGTCTCACCCTCTCCTGCGACCACCGCATCATCGAGGGCGTGACCGCCGCCCGCTTCCTCAAGACCCTCAAGGACCTCCTCGAATCCCCCGCCGCCCTCCTCGAAGGCCAGCCATAGCCAACCCCACCCGCCGCGAAGGCCCTGACGCGGCCCCAGTTTGGTGCGCAGGGGCATCCAAAGCGGCGCGCCGCCCGCCGGAGGCGTGCGGGCGCCGCACTCCATAATCCTCTCTGCACTACAGATGGCTCCCACAGGAAGGAATATGGAGTGCGGTGACGCAGTCACCGCTTTGGATTGGCGGGGCAGCTGGTGCGCACGAAACCGGGGTCGCGTCAGGCGAAGGCTGGATTGACACTCCGGGATTCCGTGGTAGACTGGCCGCGTGGTCCGTTGGCCGTGCCATCTGGTGCGAGGCAGGCCGGCCCGCCCGGCCTGACACCATGCGCGCTCGTGCCCCGGGGTTCATCAGCAGGCGAGGGATGCTGGCTCTGGCAGGCTCTGTCCTCCTGCCGAGGCGCGCCACCGATCTGTCGCACTTCCCGCCGGCCGGGATGTTCCGGGCAGACCACCACAGGACGGGCTTCTACGCGACCGCGGACGTGGGCGCGGGGGCGAAGGCAGAGACGCTCTTCCGGGGAAGCCCCCACATCGTGGCCTCGCCCCTGGTGGTGGAGGACCTCGTCTGCGTCGGCTACTGCACGACGCGCAGCCTGCTCCCCACGAGGCGGAAGCCCCACAAGTTCGTCGCCATTGACAGGAGCACCGGGAGGCTGAGGTGGGAGTTCGAGGCGCAGAAGGACATCGTGAGCTCCGCCGCGTACTACGACGACACCATCCTCGCGGGCGGCCTCGACGGCAAGCTTTACGCCTGTGACCTCGACGGCCGCCGCAAGTGGCACTTCCAGGCCGAGGGCGGCATCTTCACCTCCGTGGCGGTCTGGGACGGATGCGCCTTCTTCGCTTCCGGGGACATGGAGTTCGGGAGGCTCTACTGCCTCGACATCAAGCGTGGCCGGCTGCGGTGGCCGCCCGTGGCGCTGGCCGCAGGGGCGTTTGCAAGCCCCTGCATCGCCGGAGGCAATGTCTTCATCGGGACCTACTGGAATCTCAAGAAGGACGCCTTCTTCTACGTGGTGGACGCTTGCACGGGTGAGCGGCGCAGCGTCGAGATGTACAACGTGGTCTGCTTCTGCTCCACGGCGGCATCCGATGGCGAGACGGTGTACGTGGCAGACTGCGGCGAGTGGACCCGCCCGGCGCACTTCCGGGCGCTCGACGCGCGAACCGGCGAGGAGAAGTGGCGCCTCGCGCTCGACGCCGACAACGTGGCGTCGAGCCTTTGCCTCCACGGCGGCCTCGCCGTGTTCGGCTGCGACAAGGGCTATCTGCACGCGGTCAACACCAGGGAACGGCGGTTGGCCTGGCGCTCGACGCACCGAGCCGGCTCCTACCACGGCTCGCCTGCCATGACCCCTGGCAGGGTCTACATCGGCTGCATGCGGGGGGCACTCCACGTCTTCGACCACCAGGGCAACCACCTCCACCAGCACGCGCTGGGCGGCGCCATCGAGTCGACGCCTGTCGTCCACGACGGCCAGCTCTTCGTCGGCTGCAACGACGGCTGCCTGTACCGGCTCTGGGGACAAGGCGCCTTGCCTGCCAAGTCGTGAAACCTCGGATTGACACCCCGAGATTTCACGGCCGCCGCATCGGCGTCGAGTGCAAGTTCGCTGAGGCCCCTGCGGTTGCCCGCTCCATGCACACCGCCCTCGGCGACCTCCGCCTCGACCACCTCTACGTCGTCCACCCCGGCCCCCACCGCTATCCGGCCCACCCCAAGATCACCGCCTGGCCTCTCTCCGAGGCCGCGGCCCTGGCCGCCGCGCTCCTCGCCCCCAAGAGCGGCCCGCGGCCGCAGAGGAACGCCTGAGGCCCCTTGTTAGCCGGCTCAAGCCCCACCTCTCATGTAAGATTGCAGTGCATTCTTCCATGACACATGTAGGAGTGCACTATGCAGAACGGCGCGACGAAGCGGCAGGCAGCGTCCCCCGCCCACGTCGTCTGCCCTGATGTTTGACCCACTATGGGTGTTTTGGCGATCCGGACGCTTCCCTGGCCGTTTTTCCCATACTGGCTCAACTGCGCGCGGCCATTGATCCAGAATGGTCAAGAACCAGGGGCGACCTCGAACCCGGCATCCGCAGGGCGCGCTCGCGGCTTCGGCCCCGCGCCTGCCCGTAGGTTCTGAGGCGCTTGACCTGGCGGAACGAATTTGGTATTATCAGTTTGTTGGAAAGTCAGATCTGCGGATTAACGGAGTAACGAACTATGGCCGCGGTGGAAACTGCCCGGTTGGGCCGGCGTGGGGCCCTCGTGATCCCCAGCAAGCTGAGGAAGCGCTTCGGCTTGCGCGAAGGCTCATTCGTCATAGCCGAGGAGCGTGAGGACGGCATTCTCCTTCGTCCGGCGATGGTTCTGCCCTACGAGCGCTACACGCCAGAGCGCATCGCTGAGTTCATCCTCGGGGGCGCAGTCAATGCTGAGGATTACGCGAGGGCAGTGGAGGAGGTGCGCCGCATGGGGCTCGACCCGGCCAAGATCGACCACTTCAAGCCCAGCGAGGTCTGATACTTGGACCGCCTCTTCCTCGATGCGAATGTTCTCTTCGCCGTGGCCTATAGTCCCGCGTCGGACTTGAGGGAGCTTTGGGAAGTGCCGGACGTTGAACTGTGGTCGTCGGACTACGCCGTGGCGGAGGCACTCACCAACCTCTGGGAGGCCCGCCCTGATCAGGTGCCCGATCTGAAGCGGCTGGCTGTGAAGCTTAAGCTCCACACGGGCGCCCCTGCCTCAACAGGGCTGCCGGAGGAAGAGCAGCTTCCCCTAAAGGACCGCCCGATACTCCAGGCCGCCGTCCACGTCAACGCCACTCATCTGCTCACCAGCGACAAGATCCACTTCGGCCCACTCTCCGGCCGCAGCGTTGGCGGTGTCCTCATCCTTCCGCCCTGCGACTATCTACGTTCGCGGCAACGGCCTGGATGAATGATGCCACGGCGCGGCTCAAGCCCGGGTGCCTCCCTCCCGTCGCCCGTTCGTGACACCCCCATGTCTGCGCCGCACTTGGACGCCCCGCCGGGCTTGACAGGGCCGCCCGAGCAGAGCATAATGTGATAGGCAGGATGTGGAAGACAGGAGCAATGCCGTGGAGACGCTCGAGGTGACAAGACTCTCGGCCGGCGGGCAGGTCGTGATCCCGCAGCACGTCAGGACCCTTCTTGGCCTGGAGCCCGGGGACAAATTCATCGTCGTGGGAGAGGGCGACACCGTGCTGTTGAAGCGCCTGGTGCCGCCCGGCTCAGAGTCGCTGGAGAAGCTCTGCCAACGGGCGCGGCGGTTCGCCAGATCCCGCGGCCTCACGAGGCGCGACCTGGCACGCACGATCCGCAAGGTGCGCTCGCGACTCCGACCCCGTGGTGGCTGACGATCTCTGAAGCCCTTGACCCAAGGGCGCGAATGTGGTATTATCAATATATCAGATAGTCGGAAACACACAAAAACGGAGTAACAGGCAATGGCCGCAGTGGAAACTGCCCGGTTGGGCCGGCGTGGGACCGTAGTGATTCCCAGCAAGTTGCGGAAGCGCTTCGGCTTACGCGAAGGCTCATTCGTGATAGCCGAGGAGCGGGAGGACGGCATCCTCCTTCGCCCTGCGGTGGTCATGCCCTATGAGCGTTACACGCCCGAGCGCATCGCGGAATTCCTCCTCAACGGCGCCGTTGATGCAGCGGACTACGCGAGCGCTGTTGAGGAAGTGCGGCGCATGGGCCTAGACCCCACTACGATACCGCACGACAAGCCCGGCGCGGAGTAAGGTTTGGACCAGCTCTTTCTCGACGCCAATGTGCTCTTCGCGGCCGCATACAAGGCCGACTCGGGCCTGAGAAGGCTCTGGGAACTGCCGGACACCGAACTCTGGTCATCAGACTATGCCGTGTGGGAAGCGCTTGCCAACCTGTCGGCGGAGCGCCCGGACCAAGTGCCAGAGCTCAAGCGGCTGGCCGGGCTACTTCGCTTGCACACGGGGCCGCTCGAACAAACGGGACTGCCAGAGGAACAGCGGCTTCCTGCCAAAGACCGTCCCATCCTCCAGGCCGCGTTCCATGTCAAAGCAACGCACCTGATCACGAACGACAGAACCCACTTCGGTCCCTTTCTCGGCTGCCGCGTTGGCGGCGTCCTCATCCTCCGGCCTTCCGAGTACCTGCGATCGCGGCAGTCGCTCACTTGACGCCTTTGACGCGCGGCACGGTTGGACGCACTGCCGGCTTGGGGGCTTTGCCCCCAAGCCCCCAGGATTTTCCGCTTTACAGCCACCGGCACACCTGATAGAATCGGCCCGCTGCCGCGGAGGATAGGGCTCCGGTGGGAACCGCCCCGAGCGCCGCGGCAGTGCCATACGGCACAGGCGGCGCTCTTCGGGGCGCCGCCTGGTTTCCTCGTGCCGGCGGTGGCCCCAAAGCGGTAAATCCCAGGGGGTCTGGGGGACTGGTCCCCCAGGGCTTCGGCCCCGACCTCTTGCGGGCACCCACAAGGGACCCGGAAGATCCCTATGAGGCCAACGAGGGCTGAGGCCTGATGCAGCCGGACGCACGAGGCTGGTCCTGGAGCATCGGGAAGGAGGTCGAGGATGATACCCAAGGCGATCCGTCGGGAGCACGTGGAGGCAGCTGTCGCGCAGATTGAGGCGGGCGAGGTCCCACCGGCACGCGAGTCGCGCAAGTTCCTCCTGCGATTCCGGGGTAGGACCTATCCGCCGAAGCTCGTAGTCTCGTTGGCCTCCCGCTTCGCCACGGGTAAGGAACTCGCCTCACAGGATTTCAGCGGAGGCCAGGAAACAAATGCCTTCCTCACCAAGCTTGGCTTCACGACTGAACCCATTGGGCAGCGCGTTCCCTGCCCTCGGGCTGAGAGCAGGATTCAGGCGACAGGCGATTGGATTGCAGTCGTTCTCCTGGAAACGCGCAAGTCGTACAGGGCCGTTGAAAGCGCGGACAACTTACCTGGTCGGCTCGACATTCTTGAGCGTGCATGTGAGCTGGTTACGCAGCGCACGCATGGCGACGGCGTAGTCCTCTTTCCGGGGGGCTGGTTCAGCTCGGGGCGCGAGCCAGCCGAATGCCTATACGGCCGTGTCGAGGCAGAAGTCTCGCGGATCCTGGCTCAGTGGCCCGGGAAACTCGTGGCTTGCGTGGGCCTCGACGGTAGCATGGGAACGAGACCCCAGGTGTCGCGCGACCAGATCGCGATTGCGATCAGCCGGTCGGGCACGGAAGCCATGGGAAGGAAGTTCCACCCTACGGACGAGGAGCGGGTCTGCGCCAGCATTGCAGAAGACCACCTCGCCCCGGAACACGGCAAGCCACGCACGTTTCCCTTAGATGGCCGGACCTATTTTCTCTGCGTGTGCTACGACGTGTTTGGGCTAAGACAGAGGCAACTCCGAAACCCTGACGCTGATGTAGTGTTGGGCCTCGTGCATGGCTTCTGGCCGAGGGACAGCGACTGGCCGTCAGGGGCTGCGTACTTCGCCCGCCATGGTTTCGCGGGCGCAGCCAAGGAATGGAGACACCCTGTCTTTGGCGCAGCCGTATTCTTTGATCGCCGGATTCCCGCGCGCTGGCCATCGGGTGTGATCTGGAACCAGGGTAGGAAGAGCACCCAGAACTGGCGTTATGAGGACAACCCCCTCAAACCGTGGGACGTCTGTGGGTTCGATACGACCGAGGGCCGAGCGGTCGTCAGGCTGTACGCCCTCTAAATCGCAGGAGCCCTTGGAGGGAGGGTTCGGGGAGGGAGCCTTCTTGCAAGAAGCTCCCTCCCCGCGGTCCTCAACGCAGTCTGGCAATGAACTCCCCAATCCGTGCGGACCAGGGCTCGCAGAGGGCGGCGGCGGGGGCTTCGATGCCGGCGCCGACGAGGGCGCCAGCCTCGGGCGAGGCCAGGCCCTTGATGTGCGGCAACTCAGGAATGGCGGCACGAAGGGCGTCGAGGAACTTGCGGGCATCGGCGGCAGCGGCGGCGTCGCCGCCCTTGGCGAGGGCTTTTTCAAGGGTGATGAGATACGCGTAGTCGTTGATGCCCTGGGCGACGTTCAGGTAGTCGCTCTTGAAGAGGAAGCCGCCGGGGAACTTCCAGTAGGGGGCGCGCAGCGCGGCGCCGTCGTTGCCAGTGAACGGGGTGTACCATTCGTCGGGACAGGGATAGCCCTCGACGCCGCCTCCGCCCCACGACCAGTGCCACTCCCACCGCCCCTTCGAGGCCATCCGCCAGTTGTAGTAGCCCCACGAGAAGCGGTCCATGCCCGTGTTGTAGAACCAGAGGGTCTTCCCCAGCTTGCGCGTGGCCGCAATCATCCGCTTCGAGCCCTCGAAGGCGTGGACGGAGACGATGTCTACGTGCTCGGCGAGGGGCGTGTAGTCCTTGCCGCTCTGTGTGTCGCCCATCGGGGTAACGAAGGTCTTGAGTCCGCTGGCCTCGTGAATCCAGTCGGCGTAGCGGCAGGTCTGCTCCAGGTTGCGGTTCCAGGGGTTGGGCATCTCGCGCGGTTCGTCCACGACCTCGACCGCCAGCGGCAGGCCCATCTTCTTGGCGAACGCCTCGTACTGGCGGATGGCGTCCTGGTAGTAGCCCTTGAGCTCGGGCTTGGTGAACTCGATGCCTGGGTTCTGGTCAACGGCTGGGCTGAGGCCGAGCTTGCGGGCGATGCTGCGGGCCATGCCGAGGGTGTTGCCCATCATGCGCTGGTCCTCGTGGCGGCCCATGCCGACCTCTTTCGCCACCTCCCACAGCATCGGGTCGAAGGCCACGGAGACCTTGTTCGCGCCCACGAGGCCCGTGACGTTGCCCGAGCCGGCGTAGCAGGCGGTGAAGCCGATCTCGCGCATGAAGGCGAACTGCTCCTTCGCCATCTTGCGGCGGTCAACGCCCTGGGGGAAATCCCAGAGGCCGTAGTACATCCCGTAGCTCACGGGCAAGGTGTCCTCGAGGCGGAAGGGGTAGACCGTGAGCTTGACGGGGAGCACCTTGGCCCCGCCCTTTTCGGGCGTGAAGGTGAGGGTGCCCTGGTAGTCGCCCGGCTTTGCGTCGTCGGGCACCTTGAGCCAGAGCCAATAGGCCCAGGTGATGCCCGGCTCGAAGCGGATGCGGGTCCAGGGCAGGAGAGCCATTTCGCCCACGCCGCTGCCCGCCACGCGGTAGTTCTGGTAGTAGAGCCGGCAGGCGGAGGCGGGGATCGTGCCCGGGCCTTTGAGGTCGGAGAGCGCGATGTCGCCAGTGCCGAGGTCCTCGAAGGGCGTGACGGCCACGCGAACGACCAGGCGCTGGCCGATGGTGGCCTTGAGGTCGAGGGAGCTTGTCTTTCTCTCCTCCTCTGACGGGCCGCTCCAGGGGCGGATGGTCTTGAGGAAGCCGGGCGCCCAGAGCGCATAGGCGCCGTCGCCAGGCTGCTTCGCAGGCTTCTTCTGCGGGTCGAAGTAGAGCTGGCCGTAGAAGAGCTCGATTCGCTTCTGGCGAAGCTCGTCGGCGAGCTTCGTGAAGGCGGCCTCCTCGGCGGCGGGCATGACGACGAGCGCAGCGAGGCGATGATTCGAGATGCGGACGCACAAACGCCCCTCGCTCGACTTGGCCTTCAGCGTCACGCCCGGGCAGGCCGGCTCCACGTAATCAAGCCACAGGGCGTTCGGCCGCTCGGAATACTGGGTGCGCAGGTGGCGGAAGACGCCCTTCTCGCCGAAGAACTCCTCGTCGCCCAGTTGCTCGCTGCACAGCACCTTGTCGCCGACCTGGAGGAGGAAGGGCTGCGTGCGGGTGGCGGGGTCAAGGCTCTTTCCCGCGCTGAGCCAGACGCAGTACTCGCCATCGGGCAGCGCGACGTTGAAGGTGACGAGTCCGCTGCCGACGATGGCGCCGCCGGTGAGGGGGTCGGGCCAGGCGGAGCCCACCTCCTGGAGGCCGTCGCCGGCGAGGCCGCAGCCGGCCTCCTTGTTCCAGGCCGCCTTGGCGGGCACGTGGGTGAAGCCGGGCGTGGCCAGGCCCGCCGGGCCGAAGTCGAACGCCTTGGCGCCCGGGGGGAGCGCCACCTTGATCTTGCCCCCCACCGCGTCCTCCTGCATCAGCCGGAGGCGGTCCACCCACAGCGTCGTGTTCCCGCCCTCCTTGAACGGCGTGAAGAAGATTTTGACCATCTTCAGGCCGTTCATGGCGATCTTGTCTTTCGGCTCGAGCTCGTCCCACTCGCGGCCCTCCTTGTTGTTGCGTTTCGCGCGGTTGATCTTCCAGAGCATCGTGTTGCGGCCCACGTGCGCCGTGTTGTCCTCGAACGTGCAGCGGGTCGCATAGTTGGTCGAGGCCGCGTCCCAGAGCTCGAGCACGATTCGCACCTTCTCCTCGCGTTCGGAATAGACGTCCATTGCGAAGTAATCGAAGTCGGCCCAGCCCTTGATCTTGTCGGAGCGGATTTCGAACGTGCAGTAGTCGGCTCCCTGCTTGCCCACGACGCGGCAGCAGTTCTTCCCGCCCGTCACCCCGTTGTCCTGCACCACGTCGAGCGCCATGTTTGTGGCGGCGCCCTGAAGCTCCTTGAGGTCGGCCAGGTCCTCGAAGTCGTACAGCACCCGCACGGCGTTCCGCTCGGCGGCGGACGCAGCGGCGAGGCCGGCTGCGAGTGCGGGAAGACAGCGCCACGCGAAGCGGGTCATTCACGGCTCCTCTTACGGCATGGAGGCGAGACGGGTGCGCAGGAGTGCGCGGAAGACGTCGGCGCCCTTGCGCTTCGCGCCCTGCACGCTACAGAAGGCGTGGTTGATCTCGTAGAAGGGCACGAGGGTGCCACAGGCGCGCGCGAGGTGCCAGGGGAGCATGTCGGGGCTGAGGGCGCCGGGGCGCGCGCGTGCCGTGAGGCCGGCGGTGTCCCAGAACAGCGTGTCGCGGAGCGCCTCGTAGAGCTCGCGGCGCTCGGCGGAGGCGTAGGCCTCCTCCGGGCGTTCGAGCACGTAGCAGCCGTCGCACGGGCGCTCGGCGAAGCTGCGCGTGCCGAGGTAGCCGTGGAACTCCAGGTAGAGGTCGGGGCGAAGCTCGCCCGCCAGCCAGCCCCACAGGAGCTTGTCCTCCACCGCCTTCGGCGAGGCTCCCTCGCTCGCCCCGGCGAAGTCGGTGCAGGGGTTGATGTCCTGCGCCGTCCAGCCGTTGCGGCCGCGCGCGTTGCCGTCAACGTTGATCATCGGGACGAGCCACACGTCGCAGCGCTGGCGGATGGCCCGTGCCTCGGGGTGGTCGGAGAGGAGGAACTCGGCGATGCCGCAGGCGGCCAGCGGCCCGCAGTGCTCGGAGGGGTGCTGGCCGGAGAGGACGAAGAGCGGGAGCGCGCCGGCGCCCGTGGCGGGCAGGTGGACGCGGGGAATCTCGCGCCCCTCGAAGCTGCGGCCGAGGGAGTCCACCGCCGCGCCGCGGCCGCGAAGCCCCTCCGCCCAGGCCACGAGCCGCGAGTGGGGCAGGACGACGTTGCTGGCGACGTAGAGCGCGCCGCCCGCCGGCACCGCGGCTTGGGTGGAGAGGCATTCTGGGCCGTAACTCTCCACGCCCGGCCAGCGATGGCTCACGGGCACCCAGTGGGCGAAGTCCCCCTCGCAGAACCAGAGCGGCGCGGGATAGTGGCCGAGCATCCCCTCGCGCCCCTCCGCGCCGAGAGCGGGGTCGGGATAGATGTCCAGCCTGACAGGCCCCTCATCCCCGTCAGCCTCCAGCTTCACGCAGAAGTACTTGCAGTAGGGCGCCTTCTCGCCCGCCTCGTCGAGGCGCCAGTGGCCGGGGGCCAGCTCGGCGATGTTCTTGCCGTTCCCGCACTCGAAGGAGCTGGTGACTCTCACCGCGCCTCCTATGGGCCTCCGCGATGGCCACGTGCGATCGTGGGGCTGGCGCGGCACCGGTCCGGCAGCCCACGAAGTGGGCGACCCAGCCGTAGCCCAGGGCGACCGCAGGGAGCCCTGGGGAGCGGCGCCACCCCGTGCGTGAGCCCTGAAAGGGGCGATTCATGGCCACCTGAATCGCCCCCGTTCGGGGGCTCCCACGTGTGGGGGCGGCCTACCCAGGGCTCCCTGCGGTCGCCCTGGGCTACGGCTCGGTCGCCCCCGGTCGGGGGCTACACGGCGCACGTTTCTTTCGCGCAGGTCAAGAGCCGCTCTCATCCTCAGGCATGATAGCTTTCCTGAGGACCTCGGCGATCTCGTCGGCGGTGTAGAAGCCCGCGGTCTCCTCGCCGCCGGGGGCATCGAGCAGGGACACGGCGAGCTCGAGCTGTCCGCCGTCGAGCACGCAGAGGCGTTCGCCCGGCGCGCCGACGTGGCGGATGACGACCTTGTCGAGCGCGCCCTGGAGCTTCTCCTGCCCCTCAGGCCCCTGGGCCACCAGGCGAATGGCCTCGCTGAGCTGCCCGAGGACGAGCGGGTGGATGCGGTCCGTGGCCTCGGCGCTGCCGCGGAACGACTGCCAGGCCACCACGACGTCGAGGTATCTGCCCAGGGCCTCTGCCATCGTGTCGGCTTCCTGGGGGAGCGCCTCGTAGCGGACGCGCTGGAGCGCCTCGCGGAAGCCCGGTGCCTCGCCTTCGGGGAGCTCGGGCGCTCCCAGGCTTTCGGCCACGGCCTCCATCCCCTGGGCCATCGCCTCGCCCACGCCCTTCATCGCCTCGCCCATGCCCTCCACCAGTTGCGTCATCGCCTCCTCGAGGTTCACCCCGCCGAGCATCCGGGTGATGCTGGCGTTGAAGTCAACCTTCCACTCCCCCTCCACCTGGGTCAGGACGATGGGCAGAGCCTGGGAGGGCGCCTCGCCGCCGTCGGGCGGCGCCGGCCCGCGGAGCGTCGCCTCCACGATGGCCTGCGACCCCTCGGCCACGGGCTCGCCGAGCTCGTAGCTCGCCGCCGCCTCACGCGCGGAGTTGAAGTTCCACCCTTCCACGTCGCCGGTGAGCAGTGCCCGCGCGGCCGCCTCGTCGCCCTGCATGATGGCCTGGGCGAAGCGGTCGGCGGCGTCCCTGGCCGCCGCAAGGTCCTGGGGGGTCAGCCCTGCTGCTTCCTGTCCCACGGCACACCTCGCTTTCTGTCGGACTGCTTGCCCACGGTGGTAGCCCGCGCCACGCGCGGCATCCTATCACAACGCCGCCCTGCCCGCAAGGGAGCGCTGGTGTCCCACGCAGTTTCCGTTGCGGAAAGTGGTTCTGCGAACACGCCCAAACGGGTTGACAGCGTCCCAAGTCCTTGAGATCGTGGGTGTGCCTGCGGCCGGTGCGTCGGGGGCTTTGCCCCCGAACCCCCAGGATTTTCCGCTTTCGGGCCGCCGGCACCCCAACAGGAAAATGGCCGCGC
>VGYW01000078.1 GCA_016872875.1 Planctomycetota bacterium | reverse complement strand
ACAGAGGACAGAGGACAGACGACAGACGACAGACGACAGAGGACAGACGACAGACGACAGACGACAGAGGACAGACGACAGACGACAGAGGACAGACGACAGACGACAGACGACAGAGGACAGACGACAGACGACAGAGGACAGACGACAGACGACAGACGACAGAGGACAGAGGACAGACGACAGAGGACAGACGACAGACGACAGAGGACAGAGGACAGACGACAGAGGACAGAGGGCAGAGGGTACAACACCGACGAAAAGCTACCGCACTGGGGCGGAGTAGCCGCGCAGGGGGTGAGCGAGGGCGCGAAAGGTGCCGCCGACAGTTATGTCCTATGGAAGCGAGCGCACCACTTCTCCGGCTCGGCCATCATAGCACCCAGCATCTTGCCGATCTCAACACATCTGCCCAAGAGCCGCCGGTGGTCTTCAGGCGAGACGTACCCGCACGCGAGCGACGTGTCTAGGAAATGCTGAGTCTCGGCTTGCTCGCCGTCGGCGTCTGATAGCTTGCTCACGAAGTGCGCGGCATAGCGACGCTTCTGCCAGCCTTCCGCAATGTTTGAGCCGACTGACCGCGACGCGCGGCGGATCTGGTCAGTGAGTGAATAGCGCTCCTCTCTCGGGAATCTCTTGCTGAGCGCGAACACCTCCTGCTGAAGCTCGAATCCCTTCCTATACACCTTCAGGTCCCGGAAGCTCTCAATCCTCTCACTCACGGTTCTTCTCCTCTCTTCTCTGTCATCTGTCATCTGTCGTCTGTCATCTGTCGTCTGTCATCTGTCATCTGTCATCTGTCATCTGTCGTCTCTCCTCGGCAACTCCCTCCACGCGATGGCTAAGCGGCGCAAGCTCCGTGCCATCGCCCAGCTTGTGGGGCTTCTCGCCAAAGTTGGCGACGACAACCACCCCATTGCGGAAGCGCGTCTCCTGCACCGCATGGTCGGCGGTCAGCCAACGGTGGGAGAGCATCTCGCTGTAGCCCGTGGCGCGGGCGATTGGCTCGATGGCCTTGTAGCTGCGGACGAAGCGGTCGCGGCCCGCCGCCCAGAGCTTGCGGTCGAACATGAACATCGGCGGCGTGCCGTAGAGGGCGTTCCACATATCACGGCGGTCCCACAGCCGCGGCAGCTTGTTGTTGTAGTCGCCCCAGTACCACTGGGCGACGACGCAGTCGTGGTAGACCAGCTCCCAGAGGGGCAGGCGGTAGAAGTGGCCGGTCTGGAACTTGGCGACGGGTTCGGGCACGTCGAACCAGAGCTTCTGCATGGCCCGGCCGCTGTCGGGCACGCGGTAGGGGCCGAGGCTGAGCATGCCCTCGAAGTAGTGGACGAAGGGCACCGCGGCGTCGTGCCCGGTCTCGCTGCCGCACACGAGGCCGCACTCCTCGCCGACGAGGCGGAGGAGTTCCATCTTCGCCCGCTTGCTCTCGGTGCGGGTGCAGGGGTGCTTGGGGTCGTAGCATTCGCGCCAGGGGCTGGCGGTCGTGGTGTCAATGAAGCGGCAGCGGTAGGGGTGGGACTTCAGCTCGGCGGGGATGCGGCGGCGGGCGTAGTCGGGCGCTCGCAGGTCGCACAGGACGCCGCAGGGGACCATCGGGCCCTCCTTGGTCTCGACCTTCCAGCCCTTGAGCCAGTCGCCGCTCGGCCCCCGCATGAGGTCGCCGTTCGCCCACGCCTCAGTCGTCCAGTCGCCGTGAGTCCACCGCAGCTTTGGGAATTGGGAGGGGTCCATCGTGTCCTGATAGATGTCGTAGCGGCTGGTCAGCACGCCGGGAAGCTCGTTGAGGGCCTTGAGCTGTTCGGGCGGGCGACCGTTGCTCCACAGGATGCGGGTGATGCCCGCGGCCTGCATCTCGCGCGCGATGGCCGGCGCGTCCTTCTCCCAGCACCACACGTTCACCGCGCCGATGAGGAGGTCAACGTTCGGATTCTCCTTGCGCTTGTCTTCGAGCGACCTGAACAGGCCGGTCTTCTTCGCGTGCTCGCGGTAACGTTTGGCCATGGCCACGTAGCCGCCCCTATCGAGGAAGATGTAGCGGATGGCCCGCTTCGGGCCGAACTGGCCTTTCTGCGGCTGCCACTCGGGCGCAAGGTGGAGCAGGCCATCGAGCCGCGGGACGCGCACCGCCGCATCGTCCGCCGTTCCCACGATCGCCATCACCCCGCGTTCGCCGTCAGTCTGCCCGTACCACGGCATGCACAGTCCGTGGCCGCCATAGAGGTAGTAGTGCATTGGCGGCAGGGTCGCGTCGTCGGCGGGGTAGCTAATCCCCTCGTTGACCGGCAGGATGAGGAGCTGTCCCTTAGCCGCGGCGAAGGGGGGCGGGAAGGCAAGGGTGCTCGACATCTCGCCCTTGCCCTCGAGCTCCAGGACGATCTCGGGGCGGTCGCGGTCGAGACGGAGCGTGGCCGCCAGCTCATTCGCGCCCTCGGGCTGGAGCAGGCGGAAGTCGAGGCCGCCCTCAACCGCCTTAGCGGCCACGGCTACCACGGAGGCGCTCTTCGGCCTCTGCTCCCAGGCCTGGCCCGTGCGGCGGTCGGCCACGGCCAGGCGGGCGTCGGCCGTGTGAAGCGTCACATCCAGCGTTGCGCTCGACACCTTGATGGTCTCGGGCAGGTCCTTCGCGCGCAGAGCGTCCATTGCGCCCTCCAGGGTGAGAGAGGCGTCGTCGAGGTGGACGGTTGCCGGCCCGTTGCCGATGAGCCGCGGCACGATGCTCGACGCTCCGGCTGGCACCACGAAGCGCGAGCGGAGGAGCCGCCACTGGGCCGTGGCCCCCGAGCGGCGGCCCGCAAACACCCAGTCCAGCACCTCCCCCTTCGCATCGCGGAGCACGACGCACAGCTCGGCGGTGCCTCGTCCCTCCACCGTGACCCAGCCCCGCAGCTCGTAGAGTTGGCCCGGCTGGACTGCGACGGGCTTCTCCTGTGCGAAGCTCCAGTCGCTGGCGCCCGTGTGCTCGATCTGGGCGCAGCCCTTGCCGCCATGTGCGCCCTCCTGGCGAAGCTGCGCCGAGCCCGCGTTCGGCGTCCGCGTCCAGAGCTTGCTCCAACCCCCCAGCCCTTCCTCGAAGCCGCCGTTGACGAGGAGATTCTCGCCCGCCAGGGCCAGGCCCCGGCAGACGAGCAGTGCAAGGGACACTCCAAAGCGCTTCATCGGAAGGCTCCTCCTATTGCCTCGGGGGCTGCCCTCAGCGCGGGCAGAGCATATTTCGGAGTTGATCAACTCCGAGATCAACACCACCCCCCGCTCACTCGACCTCAGCAATCCTCATGGACTCGCCGGTCCGGATAGTGTGCCAGAGCTGGCGCTCCCAGGCGCTCACCCGCGTGGCGCGCAAGTGAGCGCCTGGGCGGCTGAGGCCGGGTCCGCGGTCTGGTGAGAGCCATAAGCCATTGCTGATTGGGCGCTTAGAGCCAGGGAAAAACCACCTCCGCCGGAGCTCCCAGGCGCTCATCCCCGTGGCGCGCAAGTGAGCGCCTGGGCGGGAAGCGCACGCCTCACTGTGAGGCTGGCCGGGAGATGGCTTGGACGGCATGAACGGCCTCTGCGCCCTTCCCACGGCGCTGGGCGAAGTGATCTCGGAGTTGATCAACTCCGAAATCCGGGACCGTCCGGCAAGGGCTACGGCTTTCGGACCTCGACGGGCATGCCAGGCCGGGCCTTGAGCCGGGCGGCCAGGTCGCCCATGTTGATGGCTAGCTCGAGGTTGCCGATGCTGTCAACAAGGGCCACTGCCTCACCCCGGGCGACGTCGCCGTACGTGGCGGCGAAGGGCGCCTGCACGGTGGCGGCGCCGACGCTCGCCTCGAGCCTGCCGCCGCGCTTGAGGCCGGCCTTCGCCACGAGGTCGGCCGGGATGTTTGTCACGATGTTCCCATAGCGGTCCACGCGTAGCACGGAGCCCTTGAGGCGGCCGCCTTCGAGCGCGGGCTCGACAACGGGGAGCATGACGATCTCGGCGGGCTTGAGGCGCGGCCCCAATCGGGCAAGGGACTCCCCGCCGGCAAGGAGCGCGCCGGCGGGGGCGAAGAGGTCGCGGCCCTGGAAGGTGTTCGATGGCCGGTGGCCCAGGGGCTGAAGGGCCGAGATGTCGCGCACGTCCACCACCCCCTCGCGTCGGGCGACGAAGGTCAGCAGGCCATTGTCGGGCGCCACGTAGAAGCGCCCGGCCTCGGTCCGCAGGGCCAGAGCCCGCCGCCGGGTGCCGACGCCTGGGTCAACGACCGCGACAAAGACGGTGCCCGGGGGGAACTCCTTGGCCCCGAGGGCGAGCGTCACTGCCCCCTCCCAGATGTCGAACGGCGCGATCTGGTGGGTGATGGACTGGATGCGAACGGTGGGATTGGCGCGGTAGGCGGCCCCCTTGATCGCGCCCACGTAGTGGTCGCGGTCGCCGAAGTCCGTCAGCAGCACGAGGAGGCCCGACCGGGTCGGCTCCAGACCCAGAGGCGGGGCCATGCACGAGGCCAGAGCAACGGCGGCGGCCAGAAGCGACAAGGCCCGTGACGCACTCATTCGCACGCCCTTCAGACGGTGAGCTTGCCGCGGAGGAGGTCGCGGACCTTCTGGACGTCTTCCCAGACGGTGCGCTTCTCGCCAGGGTTGCGGAGGAGGTAGGCTGGGTGAAAGGTGGGCATGACGAGGATGCCGCGCCAGCGGAGGAAGCGGCCGCGAATCGAGCTGATGCTGTCCTTGGACTGGAGCAGTCCGCGGACGGCGGTCGCGCCGAGGAGGCAGATGACCTTGGGCCTCACGATGTCAATCTGCCGCAGGAGGAAGGGGCGACAGCGGTCCATCTCGTCGGGCAGCGGCGCACGGTTGTCGGGCGGGCGGCACTTGTTGACGTTCCCGATATAAACGTCGGCCCGCTTGTAGCCCATCGCCGTGATGATCTTGTTGAGGAGCTGTCCGGCGCGGCCGACGAAGGGCTCGCCCTGCTCGTCCTCGTCCTGGCCCGGGGCCTCGCCCACGAACATCAGCTCGGCATCGGGGTTCCCCACGCCGAAGACCACCTGGGTGCGTTTGGCGTGGAGCGGGCAGAGCGTGCAGCCGGCGATGGCCTTCGCAAAGTGGTCGAGCTGGCCCTGCTTCGTCAGCCCCTCGGGGAACTGGATGTCGTAGTCCTTCGCCTGGAAGAGGTCCACGTTAGCGCCCGTGGCGATGTCGAGGGCGGCCTGTGGCTCAGGCGCCTTCGGCGGAGCAGAAGCCGAGACAGGAGGCCGCGGCGCTGCCGGCTGCCGACTGCCGCCTGCTGGCTGCCGACTGCCGGCTGCTGACTGCTCACTGCCGGTTGCCGCCTGCCGCTTGCCGACCGCCTGGGGCTCCGCGGGGCGCGGCGTGGCCTCCGGGCTGGGTGGCCTGGCCGACGGAAGCGGCGGGAGTGGGAGGCGCCAGCTCTCGATGCCAAAGCCCTGTTCCAGCTCCACGCGCGCCGCCACGGCGCGCAGGAGAGCCGCATACTCCTGGCGAGGGTCCGCTTCGCTCGACACGTCGCGCGCTCCTTTCCGCGGCCAGTATAGCGCCGGCGCGATCAGACGTCAAACCGCACGATCGCTTCGCGTTTCTGATCCTCGTCGCTATCGTCGTCGAACTCGGAAGGGGGAGAAACCAAGGGACTGGACGACGAGGATGACGACGAGCACGAGGAGATGGGAACCGAAACGGCGGGAATCGCGGGTGCGTGTAATCTCCTACGGCCGAGGGGCGCAGAGCCAACGCCCGAAGGGCGTGGCGGAGTATAGCCCACGGCGATGCTCGGAGAGCCGTGGGTATGGGTGCGAGAACAAGGCCCAGCCCCCGAAGCGGGGCGGGGGAACCGTGGTCCCCGAGGTTCCGCCGCCCCGCTTCGGGGGCTGGGCCGCGGGCGACCAGTCAACCCACGGCTCTCCGAGCATCGCCGAGGGCTATAATCCCCCGCCTCCATACGGAGGCTGCAAGAGGCGCTGTCTTGGCCGTAGGGGATTCCACGCGCCCGGAATCGCCCCTTGCTTGACAGGCTGGCGGGGGCTGTGATATAAAGCCGATTCTTCACTCACAAGGAGAGCCAGTGGGAAAGAAAGTCGTCATCGTCGAGTCGCCGGCCAAGGCGCGCACGATCGGCAAAGTCCTTGGCAGAGACTTCCACGTCGAGTCGTGCATGGGACACGTCCGTGACCTGCCCAAGCGGGCCTTCGGCGTGGAGATCGAGAAGGGGTTCGTGCCCGAGTACCAGGTGCTGCCCGACCGCAGGCGGGTGATCGAGGCGCTTGCCAAGGCCACGAAGGGCGCCGAAGCCGTGTATCTTGCGCCCGACCCCGACCGCGAGGGGGAGTCCATCGCGTGGCACCTGGCCGAGGCGCTCAAGCTGCCCAGGAGCCGGATCCGCCGGGTGACATTCAACGAGATCACCGAACGCGGTATTGAGGAAGGCTTCAGCCAGCCGCGCGACATAGACATGAACCTCGTGAACGCGCAGCAGGCGCGGCGCATCCTCGATCGCATCGTGGGCTACCAGCTCTCGCCCCTGCTCTGGAAGAAAATCCTCCGTGGCCTCAGCGCGGGACGCGTCCAGTCCGTCGCCCTCCGCCTCCTCGTCGAACGCGAGAAGGAAATCCAGGCCTTCGTGCCCATAGAGTACTGGGAGATAGCGGCGAAGCTTCAGCCAATGGATGCCCCGGAAGGCCAGCGGGTTTTCGAGGCCCTTTTGGCTGAATACGATGGAGAGAAGGTCGAAATCCCCAACGGCGAGGAGGCCAACCGCGTCGTTGAAAGCCTCCGAGGCAAGGAGTATCGGGTTGTCTCGT
Organism: Planctomycetota bacterium; assembly: GCA_016872875.1. Next base: position 18,200 of record VGYW01000078.1, on the reverse strand, counting down.
TTGAGACGAAGCGTCAATTCGTGAAGCCGAACCCGCCCTTTGCGACCAGCCAGCTCCAGCAGGCCGCCTCGGTGCGGCTTGGGCTCAAACCGAAGGTGACTATGATGTTGGCCCAACAGCTCTATGAGGGCATCGAGATCGGACCCGAGGGCTCAGTGGGGCTCATCACCTATATGCGGACGGACTCGTTCCGCGTGGCGGCCGAGGCTGTGCAAGAGTGCCGCGACTCGATCGTCAAGCGGTTTGGCGAGCGCTATTTGTCGCCTGAGGAGCGGGTTTACAAATCGCGCCGCAGCGCGCAAGAGGCCCACGAGGCCATTCGCCCCACGTCGGTGGAGCGGACGCCTGAGAAGCTAGAGCGCTATCTGACCACCGACCAGCTCAGGCTGTACCGCCTTATCTGGGAGCGCTTCGTCGCCAGCCAGATGGCGGATGCTCAGTACGACGCGGCGAGCGTGGCCGTCGAGGCAGGCCCCGGGTTGTTCAAGGCAGCGGGGCGAGCAGTGGTCTTCGACGGCCACACGCGCGTGTATCCGCCTCTGGTCCGCGAGAATCCGCCGCCACCGCCTTTGGCGGTGGGACAACGCCTCCGTTGCCTTGAGCTTGTGCCCTCTCAGCACTTCACCAAGCCGCCGCCCCGCTACACCGAGGCGTCGCTCGTCAAGACGCTAGAGAAGGAGGGCATCGGACGCCCCAGCACTTACGCGCAGATCGTCTCCACCATCCAGGAGCGCGGCTACGCCGAAATCCGCGACAAGGTCTTCTACGTCAAAGAGCTGGGCATCGTGACCAACGACGCCCTGCTCCCCTTCTTCGAGAACATCATCAACACGAAGTTCACCTCGCGGTTCGAGGACCACCTCGACAGCATCGAGGAGGCGAAGCGGGACTGGCGGGAGGTGTTGCGCGAGTTCTACGAGCCGTTCAGCGCCGACCTTGCGAAGGCCCAGGCCGAGATGCACAGCGTCAAGAAGTCGCTCGCCACGCCCACCGGCGTCCAGTGTCCCCGCTGCGGCGCCGAGATGGTCGTGCGCCTCTCGAAGAAGGGGCGCTTCATGGCCTGCTCCGGCTTCCCCAACTGCCGCTACGCTCAGGCCCTGGACGATGAAGGAGAGCCGACGCCCGTGGAGAAGCTCGACGAGAAGTGCCCGGAGTGCGGCGAGCCGCTGGTCGTGCGAACGGGGCGGAAGGGCAAGTTCATCGCCTGCACCGGCTACCCTAAGTGCCGCTACACGCGGAACGTGGAGGCGGCCCCCGCCGAGGGCCAGGAGGCCGCGCCTGCCCCGGCGCGCAGGGCGCCCGAGCCCACGGGCGAGAAGTGCCCCAACTGTGGCAAGCCGCTCGTGGCCAAGGAGGGGCGACGCGGCAAGTTCATCGGATGCTCCGGCTACCCCAAGTGCCGCTACACGCGCGACGCGGCGGCCGCTCCGGCCGCCCCAGGCGGCGAAGCCCCGCCCGCGGCGCCCGAGAGCAAGCCGCCTGAGCCTGCGGGCGAGAAGTGCCCCAAGTGCGGCAAGCCGCTCGTCGCCCGCGAGGGGAAGCGGGGCAGGTTCTTCGGGTGCTCCGGCTACCCGAAGTGCCGCTACACGCGCGACGCCGCGGGCGAGGGGGCGCCGCCCATCGAGGGCGCCGAGGCGAAGTGCGAGAAGTGCGGGGCGCCCATGGTCCGCCGCAGGTGGCGCGGGCGCGCCTTCCTGGCCTGCTCCGCCTATCCGAAGTGCCGGAACATGAAGCCCGACAAGTCGGCCCCCCCGCCACCGCCGCCGCAGGAGGCCGGGCGGAATTGTCCCGAATGCCAGAAGCCGCTCGTCATCCGCCGGAGCCGCCGAGGGCCTTTCATCGGCTGCTCCGGCTATCCGAAGTGCCGATACACCGAGAACGCGTAGGAAGCTGCGAGCCATGAGCCGCGAGCTTCGAGCCGAAGGTTCTCTTGGCTTTTCCTGGTTCCGAGGCTCGTAGCTCGCCGCTCGTGGCTCGAAGCTGTCTTAAGACGGAGGAGTGAACCGTGAGTGAGCAGAAGAGTCCCGAGGGAGTGTCTCCCGCCTCCGAGCTTCAGCGCGGCCTGCCCATGGTAGCCAAGTGGGACCCCGAGGCCCTGGCCCGCGAGAAGGCGATGCTGGCGGAGCTTGCGGCCAAGCCGTTCCTGGCCCGCATGCGCGGCTACCTGGGCAAGAGCGGCCCGGGCTGGCTCCAGAGCGCCCTCACGCTCGGGGCGGGCAGCGCCACCTCGTCGCTCTTCGCCGGCGCGCTCCTCGGCTACTCGCTCCTCTGGGTGCAGCCGCTGGGCATGGTGCTCGGGGTCCTGATGTTCGCCGTCATCTCGCACCAGACGCTCTCGACGGGCATGCGGCCGTTCGAGGCCATGTCGCGCTTCGTCCACCCCAGCGTGGCCTGGGCATGGGCGTTCGCCTCGCTCCTCGCCACCCTCATCTGGCACGTGCCCCAGTACTCGGTCGGGAGCAGCGTGTTCGCGGACATGGCGTCGGCGGCCACGGGGGCCGAGGACCTGCCGCGTTGGCCCTTCGGGGCCGCCATGCTCGCCATCTGCATCTGTGTCACGTGGCTCTACGGCTCAAGCTCGCGCGGCATCCGGCGCTACGAGTTCGCACTGAAGCTCATGGTGTGGGTCATCATCGTCGCCTTCGTGCTCGTCATCGCCAAGACGGGCATCCGCTGGGGCGAGCTCTGGCGCGGGCTGTTCACCTTCCCCGTGCCCACCGACCCCCAGGGCATCGCCGTCATGGTCGGCGGCCTGTCGGCCTGCGTGGGCATCAACATGACCTTCCTCTACCCCTACACCCTGCTCGCGCGCGGCTGGGGCCGGGAGCATCGGGGCCTCGCGAAGTTCGACCTGGCGACCGGCATGTTCCTCCCCTTCGTCGTGGCGACAGGGCTTCTCGTGATCGCCGCGGCCAACACCCTTCAGGACACGCTCTACCCCCTGACGCGGATGGACGTGAAGCCTGTGGTTGCGGCTGGGACTCTGGAGGTTTTCGCGGGGAAGACCCTGGGGCGGGTGATGTTCGACCTCGGGATACTCTCGATGACCCTGTCCTCGATCACCCTTCACATGGTGGTGGCGGCGTTCATCGTGTGCGAGGCGCTCAAGGTCGAGCCTACCGGCTGGCGCTATCGCCTGGCGTCGCTCATCCCGGTGCCCGGCTTCTTCGGAGCCGTCTTCTGGGGCGAGGTGCCCCTGTGGCTGGGGGTCGCCACGTCGGCCATCTGCGCCATCCTGTTGCCCATCGCCTATGTCGGCTTTGCCGTCCTCCACAACCGCGGGAGATACCTGGGCGCCGACAAGCCGCGGGGCCTCCGAGCCTGCCTCTGGAACCTCGCCATGGCCGCCGCAATCATCGTGGTGGCCTGGAACGCCTACCTCTTCGTGCGTAGCACGTTCGTGGACGTGAACCCCAAGTTCGCCACGCCGAAGGCCGCCGTGGAGACCCTGCTCCAGGCCGCGAGGAAGGATGGGCCGGGCGCCGTCACAGGCGCCTTCGTCTGCTTCAGCGACGCCACGCGCACGAGCATCCGCACCCTCGCCCGCCGCCGCGAGAAGGACCCCGCCGCGGGCGTGGACTATATCGGCGAACTGCTCGGCAGGCTGAGGGCCGCGAGGGACATCCAGGTGGGCGAGCCGAAGACCGACGGCGGCAAAGCGACCGTCGAGCTCAAGCTCGACGGCGCCGCCGCCATCATCGCCCTCGTTCAGCAGGGCCGTAGCCACTGGAAGGTCGCCAAGGTTGACGCCGCCCTGCCCGACCTCGACGCGTGGATGAAGAAGCCCCAGGCCGCCCCGAGGCCGTAGCGCGTCACATGCGACCTTCCTCCCGCGCAGGGGCGTCTGGCTCCATCCGCACTGCGCAGGCATGCGCGCGCCGGGGCGCAAGGTCGGCGCGATGGGTGCAATCTCCCCGCTTTCGTGGTATGGTAGCGTCTGCCGGGGGCAGAGGGATTGGCGGGGTCGTGGCCATTGACGTTGGGGTGCCCACTCGTCGTCGTGGTCGTCGTCGTCCTCGTCGTCGGATTCCCTGAAGGGGGGAAAGCCAGTGGACTCGACGACGACGACGAGGACGACGACGAGTAGGAGTTGGAACTTGAGAACGGACCCACGATGAGGGGCAAGACTTGACTGGCGAAAGGCGAAGCCTGTGATCGCAATCGGGACTTCGGGCTATCAGTATGCGGATTGGAAAGGGACCTTCTACCCCGAGGACCTGCCGAAGGGCCAGGAGCTGGAATACTATGCGGAGCGGTTCAGGGCGGTGGAGCTGAACTTCACCTACTATCGGATGCCGAGCTTCAAGACAATCGAGGCGATGGTGAAGAGGACGCCGCCGGGTTTCACCTTCTGGGTGAAGGCGAACGAGGCGACGACGCACCAGCAGGACCGCTCGGTGGCCGCGGCGTTCAACGAGGCGCTCAAGCCGGCCCGCGAGGCGGGGCGCCTGGCGGGCATCCTGTGCCAGTTCCCCTACTCGTTCCGGAACACGGAGCGGACGCGGGCTTACCTGGCGGCGCTGCCGGAGGACTTCCCGCACGACCCCCTCGTGGTGGAGTTCCGCAACGCGGCCTGGGCGAACGAGGCGGTCTTCGGCTTCCTGCGCTCGCGGCGGCTCGGCTTCTGCTGCGTGGACGAGCCGGCGATTCGGGGCCTGATGCCGCGCACCGCGGTCGCCACGGCGCCGACGGCCTACGTCCGCTTCCACAGCCGCGACGCCTCCAAGTGGTACGAGGGCGGCGGCAAGGAGCGCTACAACTACCTCTATCGCCGCGAGGAGCTCCAGGAGTGGCTCCCCAAGGTCAAGCAGCTCGGCACCGAGGCGGAGAACGTCTACATCTTCTTCAACAACTGCCACGCCGGCCACGCCGCGGTGAACGCCGAGGAGTTCAAGAAGCTCCTCGCGGAGCTGGGCATCATCGCGTGAGCCTTGCCCGATAGGCCCGCATTTCTCACCAGTCGCTGGCGGGAAATGCGGGAGACTCGAAATCCGAAGCACGAAGTCCGAAAGAAATCCGAAACCCGAAATCCCAATGACCAAGACAAGAGCAACACAGTGCGCGGCGATCTTCTGGGGCGACGTTTCGGCAATTGGGGTTTTCGGCTTTGATATTCCTTCGGATTTCGGATTCGGGGTTTCGGATCTCCAGCACTTCGTGGGAAGTGCAGGCTAGCCCTCTTTCTTCTTCAGCACCTTCAGCTTGATGTCCTTGAACTCGACCCACATGGGTCCGCCGCCGTGGAGCTGGAGGGCCAGGATGCCCTTGAGGCGGCCCTTCCTGAGGTCGGGCTTCTCCGCCTTCGGGTCCTCGAGCTGGTTGTCCACCAGGTCAATGGTCTGCACGCCGTTGAGGAAGTGCTGGATGTGGTTGCCCTGGGCCACGAGGCGGTAGTGGTTCCAGTCCTGCGCCTTGTAGTTCTTGTAGTTCTCCTTGGCGCCGGGCAGTTCGCCGACGACCTCCTTCTTGCCATCGGCGCTGATGACGACCTTCTGTCCGACGTTGACGAGGGAGCCGCGGCCGCGCTCGTCGTAGAGGAAGCCGACGGCTGGGCTGTTGCACACCTCGGCCTGGTAGCCGCCGACCACCCACTTCCCGCAGTCCACGCTGCGGTGCTGGATGCCCGAGTTGCCGCCGCCGACGCGGAAGCTGATCTTGAGCTCGTAGTCCTCCAGCGTGCCGCCGCGCCAGATGCAGAAGGTGTTGCCGGGGCGCTGCTCCTGCTCGCCGCGTATCGCCCCGTCCTTCACCGACCAGAGCTTCGGGTCGCCGTCCCACCCCGTCAGGTCCTTCCCGTTGAAGATGGCCACGAAGCCCTCGTCGTCCGCCTCGCCGGCCGCGGCCGCGAGGCCAAGGCAAGTGACCAAGCCCAGCACCAGCAGTGCGACAGTCCTTCGACGCATCCCAGTTCTCCTTCAGTAGGCTGCCTCCCACGTCGGCTAGATGATAGCAACTCCGCCGTGCCTTTTCAACACGGGGGCAAGGGCGTCGAGAAGCGCACCTTGACACGGGGCAGTTCGCATGGTATGTATATCAGTCGTGGCGCGTGTGGCCGGCTACCCCGAGCCGCTGCCCGAAGGTGCCATCCCCGGAGGAGCCTGCTGCGCTGCCGACCCATGCCCAGACCATCAGCCTCGGCCTGATCGAGCACGGTCTTGACAAGATCGGGTACGGGGAGGCGGTGCGCGAACGCCAGTACCGCTTCGCTGACTACCTAAGCGGGGTCCCAACCCCCCGCACGGTAGACCTGGCTGCCTTCGCACGGGAACCTCACTCCTACGATACGGCCTGCATCAGCGTGGCCTGTGCCGACGGGCAACGCGGGCCCGAGCTCGTGGTGACATTGCGCGCTTTGGGCGCGCCCATGCTCTTTGAGGTGAACGCCGCAGGCGACCTCGTCCGCTGGAAGGTCACTGGCACAGGCGAGCCGGCCCGCCTCGAAAGTATCCCCCAGAGCAACATCCGGCAGGCATTTTGGCAGCACCGCACTGAGTGGAAGCCTGAGACGATCCTCCGGGCGAAGAGCATCCCCACGGAAGCCGCCGCACGGCAGCTCGACTTCTTCGATGCCGGACTGATGCCGGCGATTGGCGAGGCCGTGAGCCACAAGCTGGGCGCGCTGCTCGAAGATGCTCTGTCCAATGCCCGGCAGTGCCACGACAAGGAGCAGAAGGGCGGGCCGTTCGACTACGATGGCCTTTTCAGATTGGTCTTCAGGCTCCTGGCTGCGAAGGTCATGGGAGATAGAGGCCATCCTGGCGACTGGCTTGCAGACGACGCCGCGGCCGCGATCCGCAACGTCGAGGCGTTCTACTTCCAAGCAAGACCCGCGCCACCTGCGATGGATGACCGCGAAGTCCAGGACGTGATTTGGGGCCGCATCCGGAATGCGTTCCACTTCCAGAATCTGTCGGTGGACGCCCTGGCCTATGTCTACGAGAACACGTTGGTAAGCCCGGAGACGCGGGACAGATATGGCACTCACAGCACTCTGCCGCAGATCGCGGAGTTCCTTGTGCAGCACCTCCCATTCCAGGATACCCATTGGGATGAGCTTCGCGTTCTCGAGCCCTGCGCAGGCCACGGAGTCTTCCTGGTCGCCGCCATGCGGAGGATGCGTGATCTGCTGCCGTTGAACATGACTGCGCGGAAGAGGCACGATCACTTCGTCGAGCGCCTGGTGGGCATTGAGGTGGACCCCTTCGCCTGCGAGGTAGCGCGCCTGTCCCTGATGCTGGCCGACTACCCCAACCCGGACGGGTGGCGGATCATCCAGGAGGACGTCTTTGCAGGTCCCTCGCTGTCGCGGGAGTTGAGGCAGGCGGCGGTGGTCTTGTGCAACCCTCCCTTCGAGGACTTCAGCCGCGAGGAACGCCGGGCCTACGGAAGCACCGTGCAACTGGTTCAGAAGCCGGCGGAGCTCCTCAGGCGTATTCTGCACCCTAACCCGCCGCCGATGCTAGGTCTCGTCCTCCCGCGCTCGTTCATCTCAGGCCGTGCCTACAGGGACTTCAATGCCCGCCTAGGCAAGATGTACACCCATGCCCAACTGATGGCCCTCCCCGACGGCGTGTTCACACATTCCGATGCCGAAACGGTGCTCGTCATGTGTCACGGAAGAAGGCCCGAGCAAACACCCCGATGCGCTGTGCATTCTTCGGTCGTTCTCAAGCCAGATCGTGACCAGTTCCTTGCATGCTCAGTGCCGAGCATGAGCCGGGACGACGTTTGGCGTGGCGGCAAGCCCTCGCTTTGGACCTCGCCGCTCCAGGACGTCTGGGATCGGCTCAGCCACCTTAACACCCTGGGGCAGGTTGCAGAGATACACCGGGGGATCGAATTCTCCATTCCACTTGACGACGAGACGCGGCCCAAACTCATCTCGGAGAAGAGGCAACCGGGGTTCGTACCGGGACTTGAGAAGGTGCCGGGACGACTCGATGAAGCGTTCGTCCACCACGGCCACGCCTGGCTAAATGTCTCGCCAGAAGTGATGAGGGGGAATGCCCACAAGCTGCCCTGGCAGGCGCCAAAGGTAGTCGTCAACGCCGCGCGGGTGAGTCGAGGGCCATGGCGCTTGCTCGCCGTGCCTGACTCGAAGGGTCTCGTATGCTACCAGAGGCTACACGGCATTTGGCCTAGCGGGGGGTGGTCCATTTTGGCCCTGGCGGGTGCCCTGAATGGCCCAGTCGCGAACGCATACCTTCTGGACCGCGATGCGCAGAGAGACCACAGGATTGTGACCCTCAAGTCCCTGCCGCTGCCGGCCCTCACGACGGACCAACATGAACGTCTTTCGGCTTTGGCAGGGCGTTACTGTGAGACCCGTAGGCAACTTGCCGTTGCATTCCCCAACGCGTCACTGGAGCGCGCACTAAGTGCGCTTCTCCGGGAGATCGACGCGCTAGTGCTAAGGGGCTACGATCTCCCGCCGCGGCTGGAGCGGAGAGTGCTCGATTGCTTCGCCGGGCATGAGCGTCCGGTTCCGTTCCCATTCCGTGGGTTCTTCCCCACAGGCTTCCGCCCCTGTATTCCCTATCACGAGTACGTCTCCCCCGATTGGGAGCGCGCCCGCGCGGACGAAACGCTCAAGCGCCTCAAGACCATACGCGACCAGGCGATCCACGAGGCGCTTGTGCACCTTGAGGAGCTGGATGCAGATGATCAATAGCCGGCTTGAAGATGCCTACCTTCTCGATACGAGCATTGCGAGCGCGCTCTGGGACGAACTCCATTCGAAGCACGCCCTGTTCCGGAGCAGGTGGGAGAAGCTCGCATTGGACCGCGTGTTCGTGTCCGTCGTCAGCGTTGCGGAGGTGGAGTACGGCTTGCGGGTTGCGCCCAGGATTGACGAGGAACGGCAGGCCCGCGTGAGGGAGTCGATGTCGTCTTTCGCGGTTTTACCGCTGGGCCGCCACGTCGTCGAGAGCTATGCCGAGTTGAGGGCGCGCCTCTTCGCGCGATATGCCCCCACCGACAGACGGGGCCGCTTGAAGGCCAAGGTGGTCCCGGACCTATGGGAGCAAACCCCGGACAAGCTCCTGGGCGTCCAGGAGAACGACATCTGGATTGCCAGTCAGGCAATCCAGCGGCGGTGCATCCTTGCCACGACCGACCGCATGTCCCACATCGTGGAAGTTGCGGGCTCCGACCTGCGCTTTGAATACTGGAAGTAGCTGGAAGGGCTACTCGCCCTCTTTCTTCCAGAGCACCTTGTAGTTCTTCACCTCGGCACGCATCGGTGTGCCGGCGTGGATTGGGGGGTAAGGATGGCAGGCGAGCACGAGCGAGGAGGCAGGCGCGGGGGCTATGGTTTCCTGGCGATCTTGTGGGTGCCGTGGCAGGCGGTGCAGGTGGGGGTGGGCGGCGGCTTCGGGCCGGCGGGGAAGCGCGCTTGCCAGCGGGCGACGATGGCCTCGGGCGGAACGTCGTGCTTCGCGTGGCACTTGCGGCAGAAGGCGTTGACCTCGCTGGCCTTGATCACCACGTCGGGCTTGGTGGCCCCGATGTTCTCGTCGTTTGCGTGGGCGGCGCTCACGCCGTGGCAGCGCACGCATCCGATGCCCGCCCGCAGGTGGGTGGTGCTCAGGGGCTCGTTGAGGAAGGTCATGTGGCAGACGTAGCAGCCGGCGTTGGGGCCGAGGGGGTCGTTCTGCGGCTGCGGGCCAGAGCGGCAGGAAACGGCGGCGATGGCCGCCGCCGCGACGGCGATGCCGCCGAGCGCGGGCGCGCGCATCACACGGTCTCCCACTGCCGCAGCCAGTGGTAGCTGGGCGGCAGGTGGGCGTGCATGGCCGCGGCGTAGCGGCGGAGGAGTTGCTCGTCGCCGCGGGTGAGCGGCTTGTCGCGCTCGTAGGAGCCTTTGACGTTCTCCTCCAGTTGCTCGATCGTATTGACGCCTGGGATGATGGCGGTGAGGCGCGGCTCCTGGAGCATCTTCTTCACGAGCACGTGGGCGTTGGGGTCGAGCTTCCCCTTGATCTCGTTGGGCCTGATGCCGAAGGTGGTTCCTGCGCCGAAGGGCTTGAGGCCGATGACCCCAACGTCCTTCTGCTTCGCCAGCTCGAGCAGGCTGTCGCCCCCGAGGTCCTTGGTGGTGAAGAGGTAGGGGAAGACGACGGCGGAGAAGGTGGGGTATTTCTCGAGGAGCTTTCGGAAGAGCTTGGGATTGTGGGCGGAGATGCCGAGCCAGCGCACCTTGCCCTCCTTGTTGACCTTCTGGAAGACTTCGACGACCATGTCGAGCACCCAGTCGTTGACGTCGAGGAGCGTGGCGATTTTGTTCTGGCCCGCGCCCCAGGTTGCGCCGACTGGGCGCCAGAGGTCGAGGGTGTCGGTCTTGTAGTGTTTGAGGCGGCCTTCGATTTCGCGGACGAGGCTCTCCTTCGAGAGCTGCTTCTCGCCGTCGGGGGTGAGCTTTTCGGGCCAGGAGGCGAAGCCGATGTACCAGTCCTTGCGTCGGCCATTGAGTGCCTCGCCGTACTGGGCGCACTCGCCCACGATGTTGGTGTCGAGGTAGTTGACCCCGAGCTCGGCGGCGCGTGCGAGGACCTGGACTCGGTTTTCGAGCCCCAGGGAACCGTGTCCGCCGAGGCTGACCTCTGAGACCATGGCCCCGGTCTTGCCGAGGCGCCGGTAGCCCATCTTCGGGTTGTAGTTGAGGATCTTCGAGGTGTCCGCGCCCTTGGGGTCTTGTGCGCCCGCGGCGGCGGCCCCCGCCACCGCTGCCGAGCCGGCCTTGAGGAACTCGCGCCTCGTTCGGTCTGACGATGCCATTGGGTGCTCCTATTCTGTCAATGCGGCCATTGGCCGCAACCAAAGGGGATGATTGGATGGGTGGATGAATGGATGAATGAGAGACGCGACCTCTCTGGCATTCATCCACCCATCCAATCATCCATTCATCCCCCCGCACAACTGTGCAAGCGTGACGCTTGCCGCTACGCGCTCTCATTGGGCGGCCAGCTTGCGCCAGGCCGCCATGGACTCTTTGAGGTGCTCGCGGGCGTCGCCGCCCAGGCCGTAGCACATGAGGCCGATCGGCCCGGCGTAGCCGAGCTCCCTGAGCTTCTTGAGCAGGCCAGCGACGTCGAAGGCGCCGCGGCCGAGGGGCTGGATGAGCTTGTCCCAGCCCAGCTTCGGGTCGGCGTTCTCCGCACCGTTGAGGGTCACGACGAAGAGGTGGGGCGCCGCCAGCTTCAGCGTGGCATCGAGGTCCCACTTGCCGTCGGCCTTCAGCCAGTGGCAGAGGTTGAAGTGGACGCCGAGGTTCCTGCGGTCGGCCTTCTTGACGACGCGGACGGCGTCCTCGACGCGCTCGGTCCAGTCGCCGGTGTGGTGGTAGATTGCGACGCGGAGGGCGTTCTCGGCGGCGAGGTCTGCGATCTCGCGGAGGATGGCGACGCCGCGCTCGTCGGCCTCCTGCGCCCCGCGCGGCGCGCCGGCCATCAGGAGGCCGAGGAGCGTGTCGCGCCCCTTCAACAGCTTGGCCACCTCCTTGAGCTTCGGGTCGTAGGGCGCCTTGCCTGGAGCGACATTCACCTGGATGTAGATCTCGACGAGCTTGAGGCCCGCGTCGTCGAGCGTCCTGAGCCGCTCGGGCACGCCGCCGAGCCACAGGTGCGCGCAGCCGTCGAAGCCCAGGTCCTTGAGGAGCTCCGCCTGTTCCTTCAGCCCCCGCTTCTTCGCGTCGTGCGTGTCGTGGCACAAGGCGAAGAAGGGTTGTGCGGGCGCGGCGCCCCGCGCTTCGGGGAACGCCGCCAGCGCGGCCAGGCAAACCAGGATGGGCATAGCTCGCACGAGAACTGCTCCTGCGACGACTCCGAGGAAGATGTACCGCAGCCAACAGTGTATGCGCCGGGCGTCCCGAAGTCAACGCCGCATGACCGGGCAGCGGGCGTTGGGGAGATTTCCTGCAAAAACACCCTTGACTCGGAGGAGACGGATGGGTAGTATCAATATATCACGTTGTGATGCAGCACTCGTGATGCCTGCCAACTCGCCTCTCGTGCCAGGGGAAGGCCGATTCTGGTGACGGTTCCCCCCTTCTTCACGCCTCCCGAGAGAACCCAAGGAGCCTGTGTATGAGCATGACGCGCCGTGACTTCATCCGCGCCTCCTCGGCGATAGCGACCGCCCTGGGCTACGGGGCGCTGCGGATGCGCGAGGCGGAAGCCGTCGAGGGCGGAACCCCCGTCGTCTGGCTTCAGGCCCAGGCCTGCACCGGCTGCTCGGTGTCCCTCCTCAACAGCATCAGCCTGATGAGCATAGACGACCTGCTGCTTCGGACGCTGGACGTGAAGTACCACCCGAACGTGATGGCGGCGGCGGGCGAGCAGGCGGCTGCTGCGGCCAAGGCGGCGCGCACCAGGGGCGGCTACGTCCTGGTCGTCGAGGGCGCCATCCCCACCGCGGCGGGCGGCGTGGCCTGCACGGTGTGGAACGGCACGACCGCGCTGAAGGCGGTGCAGGACTTCGCGCGGAACGCCCTCCTGTGCGTGGCTGTGGGCACGTGCAGCTCCTTCGGCGGCGTGTCCGCCGGCAGGCCCAACCCGACCAGGGCGCGCTCGCTCAAGACCGTCGTAGGCTCGCGGCCGGTCGTCAACATCCCCGGCTGCCCGGCGCATCCCGACTGGGTGGCGGGCACGATCGCCTACATCCTGAGGAACGGGCGGGTGCCGCCGCTCGACCGCTTCCTGCGCCCGACGGAGTACTTCGGGCGCACGATGCACGACCTGTGCCCCTACCTGGCGAGCTTCAACTCGCTCTTCGGCCGCCGCCTCGGCCACACCAGGGGATTGAGCTGCTTCTCGTGCCACAGCTCGCGGGACAGGGACGTTCGCGGCCCCGACACCCTGGACCAGGGCGGGTGCCTCTACGCCCTCGGCTGCAAGGGGCGGGTGGCGAACTGCGACTGCCCTACGCGCAAGTGGAACGCGTCCGCCGCGGGCGGAGTCGGCGTCAACTGGTGCGTCGGCGCAAAGAGCCCCTGCATCGGTTGCACGGAGCCCGGCTTCCCCGACGTGATGTCGCCCTTCACCACGATGTCAGGCCCGGGCGTGGACGACGACGATGAGGGCGGTGGGGATGATGACCACGAGGACGACGAGCACGACGATTGAACAGGGGCGGCTCGAACCGCCGCGGCGGCCGGCCCACACCTCACTAGGAGCTTCTGAATGGCGACGACGATCAAGATCAACCCCGTCACCCGCGTTGAGGGCCACCTCGACGTCGAGGTGACGGTGGACATTGTGAATGGTAGGAACCAGGTGGTGGCGGCGAAGAGCGCGGGGACGATGCTGCGCGGCTTCGAGCTCATCCTCGTCGGGCGCGACCCGCTCGACGCCGTCCACTACACCCAGCGCATCTGCGGCGTCTGCCCCGTCTCCCACGGAATGGCCGCCTCCCTCAACCTCGAGGCCGCCTTCGGAGTCCAGCCCACCGGCAACGGCCGCATCCTCCGAAACCTCGTCCTCGGCGCGAACTTCCTCCAGTCCCACATCCTCCACTTCTACCACCTGGCGGCGCTCGACTACGTGGACACGACGGGCGCCCTGGACATGGCGCCGTGGACGCCGCGCTACTCGACGCCCGACATGCTCCGCGGCGCCGACGCCGCCAGCCTCATCGGCCACTACGTCCAGGCACTCGCCATGCGCCGCGTGGCGCACCAGATGGGCGCCATCTTCGGCGGAAAGCTGCCGCTCCCCTCCACCTTCTACCCAGGCGGCTGCACCGAGTCGGCCACCGCGCAGAAGATCGCCGACTTCCGAACCCTCCTGGCCGACATCCGCACCTTCATCGAGGACGTCCAGGTCCCCGACGCCCAGCTCCTCGCCGCACGCTTCCCCGAATACGGCCTCATGGGCAAGGGCTGCGGCAACCTCCCCGCCTACGGGGTCTTCGACCTCGACGTGGCCGGCACCAGCAAGCTCCTCGCCCGCGGCCGCTACACCGACGGCGCCCTGGGCAGCGTGGACACCCGCCTGATCGCCGAATACGTGCGCTACTCCTGGTACCACAACGCCACCACCGCCCTCAACCCCGCCGTGGGCGTCACGCGGTTCAGCCCCGGCAAGGCCCAGGCCTACTCCTGGATCAAGGCCCCCCGCTACATGAACAAGGTCCACGAAGTCGGGGCTCTGGCACGCATGTGGGTGAACGGGGACTACCGCGACGGCATCTCGGCGATGGACCGCAACATGGCCCGCACCCTCGAGGCCAGGAAGATCGCCGTGGCGATGGGCGAGTGGCTCAACCAACTCGTCCCCGGCGCCCCCACCCTGGCCCCCAGCCGCATCCCGGCCACGGCCACGGGCGTCGGCCTCACCGAGGCCCCGCGCGGCGCACTCGGCCACTGGACCAACATCGCCAGCGGGAAGCTCTCACGCTACCAGGTCGTCACCCCGACCGGCTGGAACGCCTCGCCGAAGGACGACGGCGGCTTCGCCGGCCCCATCGAGCAGGCCCTCCTCGGGGTGCCCGTGGCCGACATCGCGCAGCCGGTCGAGCTCCTGCGCGTCATCCACTCCTTCGACCCCTGCCTCTCCTGCGCCGTCCACGTCGCGCGGCCTGGGGGCAACGCGAAGACCGTGGTGCTGAGCGCCTAGCCCGCATTTCACACGATATGCGGGAAATCCCAAGTGCCAATCACCAAGCACCAGACAATCCTCAAGCCCCAGAGGCTCAATGACCGAAACAGAACGCCGACCTTCGGCGAAAGCTCAGTGTCCTCTCGGTCTGGGTGATTGGGGATTGGAGTTTGGACGTTGTCTGGTTCTTGGAGCTTGTCATTTGGTGATTCCCGCATTTCGCCAGAAATGCGGGCTAGGCGTCAGCCGGCATCCAGCAGCGGGTCACGGGGCACTTCGCGCAATCCCTGTCCGCGCACGCCGCCCCTTGCCCCCCTTTGAGGTGGCGGCGCTCGAACATCCAGCAGAGGTCGCCCGCGGAGAGTTGGTAGACGGTGCACCCGTCTCGGACCGCCGGCTCGCAGCCGCGGACCTCCCAGCAGGGCTTCACCGGCCCGTGGTCCTTCCGCCAGGCCAGGTGGCACATCAGGGCGGCCAGCTTCTGCACCGTGGCCGGCGGGTGCCGCCAGCCCTGCTCGTAGCTCTGCACGGCCCGCACGGAGACGCCCAGCATCGCCGCCAGCTCGCTCTGGCTCTTCCCCAGATGGCGGCGCACCGCACGCAGGTTCGCACACCCCGGCCAGTCCATCGCGCTGTCCCCCGTCTCCCGGCCACGTTCCGCTCAACAGCAGCAATGCCTGGCGGCCGACATTTCCTGCTGATTATACCGGCCCTAGCACAGCGTGTCAATGCCCCGCGGCGGCGAGTATGGCCCCTGATCCTGCTGGGGGTCATACCCCGCGGCGGCGGGCCGATGGCGCGCAACGAGGCGGGCGGCCCCTCGCCGGCCACCCGCCTCGCCAACCCTCCCAGGCAGGATCGCAGAGTCAGATCCCTTTCAGCATGTTGGTTCCAGCCTCCACGATCGAGTCGAGCTTCATGCACTCCTTGCTCGTGCACGCCGCCGTCTCGCAGTGGAGGATGAACGAGCGCTCCACCTTGTCCTTGTGGCACACGAGCACCACGGTGTCGAAGTGGCCGTCGAGCTTGTAGGCCCCCGGCCCCTTCTCGCCGTCGAGCGCGATGGTCAGCGGAATCGTCAAGCTCAGGTCCTTCGCGAGCTTCCTGAGCGCCTCGCGGTTCTCCTCGCTGTTCGCGCCCAGGTAGGCCACGAAGCCGGCCATCCGCTTGTCCCCGTGCTCGCACACGAACTTGTCGAGCGCCTTCACCAAGTCCCCGAAGTGCCCCCCGAGCGCCCTGGTGAGGATGACGAACGACGGCCGGCCCCCGTAGGTGCAGATGTAGCACACCCGCTCCTTGTCCTTGTTCGGGCCGGTCACGTCCAGAACGTCGAACGGCGGCGTCTCCTTCACCTTCACCTCGGCCAGGACCTTCACCTCGGGCTTGACCTCGACCCTCGCGGGCGTCGTTGGCGCCCCGCAGTGGCCACACGCGGCGTAGACCGCCACCGCGGCCGCGCCAAGCACGCACAGGCCCAGGGTCGCTGCCAGAACTATGTATGATGTGCGGACCATGCGAATCCCTCCTTGCGCAGGAATGGGGAACATCTTGGTCTTCCCTCGCCCGGCCCCTCTACCCTAATACTGCCGCATGACCCACGCCGAGTCAAGCCCCCGCCGCCCGAAGCGGGCGGGCGGCGGCGGGTGCCGCCGCGTTCTTCAATTCGGAAAAAGGAAACACTTTCTCCCGAAAAGCACACCTAGTGCACGCTTCCGAACAACGGACATACCGCAATCAAAACGTGCCCGCCCGCCCGCCCGCCCGCCCCGCCCGCCCCGCCAGCGTGTGGCACGCGGCCAGGCGGCGGGCACCCCTCTCGAAGAACTCTGGCCCACAACGCCGGCTCTTTCGTCTCGCCCTCTTGCCGTGTGACCTGAGGTCTGCGAGGAGCTCGGGCGTGGCACGCAACGCCGTGCCTCACGGCGGGGCGGGGGGAGGGGCCGCACGCCCGACCCATCGTGGGGGTTTGGGGGTCGAGGCGACGGCGGGCTTGAAGCTGGGCAGAGCCCCGGCCA
The DNA here is from genome assembly GCA_016872875.1 of Planctomycetota bacterium. The sequence goes on along the minus strand of VGYW01000078.1, from coordinate 1,591 downwards.
CGTCAATGCCCCTGACGCTTTTTGGGGCCAGCCCCAACGGGGCGGGACAAGGCCCCCGCCGGCGTCCGAGACCCCCAAGAGGAGCCACCTTCAGACGGGGAGATATGAGAGAGAACCTTGTGACCAGGGGCATCGGTTCACTACACTTCCTTCTCTGCGAGACACGCCACGGAGCGGCCAGACTGGCGACCCCGGCGGCGGAGAGGCGACTAGACAAGAGTAAACTGGTGCGCTTCTTCACCACAGATTCCCAGTTTTCTCCTCTTGTCTTAGGCGGGCGGGCGGGCGGGCGCGTGTCTTGTTTGTTCGGAAGCGTGCACCTGGCATGAGCAAGGCCGCCGTCCTCAGCACGCTTGGGCGCCCGCACAAGGCCAAGCGGAACCCCGTCGGGATTCTCGTCCTCATCTACAGGGCGGACGACGGCTTCTACTGGGTGATGCTGAGCGACCAGCCAAACGTGCCGTGCAGCGTGATCGAGGTGAAGAGGCAGGACGCTGATGATTTCGCTCCTTCCGAAGACGTTGACATCAAGAGCGGAGGGTAGCCGGGCTCGACTGCCCGCTCGCCGCCACGCCACCCTTGGAGCCGAGGCGATGAGGCCGCGCCACGCCCCGTGTCGTCGTGCCGCTGGCAGGCCAACCGGTTCATCGCGTATCGTGCTGAGACCGCCAGGTTCCTCTACGGCGCCTACACGCCGCTCAAGGTCGAGTACCGGCCGGGCACGCTGCCCGCCTTCGAGAAGCTCGTCGCGCGCTACACGGTTGGGTTGAAGACCGACCGCGAGAGAGCCGTCGCGTTGCTCACCGAGGCCCTGCCGCGCGAGTTCCGCCACCCGACGATGCCGCCGCTGGGCGCGCCCGCGCGGGCCGACCGCGCGCTCCCGGACGAGGAGCTCCTCAGGAGCGGCGCGGGCTTCTGCAACGAGCAGGCCAGGGCCTTCACACGCCTCTGCCACGTGGCGGGCATCCCGGCACGCATCGTCCACCTGTTCTACTCGGACAAGCGGACGGGCCACACGGTCTCGGAGTTCTACGCGGATGGCCGCTGGGCGATGGCGGACTCGAGCTGGTCCTGCGTCTTCCCCGCCGCCGACGGCCATCTGATGAGCGCCGCCGAATGCCACGAGGAAGGCCCCACCCGCCGCCGCGTCGGCGAAGCCTACTTCGCCCGCTTCCAGAAGCTCATCGCAATGTCGGACGAGGAACTGGTCGGAGGCCACTTCGCCGGCTCCGACGCGACCGCCGGCCGGAAGGAAAAGGTCGCTGCCGCGGCGGATGCCACGCGCAACGGGCTGCGGGCCAAGACCGCCCAGGCCCTCGGCGGCCAGCTCTGGCGGTTCGGCATCATCAACAACCCCCTGCCCCGATAGGCCGCTCGCCAATGACGGGGCTGAGCATGGCCCCCAATCGTGGTGAACTGCTCGGCGGCCCCACACGGGGGCGTACTATATCGGCCCAGGGCGAAGCCCTGATCTTTGCCCACATCTCGGGGCCTTGTAGCCCGCCGACGCGGGCGACCCAGCCGTAGCCCAGGGCGACCGAAGGGAGCCCTGGGATCGCGCGTGCCCCCCATCCAAGCCCCCGAAGGGGGC
>VGYW01000077.1 GCA_016872875.1 Planctomycetota bacterium | reverse complement strand
CGCCCTGGTCGGTGATCTTGCCGCCCGAGTAGTCGAGGAGCCAGCGGAAGCTGCCGTGGCAGCGCTTGGGCGTGTAGTAGGCCCAGGGTGCGGGGCCGAGCCAGAGGTCGTAGTCGAAGCCCTTGGGCACGGGCTGGGGCGGCTCGGGGCCGCAGGCCGGCCCTTCGCCCAGGTATTCGATGATGCGCTTGAGGGTGCCGAGGCGGCCATTGCGGACGGCTTCGCACGAGAAGCGAAAGTGTGTTCGGGTGTCACGTCTCCAATTCCTGTCTAGATGGAGAGCACGGTGAGGCCGGGGATGTCCTCGAAGTGGCTGCGGTTCTGGGTGAGGACCTTGTAGCCGTGCTGGAGGGCCAGGCTGGCGGTCCAGAGGTCTTGTACCCGGTGCTTCGAGGGCTTGCCCGAGGCATCGAGCTGCGCGGCGATTCGCCCGAACACCTGCGCGGTGGCCCTGTCAATGTGGAGGCAAGGCTTGGCCATAATCCGCGCCAGCGCGGCCTCGCGCCGCTTCCTCTCTTTGCGCGTCTTCGCCCGATGAAGCCCATACTCGACTTCGGCAACGGTCACGGGTGCGAGGCAAAGGGGTTCCTCCCCCAGCCTTGCTGCCAGCTCCTCAACGGTCAGGTTCTCTCGCTCCACCTCCACGCATACGGTGGTGTCTACGATCACTCCCATGGGTCACTAATCCTCTGGTCCAGAAACCTGTCCATTTCCTTTATGTCACGTAGCAGCGCTTCGCCCTCCTCGTAGGTGAGCGTGCCGGGCATGTCGCCGAAGAACTCACGCGCGGTCATGCCCCGAGTGGCCGGGACCAGCCGCGCGACCGCGTGATCGTTGCGCATGATGACCACCTCCTCCCCCGAGCGCTCGACCTCGTCGAGGATCGTTCTGAGTTTCCCTGACAACTCATCCACCGTCACACTCGCCATCGTATCCCCCTTTCTCTCATCCCGTTTGGAGTCTACACGATCCCTGCCCGCGGATCAAGGACGGTGACTGAGGGCTTCACCCCGACGCGATCGGGCGTCTCAGCCAACTAGCTGTGTGGTTCGGGTGTCACGTGGTTCGGGTGTCACGTCTCCAATCCTTAAGTTACCCAGTGCTCCCCCTCGCGCCTTGTTCGCGAGCGGGGTCCGCCAAGCGGCGGTGGCGGCTCAGGAGCCATTCTACGAAGTGCAGCCGCTGAGTCAAGGGCATCCGCCCCACCGGGGATGCGTCCGGATCGCCAAAGCGCCCATACCGGATCAACTGTCGAGGAGAGAGGAGGGGCAGGGGAATGGGGGCAGGGGAATGAAGAGAAGAGCGGAGCGGGCAGAGGGCTGGCCGATGGCTCGTTGTCTCTCTTTCTGCTATCCCCTTGCCCCCATTCCCCTGCCAGGTTCTTGTCTGACACTGGGGAGACCGGATCACGGTGCGGCGGCGGGGAGGCTGAGCAAGAATGGCGGGAAGGCCCCGGAGCCGTCCGAATCGCCAAAACGCCCATAGTGGGTCAAACGACCGCGCGCGGGTGATATAGTATGGGAAAAACGGCCAGGGATGCGTCCGGATCGCCAAAACGTCCATAGTGGGTCAAACACCTGTGTCGCGCAGGTGATACAGTATGGCGGGACCTCTCCGGATGCCCCCGGATCGCCAAAGCGCCCATAGTGGGTCAAACACCTGCGTGGCGCAGTTGACCCAGTATGGCGCGCAGAGGCTGGCGCTACAGGGTCCACGGCTCACGCATGGGGCGGCGGAGGAGGCGGTTGGCGTCGGCGTCGCCGATCACCTGCTCTTTGGCGGAATCCCACCGGAGGGGGCGGCCGAGGCGGAGGCAGAGGACGGCGAGGTGGCAGACGGTGGTGGAGCGGTGGGCGACCTCGGGCGGGGCGATGGGCTGGCGGCGGGTGCGGACGGCGTCGAGGAAGTTCTGGTAGTGGTTGTCGCTCCGGGGCAGGGGGGTCTCGCTCGCGCGCAACGGCTCGAGGAGCGATGGGCGCGAGGCGAAGAGCTTGTTGCGGGTGACGAGGAGCCAGCCGTCCGTGCCCTCGAAGCGCACCGCCCAGTCGTTGTCAATCAGGGGGTGGATGATCTCCAGCTTCACGCCGTTGGCGTAGGTGGCGACGACGTTGTAGGTGACTGGCGTGTCCCACAGTCCGTCGCGGGGGAAGGTGCCTGTGCCCTCGTAGAGGAGGGGGCCGGCGGCCTCGGCGTCGTTGGCCCACTGGGCGATGTCAATGAAGTGTGCGCCCTGGTCGGTGATCTTGCCGCCCGAGTAGTCGAGGAGCCAGCGGAAGCTGCCGTGGCAGCGCTTGGGCGTGTAGTAGGCCCAGGGTGCGGGGCCGAGCCAGAGGTCGTAGTCGAAGCCCTTGGGGACCGGCTGCGGCGGCTCGGGGCCGCAGGTCGGCCCGGCTCCGAGGTACTCGATGATGCGTTTGAGCGTGCCGAGGCGGCCGTTGCGGACGGCTTCGCACGAGAAGCGAAAGTGGCCGACGCTGCGCCGTTGGGTGCCGCTCTGGTAGGTGCGGCCAAGTCGGCGAAACTCGTCGGCCACCGCCCGACCTTCCGCGACGCAGACGGAGATGGGCTTCTCGCAATAGACGTCCTTGCCCGCCCTTGCGGCCATGATGGACATCGCGGCGTGCCAGTGGTCGGGCGCGGCGGTCATCAGGGCGTCAACGTCGGGGCGGGCGATGACCTCGCGGAAGTCGGCGTGCTCGGCGCAGCCGCGGTACTCGGCCTTGCCGCGGTGGGCGGCGTAGTAGTCGTCCACCATCCGCCTGGCCTGAGCGCGATGGCCGGCATCCACATCACAGACCGCGATGGCCTGTGAATCGGATGATGCGACGAAGGCTTCGAGATTGGCCCTGCCCCGCCCGCCAATCCCGATGCAACCCATCGCAATGCGGTCGTTAGCCGCGCTCGCCCCATCTCTGCCAATGGCCGCCGCGCCCACGACGCAGGGCGCCGCAGCCGACATGAGCTTGAGGAAGCCACGCCGCGTCCGGACGCTGTTCATCTCATGCCTCCGCGGTGACCTTGAGTGCATCGGCGAACACGCCGGCCGCGCGGTCAATCTGCTCGGGGGAGACGACTAGCGGGGGCTGGAAGCGGATGACGTTCGAGAGGACGCCGCCGAGGCCGAGGAGGACGCCTGCCTCGCGGCAGGCGGCGCGAACGGCCTTGGCCTCCGCGTCGGCGGGGGTCCTCGCGGCGTCGCGGACGAGTTCGACGCCAACCATCAGGCCCTTGCCGCGCACGTCGCCGATCAGGGGATGGGCTGCCTTGAGTGCCCTCAAGCGGGCGAGAAGCTGCTCGCCGCGCTCGGCGGCCCGCGCTGAAAGCTGCTCCTCCTGTAGGACGGCGATGTTGGCGATGGCGGCGGCGCAGCAGACGGGGTTGCCGCCAAAGGTGGAGAGGTGGTCGCCGGGGGTGAAGGCGTCGGCGACCTCGGGCCGGGCGATGAAGGCGCCCAGCGGCCAGCCGTCGGCGATGCCCTTGGCCATGCACAGGATGTCTGGCTCGACGCCGTAGTGCTCGATGGCGAAGAGGCGACCCGTCCGCCCGAATCCGCTCTGGACCTCGTCGGCGATGAAGAGCGCGCCGTCCTTGCGGATGATGTCAACGGCCCGCTGGAAGTATTCGGGTGGCGGGACGATGATGCCGCCCTCGCCGAGGACCGGCTCGGCGATGAAGGCCGCCACGTCGCCCGCCGTCTGGTAGCGGAGCACGTGGTCAACGAAGTCGGCGCAGGCCACGCCGCAGGCCGGGTAGCTGAGCTTGAGCGGGCAGCGGTAGCAGTAGGGCGCGGGGGCGAAGGCCACGCCCGAGAGGTACGGCCCGAAGCCCTTCTTGCGCCCGCGGTTGCCAGTGATCGAGAGGGTGCCCGCGGTGCGGCCGTGGAAGCTGAGGGTGAGGCACACGAGCTCGCGGCGCCTGGTGAACTGCTTGGCGAGGCGGACGGCGCCCTCGATGGCCTCGGCGCCGCTGTTGGCGAAGAAGGACTTCTGAAGGCTGTCGGGCGTGACCTCGGCGAGCCGCCGCGCGAGCTCGGCGGCGCGGGGGTTGTAGTAGACGTAGGTTCCGCAGTGGACGAGCTTCTCCATCTGCTCCCGCGCGGCGGCGAGGACGCGCGGGTGCCCGTGCCCGGCGTTCACCGTGGCGATGCCGCTGAAGCAATCCAGATACTCGCGGCCATCGCCTGCAATGAGGGTGCAGCCCGAGGCCCGCTCCACAACCACCGGCTCGAAGCCGGCGACCATGCTGGTGATGAGGTAGCGGTCGTAGAGTTCCTTGGCGTTCACCGGTGCGTCTCCCTTCCTCGTATCAGGGGATGAATGGATGATTGGATGGGTGGATGGGTGTCAGGCAATCATCCATTCATCCACCCATCCATTCATCCTCTCCTGGACGTGGCCAGGTCCTTGCGAATCTCGTAGGCCGCCTCGGCCTCAGCCAGAATGGCGGTGTCAATCTCGGCGAGCAGCATCGCCTCGTCGCTGTGGCCGAGGAGGGCGATGGCGCCCTTGAAGGGCAGGGCGACCTGGGTGTGCCCCATCGAGTGGTGCGGCCCGCTCGGCTTGCCGAATGCCCCCGCCACGTTGCAGAAGGCGACCGCCATCTCGTTTTCGAACGCCCTGGCGACGCAGAGCGAGTCCACGAAGAGCTCTTCGGCCCGCGGGTTGTGCAGTTGGCCCGGCCCGGCGTCCTCGAAGCACCAGCAGCTCGGGCAGACCACGACCTCCGCCCCCTGGCGGAGCATGTCGCGGAAAAGCTCCGAGAACGCCAGGTCCCAGCAGATGGCCAGCCCCACCCGCCCGAAGCGGGTGTCGCACACGGCGGCGCCGTCGCCTGGCGTGACCCACGGCTTCTCGCCGATCCAGAGGTTCACCTTGCGGTAGCGGGCCAACACCTCGCCGCTTGAGGCGACATAGTAGGTGGTGTTGAAGAAGCGGCCGCCTTCCACTTCGGCGAACGACCCCGGCACGAGGTCAACCCCGTGCCGCCGCGCCATCGCCTGAAAGGCCGCGCGATAGCGCCCCTCCCCATCGGCCAGGTCCTTGCGGTCGCTCATTGGCCCGGTGAGGAAGTACTCGGGAAAGACCACGAGCTGCGCGCCCGCGGCAGTTGCCTGGGCGGCGAAGCGCTCGGCCTTTGCAAGGTTCGCCGCGGGGGCCTGGGCCTCGAACCCGAATTGCACGAGGGCGATGGTGAATCGCATGGGCCATACCATGCCACGAAGCTGGGGCGGCTGCAAGCGCTGCGCGGGAAGGTGGGGCAGATTCGATTGAATCGATTGAATCGATTGAATCGATTAATTCGATTGGCTCGACTTATCCGCCCGCACCCGCAGGATGCGCGCCCCATAGGGGCCGGGCAGCGCCACAGCCGCGGGGTCAACCGCCGAGCCGTCCTCGGCGTCGGTGAACGCCAGCTTGTCGGGCACCCGGCCGATTCGGTGGGCAACCAGGCGGACCGAGGCCTTCACGTCCTCCTCCGCCCAACTGGCCAGGACGATGAGCGCGTCGGACAAGACAGGTATCGCCTCAGACGACTTCGGCAGGCGCTGCGTCTTCAGCATTGCAAGCCACTTGACCTGCGGCGGCTCGATGCTCAGGACCGGCTCATCCGCCCAGTAGTTAGCCACCCTCACCGCATCCGTGGCGTAGCCGAACTGGCGGACCAGCTCGAAGAGCTTGCCGCCGTTGGACTGGATTTCGTGGGCCATTCGCATGCCCCACTCGGCGCGGTACTGCTTCTCCTGGGGGAGCTTCTGAAGCATGGCGTTCTGGCTGCCCGTGACGGCGTAGAGGGTGAGGGGGTAGGTTCCGACCTGTCGGCCGACGGTCTCGGCCTGGAGCCATTCGGGGCTGAAGGGCTTGGCCGAGCCGAGCTCGTGGTCGAGGTTGGCCGTCGCCCAGGTGTGGATGGGCAGCACCAGCGTGTTGGTCATGTGGTTCACCCATTCGAGCGGCTCGGGCCGCTTCTTCCGCCATTGCTGAAGCAGGTTCCACACGCGCTTCTGGTATTCGCGCTGGTTCCACAGGATGACGGCGGGCTGGATCGAGCCGTCCTCGGTCACATAGGCCGCCGAATTGAGGGGGTTCATGCTCGAACGCGGATAGGTGTTGTCCCAGTAGAGGCTGATGCCGCGCTTGAGCCATTCGTTGGCGAACCAGCAGCCGAAGTCCTGGTAGCTGCGGCCGAAGTTGACCGTTGCGGAGGGATTCGTGTTGCGGCCGCTGCGGAAGATGGCTTCGTCGGGCTGTGTGAGCGGCCCGCGGCGGAAGGCGAAGGGCTCGACGGTCCACTCGTCGGCGAAGACCTTCCACTCGTCGCGGACAGTGCAGGCGGCCATCTCCTCGTGGTAGACGGTCAGCGGTCGCCTCGGCCCGACATCCTTCGCCCGCCCCGCGAAGTGGAGCACGCTGCCGAGCCAGGGCCAAGTGCCGTGGGCAGGGGGCGGGGTGTGCTCCTTCGCGTAGGCCGTGAACCAGTCGCTGTCCACCTTGCCCGTCGCGCGGGCCTCGGCGATCTTGTCTACAATGGCCCAGTCGTCGCGGTATGGCCCCTGATAGGAGCAGTTCAGCCCGCCGAAGGGCACGACGGCCAGGCCGGTGGGCATGTCGGGCAGTCTCGCCCGCCAGCCGTCCGGCATCGGCTTCGTGGGCGAGGCCTGGAGGCCGAACACAAGCGTCCGCGGCTCCTTGATCGTAACGGGCTGATTGATGAGGTGGACCCGCAGGATCACCCTGTCGCCCTCGCGGATGACCTCCTGAAGTGGCTCCTTGTGGTCTTTGCGCGTGACCCAACCGCGGTCGTTCTCGGCGAAGCAGGCGAGGCCGCGGTTGGGGTTCCCGAGCCAGACGTAGGCGGTGAAGGCGTTCCGCCAGCTCTTGGTGCGGTGGCCCTTCCGGCTGTCCCACACCACCCCCTGCCCCTCGGGCACGGCGCCCGCGAAGTTCTGCCGAAGCGTGTCGGTCGTCTCGTGCAGCAGCCTGGCCTCGGACGCCAGCAGCGGGATGTCGAGCCAGAGGCGCTCGATTGGCTCGGGCCTCGGGCCGGGCGAGAGGGTCATCTCCACCCGCATGCAGCCGTCAACCTCGATGGTGGAACGGGTCTGGACAGTGAGGGCAGGGGCGCTGGCCCTGCCCTCGAAAACGGCTCGGCTGCGCCGCCGCGAGGTGAACCTCCCACTCGTCTTCTCCCACTTTCCCTCGTTTCCGCGCGTCCAATAGCGCAGCCTCATTGGCCCATTGAGCAGGTCCTTGCGCTCGGCAACCACCTTGTCCCACAACCCGGCGTCGCCCATAGTGTAGGTGCGACCGACCACCGAGACCCAGCGGTCTTGGACTGAGACCGGGGTGAATGGGAGCGGCACCTCGTCGGAGATGCCCAGTTCCGTGCCCTCCCACGGGAAGACCTTACGGTCGAAGGTGAATGCCCCCCCCTCGGTGGTCTCGCCGGCTTGGTCAACCACTGATGCGACAAGCGAATGAAGCCCCTCGCCGAGTCGAGGCAGCTCGAGCGAGGACGCCTCGGCGCTGAATGGCACCTTCTTGCTGAGAAGCCGCCTGCCCGTCGGCGACTTCAGGGTCAGGACGACCTGGCGAATCGTCGCGGGCTCTACGTTCGGGATCAGGCGGTAGAGCAGCTTGCGGTCGCTTGGGAAGAACATCCCCTCGACCTCGACGCAGTCGAGCTGCACGTCGCGGGTCAGCCTGGCGGGGTCGCGGTAGCGCCAGAAGGCGTTGGCCACCTCCTCGGGCAGGAGGGCGTGGCGGTAGACGTAGACCTTGTCCACCATCGCCTCGCCGAAGTGGATGGTGTCGGAGACGCCTTTGTTGCCCGGCGTGGCGAGGCTGGCAGCGGTGGAGCGGGCGGCAAGGCGGCCGTCAATGTAGAGGCACACCTCGCGCCCGCGCCAGGTGATGACCGCGTGGCGCCAGCGGCCCTCGTAGTAGTCGTCCTCGTGGTTCAGGAACTCGAGCCCGCCGTAGGGATTCGCGTAGTAGAGCGAGATGGGGCGGCCTGGGTCGCCGCCGTTGAAGATGTAGAGGGTGAAGACGCCGGCGGAGACGAAGCCGCGGTTGCGGTCGGACCAGTTGTTCACGCCATAGGGCTGGAACCAGAACTCGAGGGAGCCTTGCTTGAGGTCGAGGAGGCCGGGGGCAGAGAGGCCGAACGGGCCGAGGAGGCCCTTGTTCCGAACGCCTTCGACGAATTCGGTCTTCTTCGCCTCGGGCTTGAGGCCCGCGATCTCGCACCTGGCGGGCTTGAGGTCGCCATCGAGAGGAAGATAGAGGACGGGCGGGTGCTCGGGGACGAAGAAGGGCGGGCCGGTGGGAATCTCGCGGGCGTCGTTGGCCCGCGCCCAGGCCGTGTCCTCGCGCTCCCAGAGGCGGAAGAGGTTGCGATGGACCCGCACCTCATCGAGCAGCCCGCTGAGGCCGGCGTTGCCGGAGGCGTCGTTGCCGACGTAGAGCGGCCCGGCCTCGGATTCCTCATCGCCGTGGACGGCCAGCCCCTCGCCCCATTGAATGGCGACGGAGGCCACCTCGCGGCCGTCCACGTAGAGCCGCCGATAGACCGCGGAGATGCCCGCCACGTGGACCCACTTGCCGAGCGGCACGACGCCCGCGGGGCTGGAGGTCACGGTGCGCTTGCCATAGAAGAGGTTGGTGGTTTCGAGGTGGAGCGCCCCCCGGGCGTCAATGAACAGCCCGAAGCCCTTCGTCTTGTCCACCTTCGGGTCGTAGCGCGCATCGCGGTCCGCCACGGCTGGGCGGTGGACGATGTAGGCTGCCTTCTCGGGATAGCGGTCGAGCTTGAGCCAGGCTTCGATGGCCACGGCGCCGCCGCGATAGGGGGTCTTGGCTTCGACCTTAACGGCCCCCTTGCCCGCGAGCTTCAGCCCGCCGCCGAAGCGGCCCTCGGGCGCGGGTGCCGCATCGCCTGTCAGCTCCGCCTTGCCCGTCTCGCCCTCCACGCGGGCGGGATCGGGCGGCTCGAAGCGCATCAGCAGGTGCGTCTCCCCATCCGCCTCGTAAGGCCGCCAAAACGCCGTCTGAGTGCCCAGCGCCACAGGGGACAAGCCGACAGCCAAGCCGGCGAACACAATGACGGCACGCACCATTCTCCTGCTCCTTCATCATGAGCCATTGCCACACTATAGCCTGTGTGGACCACTCACGTCAACTGGTGGAGGAGGAACTACTTTGGCCGCAGGGTGATGGCGCGGAGGTTGATGAGGGCCTGGCCGGTCTTGCCCTTCGGCTTGAGGGCGAGGGTGTAGCGGCCGGGGCGATCGAGCTTCAGGACGCCCACCTTCTCGGTCACATACTGGTCCCAGCTCGCGGTCTGTTTGGCCTTGGCCTCGAGCTGCTGCCCGCCGACGGCGATGGTGTAGTCGCCGCCGCTGCCGGGGGCACAGGCCTGGACGACCTCGACCTCGAAGGTGCCGGGCTTGGTCACGGTGAAGTCCCAGCTCACCCAGTCAGCGGGATCGGTCCAGTAGCCGATGTTGTCCTTGGCCCCGCCCGATTCGTATCGGGCCTTGGAGCCGTGGATGGTGGCGGAGCTGGCGTGGAGGGCGATGCTGCCGTCGGGGGCCTGGCGGATCGTGGCGTCAATCTCGGCCTGGCCCTCGATGTCGAGGGCGACGACGCTCACCAGCTTGTCGGGAGGCTCCGCGGGGAGGGCGATGCGAACCGCGTCGTCCGCCCGCGAGACCGCCAGCGGCTTGCGCTCCGGGTCGGCCAGGAGCCAGGCCTTCTTCACCTCGTTCTTCAGGCCGCGGAGCTCAAGGGCCTCCTTCGGCCAGGAGTAGAGGTGGAGGTAGAGCTTCCCCGGCCTGGCCGTGGAGCGTCCCCAGGGCGGGTTGCGGAACGGGCCTGCTCCGCAACTGTAGATGCTCTCGCCGTTGGCCTTCAGCCAGGCGCCCATGCCGAGCAGCCGCTCCTGCATGATCGCTGGAATCGTGCCATCGCCGTCGGGACCGATGTCCAGCAGCAGGTTTCCGCCGTTCGCCACGCAGTTGATGAGGAGGTGGAGGAGCTGCTGGACGGTTCGGTAGTCCTGCGGCCCCTCGTTGCGGTTGTAGCCGAAGGAGCGGCCGATGCCCTGGCATTCTTCCCAGATGTGCGGAGTGCCGCTCTTGCCGCCGTGGTCGCCGTACTCGGAGGTGTAGTAGCCGCCGTGCCGCCCGCGGCAGCCGCGCCCCCAGCGGTCGTTCACCGCCACGCTCTCGCGGCAGGGCGAGTCGTTGAAGAGCCAGGCCAGGAACTCCTCGCTCCGCCACGCCGTGTCGGGCTGCTCCCACTCGCCGTCGGGCCACACGACGTCGGGCGCGTAGCGCGCCACGAGGTCCTTGAACTGCGGCAGCGCGTGCTCGGCCACGTAGCGCTTGGTGTCGCTGCGGTAAACGGGATGGAACCACTCGTAGAGGGAGTAGTAGAAGCCCATCCTGACGGGGGTCTTTCGGACCGCCTTCGTGAGGTCGCCGAGGAGGTCGCGCTTCGGGCCGGTCTCCACCGCGTTCCACCCTTTGGAGTCGGGCGCGGGCCAGAGGCAGAAGCCGTCGTGGTGCTTCGACGTTATGACGACGTAGCGCGCGCCCGAGCGGGCGAAGAGGTCGGCCCACTCATCGGGGTTGAACTTCTCGGCCTTGAACATCGGGGCGAACTGCTCGTACTTGAAGTCCGCGCCATAGGTCTTCTCGTGGTGTTGCCACGTGGCGCCCTTCTTGTTCTGCATGTGGTTCCAGTACCACTCGGCGTATTGCCCCTTGGGCGCCCAGGCAGGGACGGAGTAGACGCCCCAGTGGATGAAGATACCGAACCGCCCCTCCGCGAACCAGGCGGGGGTGGGCCGCTTGTCGAGCGACGCCCAGTTCGCCTCGAACTTCACCGCCTCGCCGCCCGGTGCGGTGACAATGGAAGAGAGGGCGACCGCGACAGCGCCGAAGTGTTTCATGGCCATCTTCTCCTGATGTGGCGGCTGGGAGCAGACGCCCGGATTATGCCACACTTCCTGGTGCTGCACAAGAGGAAGAACGCGGTCTCCGGCCATACCGGCTCACGCGCCCGTTCGCCGGCGGGTGGTGACCTAGAATGGCGGAAAGCCCCCGGAGCCGCCCGGATCGCCAAAGCGCTCATAGTGGGTCAAGGGACCGCGCGCAGGTGATACAGTATGGGAAAAACGGCCAGCGATGCGTCCGGATCGCCAAAGCGCCCATAGTGGGTCAAACACCTCTGTCGCACAGTTGACCCACTATGATGGGACCGCCCCCGAAGGCTCCGGATTGTCAAAGTGCCCATAGTGGGTCAAACGTAGAGCGCGCAGGCATGAACCAGTATGGAGGAAATGCCCCGGGGGTGGGCTAGAGGGGGATTTCCCCCAGAGAACTCCCCCTCCAGACGGCTCGACGACGAGGACGACGACGGGTTGGGTCAGGACTCCTTGGTGATCTTGTAGGCTTTGCCCTCGATGATGATGACGATGGGCTGGTTCTCGGCGAGGTAGCGGCCGATGCCCGGGTGCTTCTTGAGGAGGGCGAAATACTCGTCGCTGAAGGGCTTGATCTCGGTGATCTTGTCCTTGTGCTGGGCCTCCACGTAGAGGCTATCGTAGAGGTAGCCGTCGGCCTTCTTGTAGAAGGTCTTGTCGGCGATGGTGACGATGACCTCGGCGGCGGCGCGCTCGAGCTGCTCCTTGACCTTCCCGCTGTAGCCGAAGGCCCCGTGCTCGCGGCCGCTGGCAATGCCGCCACCTATGGTGAAGGTGGGCTCGGACTTAGGGGCCGCCTCGCCCGGCGCCAATGGCTTGGCTGGCGGCGCCGTCAGCCTGGGCGCGGTTATCGCGCGCTCTATGTCGCGGAGTTGCTTGGCTTCTTCCACGGCGCGCTCGCCCTCCGCTCGCCTGGCGAACTGGTCGGCGTCGCGGCGGATGCCCGCCACCACGTCGAGGGCGGGACGCGGCGCCTCGCCCGGCCTCATGGCAAGGGGCGGACGCATGCTGTCCTCGACGACGAGGAACGAGGTGTAGGGGGTGAGGATGCCGAACTGCTTGCCGAGCTTGACCACCTCGTCAACGAGCTCCTGGTTGCGCCCTCGGAGGCGGATTTCGTTGAGGAGGAAGGCGACCTTTCGGACGGCCCAGAGGCGCGGGAGGAAGCTGTTGTCGGGCTTCTCGGCGAAGGTGGCCTCGTAGACGAGCTCGCGCGGCTTGCCGGCCACGGTGCCGGAGAGCTTGATGGCCTTCGCCCCGCCGCCCTGGAACCGCCCGAGGACCATGAGTTGCATGCCGCGGAAGAGGTCGGGCAGCGCCTTCGGATAGACGTCCGTGGTCTTCAGCCCAGGGATGTCGAGCTTAAGGTCTGACAGCACAGGGTTTGCGACCTTGGAGTAGAAGCTGGAGACCTTGACCTCGATGTTCTCCTTGGGGGTCACATAGTCGGGGGAGCCGCGGTTCTCCTCGGCCAGCTTGTCGAGGAGCTGTGTGTTGACGTCGTATCCGACGCCGAAGGCGAAGAGGCGGGCTTTGTCGGCGTTTGCGCCCGCGATGTTCTTGAGGATGGTCTCGGTGTTGGTCTCGCCGATGGTGGGGAGGCCATCGGTGAGGAAGACGATCATGGGCAGGCCCTTCGCGCCCTTAATCGTTTTGAGGGCAAGACTTAGGGCGTCGTTGATGCACGTCCCGCCGCGGGCCTCGATCTTGTCAATGAACTCCACCGCGGCCTTGACGTTCTCCTTCGAGGCGGGCAGGAGCGTTTCGCGGAAGCCGGTCGGCTCGGTGGCGAAGCTGATGAGCCCGAAGTTGTCGGTGGGCTTGAGCGAGTTGACGCAGAAGCGGAGCGCGCCCTTGGCCTGGTCAATCTTCTCGCCGGCCATCGAGCCAGAGGTGTCCATCACGAAGATGATGCTCTTGGGCTGGACCTCCTCGGGCTTCTCCTCGATGCTGGGGGCCACGGTGAGCATGAAGTAGCCGTCCTCGGCGGCCGGCTTGTGGGTGATGACCGCCACGCCGACGTCCTTCTTCGAGGTGCTGAAGTAGAGCTTGAAGTCGCGCTCGGGCACGGAGGCGGCCTCCTCGAAGCCGAGCGTGGCCTCGTTCTCGCCCTTGCGGGTCACGTCCACCTGGTGGGTGGGTGAGTAGAGGGTCTTGATGCCGTCCTTCTGCTCGATTCGGACTTTGACGGCGGTGGAGCCGATCTTTCCGCTGATGGGCTTGGCCGAGCGGAGGGGATAGGTGAACTCGAAGAGCTCGCCGTTCGCAGCCAGGGCGAGCGAGTAGTCGAGCTTCACCTTCACCTCCGAGTTGGCGTTGATCGGGAACACGCGGCACTTGAGGAGCTTGGAGCCGACCCACTCCAGGAGGCCGGGGTCCTTCCGCTTTCGCACGATGTCCTCATAGATGTTGCGGGCCTTGTCGGCGTCGAGCAACTCCCCCTTCACCATCTTGCCGTCAATGTTCATCTCGAAGTTCTCGACGGACGCTTCCCCCGGCAGGGGGAACATGTAGGTGCCTTCCATCACGAAGGGGTTGGGATTGTAGAAGGTGGCGTTGACGGCGACCTTTGCGACTGGTCCGCTGATAGAGATTTCGGCGGCGTGGGAGCGGGTCTCGATGGTCTGCTCGACCGGCCGCGGGATGGGCTGGGGGTGGGGCCAGGGCCGCGGGTGGGGCCAGGGCCGCACGATGGGGATTGGCTCAGGGATGACGATGCAGGCTAGTGCCTGGTGCGCCATAAGTCCAATAGTTGCAAGGAGAACCGACGCCACAGCCACAATCTTGGCCTTCCTCATTTTCGGACTCCTACTGAGAAGGCTGCCCGGACTCCACAAGCTCTCTAACCCATTGGACGCTGCGGAGCGATGCAGGTTCCCTCTCGCGGCCATTTTCAATGGATGACCCGGTCGCGGCTCAGGCGTGCGCTGGCGCGGACCCCGCAGCCAACTCCCGAAGGCGCGCGAGCTGGGGGTGCGCCACCTGCTGCGCATCGAAGAAGGCGATGGCCGCTGCTGCGTCCGGCGTAGCCAGGGCCGGCTCGCTGGCATCGGCGGCAGCGAGGGCGCGCTCCGCCTGCATCTCCGCCACAAGTCCAAGGAAGCCATGCGCTTGCGCGAACTCGATGCCTGCCCCAAGCTCTCCGATGGCCTCGGCAAGTCGCTCCCGCTGGCGGAGCACTTCGCCGACCCGCTGATAGCCTATGGCTGCCACAAGGGGGTCAGGGCACTCGCGAGCCGCAGCCGCGGCGGCGCGCAACTGCG
The DNA here is from genome assembly GCA_016872875.1 of Planctomycetota bacterium. Next base: position 11,181 of record VGYW01000077.1, on the reverse strand, counting down.
CGAGGCCCGAAGCGGCGGACTCTTGCGCCCGCGCCGTCTCCAGATATAGCTCAGACACCGCGATCTCCCGCCGGTCGCCCAGTTCGCGATCGATTGTCAGGGCTTCCTCGAATCCCCGGCGGGCAGCATCATACCGGCCATGGAGACGGTCCAGCTCCGCAAGGCTGTCGAGGGTGGCGCTTATCCCCTGCCGGTGGCCCAGTTCGCGAGCGACTGCCAGGGCTTCCTCGGATCCGCGGCGGGCAGCATCATACCGGCCCTGGAGACAGTCCAGCTCCGCAAGGTTGAGGAGGGAGGCGCATATCCCCTGCCGGTAGCCCAGTTCGCGAGCGATTGCCAGGGCTTCCTCGGATCCGCGGCGGGCAGCATCATACCGGCCCTGGAGACAGTCCAGCCCCGCAAGGCTGTGGAGGGTAGCGCCTATCCCCTGCCGGTGGCCCAGTTTGCGAGCGATTGCCAGGGCTTCCTCGAATTCCCGGCGGGCATTGTCATACAGGCCCTGGAAACGGTCGATCTCCCCAAGGGTGCGGAGGGTGGCGCTTATCCCCCGGCGGTCGCCCAGCTCGCGGTCGATTGCCAGGGCCTCCTCGCATCCGTGGCGGGCATCATCATACCGGCCCTGGAGACGTTCCAGGAGAGCGGTTTCGTAAAGAGCCGCGGAACGGAGCCGTTGCGCGCTGTGGCCCGCGAGCCTGCCGGCAAGTTCAATGGCCTCAGAGACTTGTTTACGGGCGGCTGGATAGGCGCCGGCGCTCCGGTTTGCGCGACCCGCGAGGAGGAGGGCATCGCCCTCGCTCTCCAAGTCTTCTAACTCTTGGAAGAGCGCGGCCGCGGCTAGAGCGTCGTCACACGCAGTTGAGTAGTTGATGGTCTCCAGGTAGCGGGCCCTATCGAGCAGGATGGCAGCGAGCGCCCGGCGACTGCCATTACGCCGCGCGATCGCTTCGGCTCTCTTGAGCGGGCGGAGAACGGCCTCCTCGTGACTGCGAAGGGAGCGCGCGATGCGGGCCTCCTGTAAGGGATAAAGGGGCTCGGCGGGGTCAACCTCCGCGAGAGCTGGAAGTACACTGAGGAGCGCCTTGGCCCTGTCCTCACTGCGGGGTCTCGGTCGCGCGGCCTGGCGCATCAGGCGGGTGGCCTGGTCGTAGTCGAGTGCCGCCAGGCGCCGGAAGGCGGCCACGGCTCCTTCCGCGTCCCTGCGGTCCATGGCCTCGGACGCGCGCCTGGCCCAGTGGCCGAAGCGGTCCTCCGCCATCTGGCGGACGTATTCGGCCAGGATAACGTAGGCGCGTGCAAGCCCGCTTTCGGGCCACAGACTGGCAATCAGCTCGGTGTCGAGTGCCAGGCGCGGGTGGTAGGGGAGCAGGACTCGGAAGCGGAGATCGGGTCCGCCGCTTTGTTGGAGGCGCTCCTCGGCTTCCTTGAGGCGCTTTGCCTTTGGCTCGTCCTCGTATTCCGGCACAGGGCTGGCGACGAGGAGGATTTCCTCTGGCCCTTCGTGGTGCGCGCGCCAGGTGGCCGCATTCTCGAGGAAGAAGGCGGTGCCAGCGACGTTCTGGTCGTTGAGCGCGGTGAGGAGGACGAGGCGGTCGCACAGGTGGTGGCAGGCGAGGTAGGCTTCGTCGGAGAGGCCGGTGCGGGCGTCCACGAGCACGTAGTCGAACGCTGCGGGGTGCGCGGCGAACGCCGCGCGAAGCGCCTTGGCGAACTCCTCGCACCTGGCGGTGAAGTCGCGCGACCGCGTTTCCTGAAGACGCTCAGGGTAGTCGGCCTGGCGCCCTGCGGGGATGAGGTGGAGAGAGCCGCACGGGATCGCGGGCAGCGCAGGCTCGGGCACCTTCAGCGCCACCAGGTGGGGCGAGAGGTCGAGGGCTAATGGTGCCTTCGCCTCCGCCCCTTGCTCGGTCCGCCTGGTGAGGAACTCGTGGACCAGGTCCACAACCCCTAGCCCCGAAGGCGCGGGGCCGGCCACGAGGTCCTGGCGGCGCACCAACTGCGTCAGGCCGGGGGCCTCAAGGTCGAAGTCAACTAGCAGCACCCGGCTCCCGGTCCGCGCGAGCACCCATCCCACGTTGAGCATGGCGAGGGAGCGTCCCACGCCCCCGCGGAAGCTGTAGAATGTGACGGTGAGCGGCTTGGCCATGAGGAAGCTCAGCGCTCGGCGAGCGCAGGGGCGAACCGCAGTGGCGCGCGGGCCTCGGGGGGCGCCGGCTCCCACCGCACGGCAAGGCTGCCCCAACCATACGCCTCGAACCACTCATCGAGCTTGGCGCGGACTTCGGAAGACAAGCGGAGCCGCACGGCTCGCAGATGCTCGCGCACGACCTCCGTGCCGACTCTGCGCGTCAGGCTCGACAACACGTCCAGGACCTGGTGGACTGCGGCTTCATCGCAGAGGAGGATCGGCAGCCAGTCGAAGGCGTCGGCAAGGCTGCTCGAGGCAAGAAGCCCCCGCAACGCCAGCGCGGGGTAGCGTGCGCGCACGGGCTGGGAGAGCTGGCGCCAGAACTCCGGCGTGCCCTTCCAGCCGAGGCCCAGGAGGGCCCACAGGGCGGCCGTGTGGCAGCGAACGCCGTCATCGGGGGCGTTGAGCCAAACCCCGTGCTCTACCGCTGTCTGAAGATCGCCCGTCACCTCGAATATCTCGGCGCGGCCCACGAACGAGGCAAGCCAGTCCACGGCCTCGGCGGTCCAGCCCTCACCTGGCACCTCTGCGATGAGCTCGCGGGTGGCCTGGATGATGCGCCGACGCAACCCCTCGTTGGCCGCGCCCCAGAGCTCGAGCGGCAGGTCGTCTGGGAACTCTGACTCGCGGGTTCCGGTGTCCGCGGCCCAACGGCCGCGCATCTGGAACCGGCCGCGCAGGAAGTCCTTCAACTCGTCCTTGGGTGCATCTAGCAGCCGCTTGTCCATTGTCAATCCGATACCACGGCGATTCTGATGGCGAACTGGCTGCCGGTGACAGGGCAGTGGACCACCTCAGGCAGCCCGTTGGTAGTGTCTCTTGCGGCCGCAGCCGAAAGGGGCAACGTGCGGCCCCCCGCCAACCAATAGGGCCGGTTCACGCCGCCATCCCACGCCGTAGGGGTGGTGGGCGTGACGGATTCGGGCAGACAGTGACCCCACTTGATCACCGTATGCGACCGGCTACTATACTCGCCAAGGCCAAGCCTGTCAACAAGCTCAGCCCGCCCGCCGGCGAAGCTCGCGAACGGGTTGGCTTGGTCCCGAGGGTCGTAGAACGACCACATGACGTGTTCCGCCAGAGGGACCTCGCTGAGATGCTCCCGCTGCTTCTCCAGGCTCAGCAGGCGGATGGCGTCGTTGAGCGGGCCCGGATTGTTCGGATCGAGCCTTCTCGTTTTGGCGTACACCTGCCAGAGCCTGTCGAAGCCCCAGGCCCTTCCGAGCACCCGCTGGCGCGCAGCGGGGTCCTCAGGCCCCTGCATCTTGTGTGAATGACAGAACTTGCCGACTTCGGTTTTGAGCTCCTCACCCTCAGGCGGCCCAGCGTCCAGGAGCGTCCTGAGCAACTCTTGCCGAGAAGCAGGCCTGGCGGGCAGCGGCGCATCGGGCACGAGCCGGTCCGAGTCGAGGTTCTTGTAGATGCAGTTCGGATCGGGCGCGTAGTCTGGCCGGTCGAGGCATGCCCGCATGGCACCGCACAGCCTCAGCGCGTCGGCCTTGCGCGCCCCATCCCAGTCTGACCGCTCGATCGCGTCGCCGAATCCCATCGCCCAGGCCTCCGGCGGCAATGCTCCCTCTTTGGATGATAGTATAGCACCCCATGCTCTGTCAACTGTGCAACACGGCTCATGTGCAGGCGTTGGTCGGACAACCCCGGAAAAGCTGGTCAGCGTGGCAGCTTTGCGAGCCACTCGGTTGGGGCGGAGTGGATGCGCCAGCGGCGGCCATCGGAGAAGATGACCACTTGTCCGTCGAGCCGCTGGTCGCCAAGCTGGATGGAGACTGGGACTACGACGCCCCGGTCCGTGGCCTTGTGCTGGCCCGTCTCTAGGGTTCGGAGCGCGCGGAGCGCCGAGTCGGGGAGGGCGTCGAGGTGGCGTTGGAGAGCTTCGGCAGGCAGGACGTGCCTGCGGTTGTCGGTGAGCATGGCCCAGAGGTCCGGTCCCCGCCGCTCGCAGGCAAGTCTCGCCGCCCGCCGGACCGCCTGGGGCGCGCTCTCGCGTGTCAGGACCGGCGTGAGCAGCCGGATGCCCAGAGCGACGGCTGCCATGGCCACCCCGATCAGCACCGGTGTCCATGTCAACAACCGTCTGCGCCTTCGGTAGGCGCCCAGGGAGCGCACCGCGTCGGGCGCGGCTGCCTCGACCCGCCGCAGCCGGAGCCCCTCTCCTGCGGCGGCACCCTCATCGAACACGAGCACGGTGTTGCCGATCGCGATCTGGTCGCCGCTCTTGACGGGCCGCGGCGCAGCCAGGCGCTCCCCGTTGACGTAAGTCCCCATCTTGCTGCCGGCGTCCTCGATGATCCAGCACCCCTCCGCGGCCTGGAGGAAGCAATGCTTGCGCGAGACGCTACGGCCCGGGAGCGTGATGGAGCGGTCCGCCAGGCGGCCGATCACCACGGCGCCGCCCTCAAGCAGGTACGCCTCACGGGAACGCGTGTTCACGATTCTGGCCACAGGGGAAGCTCACTCCTGTGTGCCTCAGAAGTCAGGGCGCCGGGGGCTCGGGCCCCAGGCGCTGGATCCATTCGAGAGGGGCGGAGTGGACCTTCCAGGCTCGCCCCTCACGCAGGAGCAGGACTTCGCCCTGGAATGCCTCGCCGCCGCGCAGGATGGAGACGGGGACGAAGGCGCGGCTGGCCGTGGCCCGCGGGCGGCCCAGCTCGAGGGAGCGGAGCGCGAGGACGGCCGCCTCGGGGAGCGCGTCGAGCCGCGTCTGGAGTTCCGCGACGCTGAGCTCGCCCCTGCGGCCACGCGAGAGCCTGGCCCAGAGCTCGGCGCCGCGGCGCGAATTCACCAGCTCCGCCGCCCGCCGCACGGCGCGTGCGGGGCTCTCCGGCGCCAGGAGCGCGACGGCCAGCAGGGCGACGGCCGCCGCCACGAGCAGGCCCAGGCCGCCGAGCAGGAGGACGGCCACCGGGCGGCGCCTCAGTGTGCCACCAACGTTGAAGTCCGCAGGATTCAGCCCGTCCGCAGCGAGTGGCTTGACCCGCTCCAGGCTGACCCCGGGGGCCACGTCGCCGCTGCTCTCGAAGACAAGGTCGGTGTGGCCGATCCTGATGCGGTCGCCGGGCCGAAGGAGGCAAGGCCCGGTCACGAACTCCCCATTGACGTAGGTTCCCAGCCTGCTCCCGCCGTCTCGGAGAACCCAGCCCTGGTCTGTTGCCACGAGCAGGCAGTGCTTGCGGGAGACCCGCTTCTCGAGGACCCGGATGGAGCAGGCCATGTGGCGGCCGAGCACAACCGCCTGGCCCTGAAGGAGATAAGCCTGACCGGATGTGATGTTGACGAGCTTCGCCATCTGAATCCCGACCCTTGGCGGCAGAGCCTGTCGACTCAGCCGGCAGGAGATAGTATATGCGCACGGCGCCGCAGGTCAAGCGGGGCGGGGTCAGGTGCCCGCGAAGATGCAGCGCAGCCAGGCCACGATGGCCATCGGCTCGGAGAGGCCAGAGGGGAGGATGACGTGGGCGGTGGAGTCATCTATTACACGAACCTGGCGGCCCAGTGGGGCGAAGCGCTCCGCCAGCCTGGCGCGGTCGAGGTAGCGGACGAGCAGGTAGCCCTTCCTGCGGGCGATGGTGGCGATCTTGTAGGGCTCGAGGCCGATGCGTAGCTCGTGGCGGGCCATGAGCTTAGCGACAGGCCCGGGCGGCGCCCCGAAGCGGTCGGCCATCTCCTCCCCAACCGCGGCCAGCTCCTCGAGCGTCGCGGCGCGGGCCAGCTTGCGGTACACCTGCATCCGCTGGGCGTCGTCCACGATGTAATCGTCTGGCAGATATGCATTTAGGTCTATGTCTACGTCCACCTCCGCCCGCTCCTCGATTGGCTCCTTGCGGAGCTCCTTGACGGCGACCTCGAGGAGCCTGGTGTAGAGCTCGTAGCCGATGGCGATGATGTGGCCGCTCTGCTCGGTGCCGAGGATGTTGCCGGCGCCGCGTATCTCAAGGTCGCGCATGGCGATGCGGAAGCCGGCGCCCAGCTCGTCGAACTCCTCGATGGCCTTGAGGCGGTGGAGGGCGGTCTGGGTGAGCGGCTTGTCGGGCGAGACGAGGAAGTAGGCGTAGGCCCGGTGCTTGTAGCGCCCGACCCGTCCCCGCAACTGGTGGAGGTCGGCCAGGCCGAACTGGTCGGCGTTGTTGACGAAGAGCGTGTTCGCCCGCGGGATGTCCAGCCCGCTCTCGATGATGGTGGTGGACACGAGCACGTCGGCCTCGCCGTTGACGAAGCGGGTCATGTGCTCTTCGAGCTCGTGCTCGTTCATCTGGCCGTGTCCGACGATGAAGCGCGCCTCGGGCACCAGGGCGCGGAGGTGGTGGGCCACGGCGTCTATGTTGTAGACGCGGTTGTGGACGAAGAAGACCTGGCCGTCGCGTGCGAGTTCGTGGAGGATGGCCGTGCGGACGAGCTCGGGGGTGGGGCGGCAGACCCGGGTGTGGATGGAGAGGCGGTCCTGGGGCGGGGTCGTGAGCGACGAGATGTCGCGGATGCCGAGCATTGCCATGTGGAGCGTGCGGGGGATGGGGGTGGCGGTCATGGTCAGGATGTCCACTGTGGCGCGGAGGCGCTTGAGGCGCTCCTTGTGCTCGACGCCGAAGCGCTGCTCCTCGTCCACGACCACGAGGCCGAGGTCGCGGAACCGCACGTCGCCCGACAGGAGGCGATGGGTGCCGATCAGGATGTCCACCGAGCCCTCCGCGGCGAGGCGGAGGATGTCCTTCTGCTCTCCGGGGGTCTTGAAGCGGCTGAGGACCTCGACGACGACCGGGTAGTCGGCGAAGCGCTCGCGGAACGTGCGGAAGTGCTGCTGGGCGAGGACCGTGGTGGGGACGAGGAGTGCAATCTGTTTGCCGGCGACGGCGGCCTTGAAGGCGGCGCGCATGGCAAGCTCGGTCTTGCCATAGCCCACGTCGCCGCACAGGAGCCTGTCCATGGGTCGCGGCTTCTCCATGTCGGCCTTGATCTCGGCGCTGGCGGCGAGCTGGTCGGGCGTCTCTGTGTAGGGGAAGGCGCGCTCGAACTCCACGACGAGCGAGTCGTCGGGCGGATAGGCGATGCCGGGCATCTGGGCGCGGACCGCCTGGGTGTGGAGGAGGTCCTGGGCCAGGTCGCGGACGGCGCTCTTGACCGCCGCCTTGCGGTTCTCCCAGTGGGTCGTGCCGAGCTTGGAGAGGGTGGGGCGGAACCGGGCCGTCCCCACGTACTTCTGCACGAGCTGGATTTTGGTTGCCGGCACGTAGAGGAGCACGTTGTCGGCGAACTGGAGCGAGAGGAAGTCTTCAAGCTCGCCGCGGCGGTTGAGGCGTTCCATCCCCTGGTAGCGCGCGATGCCGTGGGTGACGTGGACCACGAGGTCGCCGCGCCGCAGGTCGAGGAAGCTCTCGATGGGCGCAGTGGGGCGGCGGCCTGGACGACGGCGCTGGGCGTAGCGCTTGAATATCTCGTGGTGGCCCACGCAGGCGAAGTGCAGGCCGACGAACTCGAAGCCGCGCGAAAGAAAGCCATCGCGGTACTCGAGGCGGTCGGCGAGGGCGAAGTCGGCATCGCGGAGCAGCTCCTGGAGCCGCTCGCGCTCGCCCACGTTTGCGCAGTAGACCACCACGGGGTCGTTCGCGCGGGCGAGGCGGTCGAACTCCGCGCAGATGCCCGCGAGCTGCCCGTCGAAGCCCTGGGTGGAATGGACGTCGAATGACTCCGCGCCCTCCTCGCCGCCGGTGTAGAGCGAATAGGTCTGGAGCATCGGAAAGCGGGAGAGTGAGGCGAAGAGGGAGTCGAAGGCCAGTAGCCCCTCGGCCTGCCCGAGCTGCGCCGCGGCCTGCTCCGCACGCTGCTGGACCTCCAGCGGCTCGTGGAGGCAGACCCAGGCGCCTTGGGGGAGGAAGTCGGCCAGCGAGCGGGACGCGACTCCCGCCGCCTGCGCCACCTGGCGGCCAGTGAGGGCAACTATCTCGCAGCCCTCAAGCTGCATCTCCGACCGCTGGCTCTCGATGTCGAACGTGCGGACCGACTCCACCTCGTCGCCGAAGAACTCGATGCGGCACGGCTTGGAAGCGGCCAGGGCGAAGACGTCCAGGATGCCGCCCCGCACGCTGAACTCGCCCGCGCCCTCCACCATCGGCACCCGCTCCATGCCCCGCTCAACCAGCCACTCGGCGATGGCCTCGAGCCGGTGCCGCTCGCCCACCCGCAGCCTCAGCGTGCTCTCGGCCACAGCCTGGGGCGAGGGAACGGGCTGGAGAAGGGCGTGGACGGGTGCGACGATGATCTCAGGCGGGGCTGCGGCTGCCAGCGCTCTCAGGAGTGCCAGCCGCTGCGAGTGGGCAAGGCCGGGGAACGGGGCATCGCCAGGAGAGGTCTCCCACGTGAAGAAGAGCGCCGGCTCGCGCTCCGCGAACAGCCGCAGGTCCTCGACAAGCTCCTCCGCGGCCTCGGCGGAAGGGACCACCACCAGGAGCGCCGAAGGCGCCTGGCGGCGCAAGCCCGCCAGGAGAAAAGCGACAGACGATCCCCACAGCCCACCGGCCACTCCCCCCCTGCCGGTAGCCATCCGCTGCACCAGGCGACGAAACCGCTCGTCGCCCTCAAGACGTGGGACAAGCGGGGTCATCTCGCTACGAGCGGCATCCTCCTGAACCAAAGAGGATGAATGGATGGGTGGATGAATGGATGGTTGTCTGACACCCATCCCCCCATCCAATCATCCATCCATCCCCCACACTGGCCGTGCAAACCTCCAACGCGGTGGCACAGGCGTCTCGCCTGTGTCCCTGCCGCCACGTGGTGGCGGGCTACCCCCATTCAACACCGTTTCGCCCGCAAATGCAAGATGCCCGATGCCGCCATAGGCAGCATCGGGCACCTGAGCGCGAGTCGACCACGGGTCGGTGGCCAAGAGCGACTCGCACGAGAACTGCTTCACTTGCTCGCTCGGAGCGAGGGCGAGATTGGTTCCCGCCTTCCTCTCACTTGACGTCAGTGGTGGGCTTGATCGGCGTTGTCGGCTTCTCCGGAGTGCCAGGCTTGGTCGGCGTCCCCGCGCCCGGCTTCGGCGGCTTGGGCTTGTCTGGGGGCGCGTCTTCGCCGCAGCCGACCATGCCCAGCACCAGGCCTCCGCCTGCCAATGACGCCAGAAGCCACTTCCGAATCATGGTTCCTCCTTTGCCAATATTGGGGACAGCGCTCTGCCCCACGTGGCGATTCGGCAGCCGGCCTTCTGGCGTGCCGGCCTGCCACAGGCAGGGCGATCACATGCACCCGCCTTTCAACGTGCGAAAATGCTAGCATGCTTGCCCTTCCCTGTCAAGTCCCAAATGCAATTTTTCGCGCGAGGCCCCCGGAGCACCCCCGCGCACGCCCAACCTGCGCTGTCCGACAGGCATCGCGGGGAGAATCGAGGACGAGGACGAGGGACGAGGACGAGGACGATTGAAGAAGAGCACGAGCGGAGGCGCAGTTGACAGCCGTGGCCGCTTGTGTAGGATGAACGCGCGTGCGGCAGAAGCCCCATAGCGCAGAAAGGAGCAGTCGTGAGGAAGATGAAGGTCGGGATCATCGGCTGCGGGAACATCAGCGGCAACTACCTCTACTGGGCGAAGAGGTTCGACATCCTGGAGATCGCGGCGTGCGCCGACCTCGTGCCCGAGCGCGCGCAGGCCAGGGCCGCCGAACACGGCATCAGGGCATGCTCGGTGGAGGAGCTGCTCCGCGACCCCGAGATCGAGACGGTGGTGAACCTGACCATCCCGCGCGCCCACGCGGGGGTGAACACGGCCATCCTACGGGCGGGCAAGCACGCCTACACCGAGAAGCCGTTCGCCGTCACCCGCAAGCAGGGCGAGAAGGTGCTCGCGTTGGCGGAGAGGAAGAAGCTGCTCGTCGGCGGCGCGCCCGACACCTTCCTCGGCGGCGGCATCCAGACCTGCCGCAAGCTCATTGACGACGGCGCCATCGGCCAGCCGGTCGCCGCCACCGCCTTCATGGCCTGCCGCGGCCACGAAAGCTGGCACCCAGACCCCGAGTTCTACTACGACATCGGCGGCGGGCCGATGCTCGACATGGGGCCTTACTACCTCACCGCACTCGTCAACCTCCTCGGCCCCGTGAGGCGCGTGAGCGGCTCCGCACGCATCACCTTCCCCGAACGCCTCATCACGAGCGAGCCGAAGAAAGGGACGCGGATAGAGGTGAAGACGCCCACCCACATCGCGGGGACGCTGGACTTCGCCAGCGGCGCGGTGGGCACCGTGGTCATGAGCTTCGACGTGGTGGCGCACCGCCTGCCGATCATCGAGGTCTACGGCAGCGAGGGGACGCTCCTGGTGCCCGACCCCAACGGCTTCGGCGGCCCGGTGCGGCTGCGCAAGATGGGCGACGCCGACTGGGCGGACGTCCAGTTGACCCACAGCGACCAGGTTGGCCGCTCGATGGGCGTGGCAGATATGGCCCACGCGCTCCGCCTCGGCCGCAAGCCGCGCGCCAGCGGCGAGTTGTGTTACCACGTCCTCGACGTTATGATGGCCTTCGAGGACGCCTCGCGCTCCGGCCGCCACGTGGACATTGCCAGCCGTTGCGAGCGTCCCGCCGCGCTCCCCACGCCCGAGATCCGGTTTGATGCCTGAGTATGACGCTCAACAGATAGGGGGACAGAACCGCAGTCCCAAAGGGACAGCAGTGGGTAGCCGGCGGCTTCAGCCGCCGGATCGGGGCGCACACACCGCTCAGTCCCGAAGGGACGGCAGAAGCCCACGGGAGGCGGCCTGACGCATGTGTGTGCCGTCCCTTCGGGACTTCTCTACTTCTGGCGCCCGAGCCCGGCGGCTGAAGCCGCCGGCTACCCACTGTGCTCCCTTCAGGAGCCAGCTTCGGAGGCGACACAATGAGCCACCCAAGGACTGTTATCACCACCCTTGCGATGGTGTTCCTCACTGGCCTCATCGTGGTCATGCTGGCCGTCCTTTGGATGGTCGGCCAGGACCTCCGCCATCTCATGGACT
>VGYW01000076.1 GCA_016872875.1 Planctomycetota bacterium | reverse complement strand
CTTCAGCCGCCGGATCCAGGCGCACCCACAAACCAGTCCCGAAGGGACGGCAGAAGCCCCGCGGCAGGGCGGCACGGCACGGGTCTCTGCCGTCCCTTCGGGACTTCTCTACTTCTGGCGCCCGAGTCCGGCGGCTGAAGCCGCCGGCTACCCACTGTGCTCCCTTCGGGAGCAAGTCGATGGGACCCCAATGAACTGGTCCCTTTGGTTGGGGGCGATGTATCAAGGGGAGAGATCGGCCATCAGCGCTTGGGCCTCCCGTGAAGGAGGGAGCGAACTGCTTCCTCCTCCTCTCCCTCCTCTGGGCGCGGTCGAAGGGAGACCAGGTACTTCGTGCCAGCCCGCAGCTCGACCGGCTCGTCCGGGACCAGGATCTTTCCATCGGAGTGGGCAACGAAAGTCGTCATCGAATGAGCTCCCTGTGCAGTGTCGAACCTCACACCATCATTATGCCCAGGTGGGCTTCGCTCAGCAAAGCGAACTGCCGGCCGAGAACCCCGCCATCCGTGCCGGCCTCAACCTTGTCGCGGGCAAAGTCACCAACCGCGCCGTGGCCGACACCTTCGGCCTGCCCTACCACGCGCTCTGAGCACACGGGCCCACAAACAAGGGAATGGAATCGCAGTCCCGAAGGGACAGCAGTGGGTAGCCGGCGGCTTCAGCCGCCGGATCCAGGCGCACCCACAGGCCAGTCCCGAAGGGACGGCAGAAGCCCCGCGGCAGGGCGGCGCGGCACGGGTCTCTGCCGTCCCTTCGGGACTTCTCTACTTCTGGCGCCCGAGTCCGGCGGCTGAAGCCGCCGGCTACCCACTGTGCTCCCTTCGGGAGCAAGACTCTGAGGCATCAGTGAACTTGTCTCTTTGGCTGTGGGGCAATGTACCAATTGATGGCGGAACAGGTCAGAGCGAGACGAGCTGGGCGCGGAGGATGAGGGGGGAGGCTTCGATCTCGCGGACGATCTCAGGGGTCACGGGGTTGTCAATGCTGATGACGAGCAGCGAGGTGCCGCCGGGATGGTCGCGGCCGCAGGTCATGTCCGCGATGTTGATGCCGCGGCGGGCCAGCACGCTGCTCACGTGGGCGATGACGCCCGGCCGGTCGTGGTTGCGCGTGACGAGCAGGTGGCCCTGGGGCGCCGCGTCCACGCGGTAGGTGTCCACCCGCACGATGCGCGGCGTGTGGCGTGCGAGCATGGAGCCCGCGGCGGAGAGCGTCCGCCCGCCTACCTGGGCGTCCGCCGAAATCAGGTTCGCAAAGTCCTCCACCTCGCCCGCCTTGATGACGTCCACCCGCAAGCCACGCTCGGCGGCGATGACAGGGGCGTTGACGTAGTTGACGGTCCTGACCGCCCGCTGTAGGACTCCCTTGAGGAGGGCCGCGGTGAGGGGGCGGAGGTCGTATTGGTTGATCTCGCCCCGATAGGTCACGGTGAGGCGTCCGATGCCGCCCTCGGCCAGTTGCACGAGCAGGCTGCCCAGCCGCTCCGCAAGGTCAATGTAGGGGCCGAGCACGTCGAGGAGCTCCGGCTCGATGCAGGGGACGTTCACGGCGTTCTGGGGCGGCCCGCCGCGAAGGAAGGCCACGACCTGTTTGGCGATCTGCGTGGCGACGGTGGCCTGTGCCTCCTGCGTCGTCGCGCCCACGTGAGGGGTGGCGATCACCTGGTCGAAGGCGAGGAGGGGGCTGCCGGTCGGCGGCTCGTGCGCGAAGACGTCGAGCGCGCACCCCGCCACCTTGCCGCTCTGGAGGGCCTCGGCGAGCGCCGCCTCGACGATGATGCCGCCGCGGGCGCAGTTGATGAGCAGCACCCCCTTCTTCATCTTGGCGAATGCTGCGGCATCCAGCAGCCCATCCGTCTCGGGGGCGTGCGGGGCGTGAATCGTGATGACGTCGCTGGTGGCGAGCAGTTCATCGAGCGGCACGAGTTGGGCCTCCAGGCTCCTCGCCCGCTCGGCGCTCACGAAGGGGTCGTAGGCCACGAGGTCCATGCCGAAGGCCAGCGCGCGGCGCGCCACCTCTGCCCCGATGCGGCCGAGGCCGATGATGCCGAGGCGCTTGCCCTGGAGCTCGATGCCGGTGGCGCCCTTCTTGGGCCACTCGCCGGCCTTCACCCGCGCGCTCAGTTGTGGCAGGCGGCGGGCGAGTGCGAGCATCATCGCCATCGTGAGCTCGCAGGCCGCGATGGTGTTTCCACCCGGCGTGTTCATCACCACGATGCCGCGGCGGGTCGCCGCGTCGAGGTCCACGTTGTCCACCCCGGCCCCCGCGCGACCGATCACCTTGAGCCGCTCCGCGCTCGCCAGGAGGTCAGCCGTCGCCTTCGTCGCGCTGCGGACGATCAGTGCGTCGCAATCGGCCAGGAGCTGCCGCAGCTCCTCCGCCGGCACACCTGCCCGCTCCACCACCTCGTGGCCCGCCTCCTTCAGGATGGCGATGCCCTCCGCCGAAAGCGGATCGCTGACGAGCACCTTCATGGCTTCCATCTCCCCCTGTCAACTGGCGGTCAAAAGTCAAAAGCCAAAAGTCAAAAGTCAAGAGTCAAAAATCAAAAATCGAAAATCGAAAATCAGAAATCAGAAATCCTCTGCCCTCTGCCGCAGGCCGGCCTCGCCGAGCGTGCTGAAGAGTACGTAGAGGGGCAGGGCATCGGCCAGCCGCCCGGGCGCCAGCGCCACGGGGCCAACCGTGCCCGGCAACTCGTCGTCGAGGACGTAGCCGCTGCGCTCCTTGCCCACGAGCGGCCCGGGCAGGTACTGGGTGAGGTGGGACCGGACGCCGAGCGCCGCCCCTGTTGCCATGGGGCAAAGCTCGGCCAGGCTCACCCAGGTGATGTCAGCCTCGGCCTCGCGCAGCCGCGTGTGGCCTGCGAGGCGCGCCAGGCCCGTGGCGTCAACTCCAAAGAGGGCGCCGCGGGCGTGCGCCACGTGGCCGGCAGCGGCCACGTTCCGCTCGAAGCGCCCGGCGGGTGTGAGCCAACCGGCCGCGACGAGTGCCGTGGCCTCGCCGACCGCCCCCTCAAGGGCGTCAACGTCCAGCTCGCCGCTTGCCAGCCGCTCCACTTGGCGAACGGCAAGTCCGAGCTCCTGGGCGTGGATGAGAAGCCGGCTCCCGACGGGGGCCGCCACCTCGCGCCGCGCCGGCTGGGTGCGGGCGAAGGCGGCGAGGGCCAGCCGAATGGCCACCCGCTCGGCAACATCGAGGTCGGCAGGCTGGAGGCTCACGCGGTCCAGCCCCATCACGATGGCGAGCGCGCGGGCGGCCTCGTGGAGCACTTCGAGCGCGCCCTGGGCAGTGCTCGCCGGCTGCTCGGGGTGCAGGGCGCTCAGGCCGGGCAGCCCGGCTGCCCGTGCCGCGGCCGCGGCTCCGGGCCACTGCGGGCCGGGCAGGGCGGCCAGCTCGACGAAGTGCGAGCGAACCGCCGCCTCGTCGAGCACCGGCAGGTTGGGCGGCCCGGCGCGGCGGAGGCCCGCAGGCACCTCGTCCAGGCACCGGTCCGCGTCGGCGCCCGGCTCCGGCAGGTGGCGGTTCGCACTAAGTGGCCTAGCCATCGTCGGCATCCAACGCGAGGTCGTCGCCCTCGCCGCCACCGAGGTCGCTGAGGAGCTCCAGCGTGTGGCGGAGGAGCTCGAGGTCGCTCCTGCTCCGCCGCTCCGTGGCGGCGAAGAGCACGCAGTTCTCCATCTCCGGGTAATCCCGCCGGAGCGGCAGGGCGCCCAGGATGTTGCTCTCGAGCAGCCCCTGGCACACTTCCTCGGGCTCGCCCTCGCACTCGATGGCGAACTCGCTGAAGAACGGGCTGCGGAAGCGGGCGGTGAAGCCCGGCACGGAGGTGACGCAGCGCATTGCAGCGTGTGCCATGGCCATCGAGAGCCTGGCCGCCCGCGACAGCCCGTCGGCGCCAACGGCTGCGAGGTAGACCACTGGGCGGATGAGGCGGTCCGCCCGCACGGCCTGGCTGCCCCTGCCCACGGCGCGCAGCCCACAGTCCGTCGGCTCCACCCGCCAGCCTCTCACGTGCTCAGCAAGGCCGGGCCGGCAGGCCAGGAGGCCGAGCGACTCGCTGCCATAGAGTGGGCGGCTGCCAAGCGGCTGGGCGTCAGCCACCGCGATATCCGCGCCCAGCGCCCCGGGGGCTGCCAGGATGCCGAGCGCGACGGGGTCCGCCTTCACCACCAGTTGCGCTCCGCAGCCGTGGGCCGCCTCCGCGATGGCTGAGAGGTCCTCGAAGCACCCGAAGTAGCTGGGCTGCTCGAGCACCACGCACGCCACGCGCTCCGAGAGGAGCCGCTCGACGTCGCTTGGCCGCGTGACGCCGCCGTGGTAGCCCGCCTCGCTGAGCACGAGTGGGGGGGAGAGAAGCGCGCGCGCGATGGCGCGGTAGCGCGGGTGGGTGGTCCGGGCGATGATCGCCTCGGTGCGCCCCGTGGCGCGGGCGGAGGCCCGAATCGCCTCCACGAGCGCCGCCGGGCCGTCCGCGAACGGGGCGAACGCGGCGTCCAGCCCCACGAGCGCCGCGAAGAGCGTCTGGAGCTCGAAGGCCGCCTGGAGCATCGGCTGCGGCGAGGCCGGGGTGACCGGGCAGGGCGGCACGCGGCCCGCCAACTCGTCCACGATGGCCGGCACGTAGCGGTCCCAGGTGCCGCCGCCCAGGAAGCAGACCGCCTCGTCCAGGTGGGTGTTGGGCGAGGCGAGGTCGTGGAGCCGCGCGGTCAGCTCCGCCTCGGACACGGCAGGCGGGAGCTGAAGCGGGCGCGCGAGCCGCAGCTCGGGCGGAATCTCCGCCAGGAAAGACTGTTCCGCGCTCGGTGGCCTATCCTGCATTTCGCACCAGGTCTCGCAAGGAGAGGGGGATGATTGGATGGGTGGATGAATGGATGATTGCCTGACATCCACCCACCCATCCATTCATCCATTCATCCATTCATCCATTCATCCCCCACACTGGCCGGCCTTGCCCTCCTGGGGTCTTCGTCACTCATGTTCGCCTTCGACCCGTATGACGACCGGCCGGCCCTCTACGATCCCCTGCGGCTCGATGGCCGCCAGGGCGCGACGCAGGTCCGCCTCGCGGGCCTGATGGGTCATGATGACGAGCGGCACGGCCTGGGTCGCGTGCCGCTCCTTCTGCATGACCGACGCGATGCTGATCTGGTTGTGGCCGAACTCGCCCGCGATCTTCGCGAGCACCCCAGGGCGGTCGAGCGCGCTGAACCGCAGGTAGTAGCGGGTCTCCACCTCCTCGATGCCGCGGACCCGCAGGCTCTCGCTGCGTCCGGGGAAGAGCCGCAGCCGCTCGAACGTGTGCTTCGCCTTCCCCAGCAAGATGTCCACGATGTCCGACACGATGGCGCTGGCGGTTGGCATCTGGCCCGCCCCCCGCCCGTAGAACATCGTGTCGCCCACCGCGCTCCCCCTCACCCAGATGCCGTTGAACACGTCGTGCACCGAGGCCAGCGGGTGCTCGTTGGGCAGGAGGGTGGGGTGGACCCGCAGCTCAAGCTCGTTGCCGAGCCGCTTGCCGATTGCCAGCAGCTTGAGCGTGTAGCCGAGCTCGGAGGCAAACGCGATGTCCACGGGGTCCGTGCGTGTGATGCCTTCGACGTGGATTTCGTGGTAGTGGAAGTCGGCGGCGAAGCCCAGTGCCGCCAGGATCGCCAGCTTGTGCGCCGAGTCGATCCCCTCCACGTCCAGCCGCGGGTCCTTCTCGGCATAGCCGTGGGCCTGGGCCTCCGCGAGCGCCTGGCCGTACGTCGCCCGCTCCACGGCCATCCTGGTGAGGATGTAGTTGCAGGTGCCGTTGACGATGCCGACGATCGACTCGATGTCGTTTGCGATGAGGCCGTCGCGTAGCGCCGCGATGATGGGGATTCCGCCCCCCACGCTCGCCTCGAACGAGATTGACACCCCCCGCTCCCTGGCTGCCCGGAAGAGCTCGCGTCCCGCCTCCGCCAGGAGCGCCTTGTTCGCCGTCACCACCCGCTTCCCCGCCGCGATGGCCCGGAGCGTGATCTCCTTCGCAACTGCCGTCCCCCCCACCAGCTCGATCACCACCTCGATTTCCGGGTCGTCCATCACGGCGGCGAGGTCGCTCGTCAGCAC
Organism: Planctomycetota bacterium; assembly: GCA_016872875.1. Next base: position 19,415 of record VGYW01000076.1, on the reverse strand, counting down.
CCCCTCGGGCACCCGCACCCCGCGGTCGCTCGCCAGGTCAACGTCGCATATCCGCTTCAGCACCACCCGGATGCCTGTCTTGGCCCGGAGCTGCTCGGCCTGGTTCAGCAGGATTCTCGCCACCCCGCTGCCCACCATCCCGAATCCCACAAGCCCCACGTAGCACGTCTTCGTGTCCACCTTCTGCCTTGCTCCTTACCAGGACAGCAGCCAAAAATCCAGTATAGGTGCGCTTCCGGCAAAAGTCAAACAACTCGGAGCCGTGGGGGTGTGGGAACCGCATTTGACACGCCGCCCCATCATCGGTTTTACTGGATTAGTGGGCCTGACACCGAGTTTGCTAGAGCAGGAGATTGCATGCACGCTGCCCTCAAGGAGATACTGGCGCGGCACGGCACGAGCCGCAGCGAACTCATCCCCATCCTCCAGGAAGCCCAAGGCGCGATCGGGTATCTGCCGAAGGACGCGATGCTGGACGTGGCTCGGCACCTGAATGTCTCCGAGGCCGCGGTCTACGGCGTGGCGAGCTTCTACGCGCAGTTCTACTTCCAGCCGCAGGGCAAGCACCGCGTTCGCGTCTGCCGCGGCACGGCCTGCCACGTGCGCGGCTCGGCCAACATCCGCCGCCTCGTCGAGGCGAAACTGGGCGTCAAAGAGGGCGGGACGACCCCCGACCTGTTGTTCAGCTACGAAACGGTCGCCTGCATAGGGGCTTGCGCACTGGCCCCCGTGATGGTGATTGATGGCAAGTACTATGGCAGCCTGACGCCCGAGCGCGTCGAGAGCGTGATGGGTGACTACATGACCAAGGCGAAGTGAAGGTCGCACAATGGAACGTCTGACATCGCTTTCCGCATTGGCGAACCTGAAGGACCGCATCCGGCGCGGCCGGGGCCGGGACACGGTGGGGCTCTCGCTGTGTTACACGACCGGCTGCTATGCGCTGGGAAGCGGCCAGGTACACGAGGCGCTTGCCGCCGAGCTGAAGCGCCGGGAACTGGACGGCCAGGTGGTCGTGCAGCGCGCCGGCTGCCGCGGCTTCTGCGAGGCCGGCCCCATCCTCACCGTGCAGCCGAAGGGCATCTTCTACGTCAGGGTGAAACCCGAGGACGTCCCCGAGATCGTCGAGCGCACCCTGGTCCAAGGCGAGATCGTCGAGCGCCTGCTCTACAAGGACCACGCTACGGGCGTCCGGGTGGCCCACGAGTGCGACGTGCCATTCTACAAGCACCAGACGCGCGTCGTGCTACGCCACTCGGGACACGTGGACCCACAGAACCTCGAGGACTACCTTGCGCTCGACGGCTACGAGGCCCTCGCCAAGGTGTTGGGCAGCATGACCCCGGAGCAGGTTATCGCGGAGGTCGCGGCCAGTGGCCTTCGCGGCCGCGGCGGCGCCGGCTTCCCCACGGGCCGCAAGTGGCAATTGTGCCGCGAGGCAAAGGGCGACCACAAGTACCTCATCTGCAACGCGGACGAGGGGGACCCTGGGGCGTTCATGGACCGTAGCGTTTGCGAGGGCGACCCCCACGCGGTGCTCGAGGGCATGCTCATTGCCGCCTACGCCATCGGATGCCGCCACGGCTACATCTACGTGCGGGCCGAGTATCCCATCGCGGTCGCCAACCTCACAAAGGCCATCGCCGACGCGGGGGCGATCGGGCTCATGGGCGAGAGCATCCTGGGCACCGGCTTCTCCTTCGATCTGAAGATCAAGCAAGGCGCGGGTGCTTTCGTGTGCGGGGAGGAAACCGGGCTGATCGCCTCCATCGAAGGCCGGCGCGGCATGCCTCGCACACGGCCGCCCTTCCCCGCACAGGCGGGGTTGTTCGGCAAGCCGACGAACATCAACAACGTCGAGACCCTGGCCTGCGTGCCCCCCATCATCAGCCGCGGCGCTGCCTTCTTCGCCTCGATGGGCACCGAGGGCTCCAAGGGCACCAAAATCTTCGCCCTCGCAGGAAAGGTCAACAACACGGGCCTCATCGAGATCCCCATGGGGGCGACGCTGCGCCGGGTGGTCTTCGACATCGGCGGGGGCATTCCGAAGGGGCGCGGTTTCAAGGCGGCCCAAATGGGAGGGCCGTCGGGCGGGTGCATCCCCGCGCAACACCTTGACCTGCCGATTGACTACGACTCCCTCCAGGCCGTGGGCGCGATGATGGGCTCCGGCGGCCTCATCGTGGTGGATGAGGACACGTGCATGGTGGAGCTGGCGCGCTACTTCCTGGACTTCGTGCAGAGCGAGTCGTGCGGCAAGTGTGTGCCCTGCCGCGTCGGCACGCGTCGGATGCTCGAAATCCTCACGCGCATCACGCGGGGGCAGGGCAAGGAGGGCGACGTTGACCTTCTGGAGGAGATCGGCACGACGGTCAAGATTGGCTCGCTGTGCGGCCTGGGGCAGACGGCGCCCAACCCCGCGCTCTCGACGATCCGCTACTTCCGCGACGAGTACGAGGCCCACGTCAAGGACAAGCGCTGCCCCGCCCGCGTCTGCCGCGACCTCGTGACCTACACGATTGACCCCGAGAAGTGCATCGCCTGCGGCAAGTGCAAGAAGGTCTGCCCCGCCGAGGCCGTCGAGGGCGAGAAGAAGGTCAAGCACAAGATTCTCCAGGACAAGTGCGTCCGCTGCGGCGCCTGCTTCGAGGCCTGCCCCATGGACGCGGTCCTGGTCGCGTGAGGAGCCTTGATGTCCGACACGAAGATCGCCTTCACAATTGACGGCCAGCGCGTGGAGACGGCGCCGGGGACGACGGTGCTCCAGGCAGCGCTCGACGCCGGCATCTACATCCCGAACCTGTGCTACTCGCCTAAGCTGGAGCCCTACGGCGGCTGCCGGCTCTGCATCTGCAAGATCAGCGGCATGCGCGGCCTCCCCACCGCCTGCACCACCAGGGCAGCCGAGGGCATGGCCGTCGAGAGCGACTCCGACGAGGTGAACAAGGTGCGGCGGATGATCCTGGAGCTGATGATCTCCGACCACCCGGCCGACTGCCTTTCGTGCGGCGCGAACCAGGACTGCCAGCTCCAGAAGGTGGCGAGCTTCCTGGGCATCAAGGAGCTCCGCGTCTCCCGCCACGTCCGACAGCCGAGGATTGACGACAGCAACCCGTTCTTCGTCCGCGACTCCTCCAAGTGCATCCTCTGCGGCAAGTGCGTCCGCATCTGCCAGGAGGTGCGCGGCGTGAGCAACCTGGATTTCGTGAAACGCGGCTTCGTGGCGGACATCGCGCCCTTCGAGGGCCTCATCGCCGACTCGCGCTGCGAGAGCTGTGGGGCGTGTGTGGACATCTGCCCCGTCGGCGCACTCCTGCCCAAGCAGGAGGCCCTGCCGCCCACGAAGGAGGTCACGACCGTTTGCCCCTACTGCGGCTGCGGGTGCGGACTCGTCCTCGGCATCCGCGGCAACCGCATCGTCCGCGTCCGCGGCGAGGAGGGCAATCGCGCCAGCGGCGGCGAGCTCTGCGTCAAGGGCCGCTTCGGACTCGACTTCGTCTCCTCGCCCAACCGCCTCAAGGCGCCGCTCATCCGCAAGGAGGGGAAGCTCGTCGAGGCGACGTGGGACGAGGCGCTGGACTTCACGGCGAAACGCCTCGCCGAGATTCGCGACACGCACGGCGCAGAGGCCGTCGCCGGCTTTTGCTCCGCCAAGTGCACGAACGAGGAGAACTACGTTTTCCAGAAGTTCATGCGGGCCGTGGTCGGCAGCAACCACGTCGCCCACTGTGCGCATCTCTGACACAGCCCCTCGGTGGCCGGTCTGGCCGCCGCCTTCGGCTCGGGCGCTATGACCAACTCCATCGCGGAGTTCGAGGGCGCCGACTGCATCTTCGTCATCGGCTCGAACACCACCGAGGCCCACCCCATCGTGGCGCTCCGCATCAAGGCCGCCGCGATGAGGCACCGCGCCGACGTGATCGTCGCCGACCCGCGCCGCATCGAGCTCACCCGCTTCGCCTCCCTGCACCTGCGGCAGCGATGCGGCTCCGACATCATGCTCCTCAACGCCCTGATGAACGTCATCGTGAACGAAGGGCTCCACAACAAGGCGTTCATCGCGGAGCGCACGGAGAACTTCGACGAGTTCTGGCAGGTGGCCCAGGCGATCACGCCCGAGGTCGCGCAGCTCGCCACGGGCGTCCCCGCCGACGACATCCGCAAGGCCGCGCGCACGCTCGCCTCCGCCAGGCGCCCCAGCATCGTCTACGCGATGGGCATCACCCAGCACGCCAAGGGCACCGACAACGTGAAGGCCCTTGCCAACCTGGCGCTCCTCATCGGCGCCATCGGACGCCCCTCTACGGGCGTCAACCCCCTCCGCGGCCAGAACAACGTCCAGGGCGCCTGCGACATGGGCGGCCTCCCGAACGTCTTCCCAGGCTACCAGCGCGTGGACTCGCCCGAGGCGCGGGCGAAGTTCGAGAATGCCTGGGGCGCCAAGCTCCCCGAGAAGCCGGGCCTCACCGTCGTCGAAATCCTCCAGGCCGCCGAGAAGGGCCGCATCAAGGCCCTCTACTGCATGGGCGAGAACCCCGTCCTCTCCGACCCAAACTCCAACCACGTCCGCGAGGCGCTCCAGCACATCGAGCTCCTGGTCGTCCAGGACATCTTCCTCACGGAGACGTGCGACTACGCCCACGTGGTGCTCCCAACCGCGTCGTTCGCGGAGAAGGACGGCACGTTCACGAACACAGAGCGGCGGGTGCAGCGGGTCCGCAAGGCCGTCGAGCCGCCCGGCCAGGCGCGGCAGGACTGGGAGATCGTCTGCGACCTCGCCCGCCGCATGGGCGGCACGATGCGCTACGACGACCCGTCGCAGATTATGGCCGAGGTCGCCTCACTCACGCCCAGCTACGGCGGCATCAGCCACGAGCGGCTCGACAAGGGCGGCATCCAGTGGCCATGCCCGGCCCCCGACCACCCCGGCACGCAGTTCCTCCACAAGGACCGCTTCAGCCGCGGCCTGGGCCGCTTCCACGCAACTCCCTTCCGCGAGCCGGTCGAGCCGCCCGACGCCGACTTCCCCTTCGTCCTCTCCACTGGCCGCGTCCTCTACCACTTCCACACGGCCACGATGACGCGGCAGAGCAAGGGGCTGGACGAGCTTTATCCCGGCGGCGACATCCAGGTGAACCCCGACGACGCGGCGGCCCTCGGCGTCGAGCAGGGAGAGCTGATCGAAGTCGCCTCGCGCCGTGGAGCGATTCACGCCAAGGCGCTGATCACCGATAAGGTGCCGCGCGGGATGGTCTACATGCCCTTCCACTTCCGCGAGGCGCCCGCCAACGTCCTGACGATTGACGCCCTGGACCCCGTGGCGAAGATACCGGAGCTGAAGGTATGCGCGGTCAGGCTGAGGAAGGTCCCGCAGCCCGTGGCAGCGGCCACGGCCTGACTGCCGCCGTCCGCATCGCGCGCCTCCGCGGCGGCCAGTGGGCCGAAGCCGACGACACGGTGGTGGTCGAGCGCACCGTGTCGCTCGTCGTCGGCGGCAGCACCCTGTTGCGGCTCCAGTGCCTCCCCGCGGACCTCGAGGACCTGGCGCTCGGCCTCCTGGTGTCGTCGGCCCTTCTGCCGCCCGAAGCCCCCGTGCCGCCCATCGAGTGGGATGCCGAGAAGGGCGAGATTCGCGTGGACTTCCATCCCTCCGAGCAAGCGCTCCAGAAGCTCCAGGAGGGGCTCACCCTCGGCTCCGGCTGCGGCGCCGCCCTCTCCCACGCCGGCGGCTTCGACCCGCTCACCTGCGTCCGAAAGATCGACACCTCGTTCCACGTCTCGCCGGAGGCCATCGGCAGCGCGATGTCCGCATTCGTGCAGGCCTCCGGGCTCTTCCGCGACACCGGCGGCGTCCACGCCGCCGCGATTGCCCAGGGCGACGAGATCGTGGCATTCGCCGAGGACGTCGGCCGCCACAACGCCTTCGACAAGGTGCTCGGCGCCTGCCGCAGGCGCGGCATTCGCCCCTACGACAAGCTCGCACTCGTCACCGGGCGGCTCAGCCTCGAGCTCGTGGCAAAGGCCGTCCCGTCGAGCATCCCCGTCCTCGCCTCGCGCGGCGCCCCCACCCAGGCGGGGGTCGCCCTGGCCGACGCCGCGAACCTCACCCTCATCGGCTTCGCACGAGCGGGCCGGATGAACGTCTACAGCGCGGAGTGGCGCCTCAAGTGACCCCCCAATCGTCCTCGTCGTCGTCCTCGTCGTCGTCGTCGAACCCTGTGGAGGATCGACTGATGCCGCACCACGAGAAGGTCGAGTTCGCCGCGCTCACGCCCGCACAGGTCAAAGCCGTGGGCAAGCTGGAGAAGAAGCTGGGCGTCGTGATCCTGGCGTATCAGACCCCGCTCCGCCCAGCCCCGCTCAGCGACGCGCAGCTCGCCGAGCTCCAGCAGGCCGAGTCCGCCATGCCCGGCGTGTGCCTGGTGGCTTACAAGGCCCCGACAGGGGGCTGATCTCTCGGCTGCCGGCCCCAACGCCCGCACGACTCCGGAACAGCGCGCCCCTCTGTGCCTCGCTGGCCCTTGCCGACGCTGGCGACGCGCGGCTTCGGGGGGTCATATCGCCCCTGCGCGGCTCCCGGCGTCCTTGTCGTTGATCAGGCCGCGCTCATCAAGCTCCTTGAGGAAGTGCATGCGGCGGAGGGGGTGGCCGCCCCGGCGGAGGAGCATGGGGATCGCACGCTCGACGGTCTTGATGACACCGTCCATGTCGCCCGTCAGGCGGCCAAGAATCCAGGCGGCGAAGAAGTCCATGCCGCGGGCGTCGTTTGCGCTGAAGCTGCCGGGCTGGATCGCTGCCTTGAGGAGCTTGAGGAGCAGGCCCTTCACCTGCTCATCGCCAGTGACTTCCCAGATGCGGTAGAGGCCGGCGTAGCTCGACCAGTCGCCGTAGCCGGTGATGAGCTTGTGCGGGTGGGCGCTGGTGCCCTGGGGATAGGGGTACTTGAAGTCGCCGTGCTCGCGGATGCACCTCAGGTAGAAGCACTCGATGATGTGGCGGGCGGCCTGGAGGTACTTGTCGTCGCGCGTGAGGCGATAGGCGGCGGCCAGGTTGACGAGGGGCATGCCGGCCTCGCGGCCGTCGCAGCAGACGGCGTCGGTGACGTTGTAGGCCCAGTAGCAGGCGTTGTCGCCGACGCAGACGACGACGCGGCGCGCCCGCTCGTCGCCGGAGAGGTAGTAGTAGGCCAGGAGCCCCTCGGCCCACTGGTGGCTTGGGTAGACGCAGCCGATGAAGTGCTGCCCCGTGTGCGGGATGAGGCCGCCGCGCTGGCGCGGGTCGGTGCTCCACTCGCAGAAGTCCACCTCCATGTAGTGGCGGGCCGCCTCCTTGCCATAGTCCCAGGCGTAGGTCTGCCCCGTGCGGAGGAAGTGCTGGAGGGGGAAGAAGACCTGGATGTCGTCCTCGTTGTTCGTGCACGAGGTCGCGTCGGCGTTGACGACGTCGCCGAAGTGGAACATGCCGGTGGCGGGCTGGCGGTCGTAGGTGTGGCGTGCGGGGTTGCCGGCGGCGGGCACGGGCTCGACGAGGTTCTCGAGGAGCGGATACTTGTCGGGCTGGTAGCGGAGCAGGTGCTGGCAGTCGAGCACCTGGCAGAAGGCGGGCCAGGCGGGGTCGAGCGAAACGTCCACCGGCTCGACATAGCCGTACTCCCAGCGGTGCAGGCGGTCCTCCACGTCGTCCATCGTCAGCTCGCGCCGCTCGCCCGTGAGCCAGAGGATGTGGCTCTTGCTCACGCCCTGGACTAGCTGCATCGGGGTGGCCCACTCGGGCCATAGGGAGTAGGCGATGGTGCTTTCGTCAATGGCAATGGACTTCGGATGGAGCTGTCGGAAGTGCTCGAAGGTGGTGACGAGGGTGTAGCCCTTCTGCTTCCAGCCGATGACGGGGTAGACGGCTCGGACGCCGCTGTGCTGGAGGTCGGCCCGGAAGCCCGAGCCCTGGCCGGGGCGCATGTGAAACGGGTATTCGCTCCAGTCCTCGTGCAAGCTGTCGGGGTTTCGGAGGAACACGCTGCCGCCGGCGCAGGGGTGGGAGACGCCTGGGCCTTTGGCGTGCGCCGCATAGTTGTCTACGTCGGGCACGCTGCTGGCGACGACCTCGACGTTTTCGGGAACCTCGACGGCGCGTGGGAACCAGGAGTGGCCGTGGCGGGCCTGGCGGAGGAGCTTGGTTGCCGCGCCGTCCATCGTGGTCGGCAGCACGAGGCGGATGGCCTTGACGGCGATCTTCCCCTCGCGCGGCTCGCGGCAGTAGAAGGTGTGCTCGATGGCCAGGTCGGGGCAGCCGGCAGTCAGGGTGAAGCGCAGGGCGAAGTCGAGGAACGTCGCGCCGTCGCGTGCGGCGTGCTTGCCCTCGATCTGGACCACGCTGCGGAGGCGGTTTCTGTGGGGGACGGTGATGCGGTATGGCCCGCCGAGGCTCGCGCGGTGCACTTTGCCACCCGCATCCAGAACCTGAAGGTCAACGAGCAGCGACTCGTCCACGAGCGTCTTGCCGTTGAGCTCGAGGCGCCGGATGAGCGAGCCGCCGTCGCGGGAGAGGACGAGTCTGGTGAGGCCGTTTGAGAGAGTGACGCGCGCGCCGCTCTCGCGGACAGCGACCGGATTGGCCGCGCGGGGCTGCCTGGCGGGCCGCGGCTCGACGAAGACCGATTTCTCCTCCTGCCCGCCGAGGTCCACGAGGATGTCGAGGAGCATCCACTCCACGCTCCCGTCGGGCCGCCGCTGAAGGACCCTCGCCTCGCAGGGCAGAGCCTCGCCTTCCGCATCCGTGACCGAGACGCCCCTCTCGTCCTTCACCGCGCCGGGCGGCAGCGGCACGCCTCGGGTCACGAGGTAGTTGTCCAGCACGGTCAGCGTCTCGTTCTTGAGCCGAACCTCGCCACGGGTCATGGCTTCTCCTGATGGGCCTCGCTGGGTTCCCTGCTGGCCTTCTGACACTCACTCCTGGCTCCATAGCTGGTGGACCTGCTTCCTGCGGGGGTCGGTCGAGCCTTTGTAGGAAGCGATGGTCTTGGCCAGGCCGTCGCAGAGCCTGGCGGCAGTGGCCAGGTAGCACTTGTCGGCCGCGTAGGCGGCGGGCTCGGGCAGGGGGGCGAGCTTGCCATCGGCGAGGAGGCGGAGCCGGTCGTTGAAGGCGCTCGCCGCCTCGATGGCCAGGCGCGCGTGGGCGGCCTCGTAGCTCTCCGCCAGGCCCGCTGCGGCCAATCGCTCGTGGAACTTGCGGAGCTTCGCCAGCCGGTCGTTCAGCCCAGCCAGTTGCGGTCCCGCGTCGCGCTTGTGCGCCGCGGGCGGCTTCTCGTCGAGTGGGGCGACGGGTGGGAGCTTGGGGTCGGCCTTGCGCGGCGCGAAAGGCTCGGCCTTCGCCCCGCCCAAAGCGATCGCGATCGCCGCCTCGTCGGGCGCCTCGCCGTAGGGCAGGGAGACCGACTTGGCGTCGAACTTCGCCCACGGCTTGCCATTGACCAACACGCCAGTGACCGGGCCGGAGCCGGCGGTGGCCAGGAAGAGGCGCTTGGCGCCGAGGCGGATGGGGAAGTGCTGCTCGAGCCGCGTGATGCCCGGCGGGATGTGGGGGAGCAGCGTGAGGCCGTCGGCGCGGTAGAGGTATTCGAACAGGCCGCGGACGAGAGCGGCGGCGGGGCCGAAGGTGTCGTAGCAGAGGTTGATCGGCTCGCGCGGCTGGTAGACGTCGCTGCCGCACTTGGTGAGCGGGTTGTCCATGCGGAACTTGCGGGCGAAGGTGAGGAGCTGCCTAATCGAGCGGCGGGCGTCCTCGTGCTTGCCGAGGCGGTAGTAGGCCATAACCATCCGCGCCTCGCAGGTGGACCAGTGGCCGCCATTGACCCAAGTGCCGTAGCCCCAGAGGCCGCGCGGCTGCTCGTACATGTCGTCGTAGGAGGGGTGGTTGGGCAGGATGAAGCTGTGGGGCCGCAGGGCGGGGATGGCGGCGATCTTGGCGTAGATGCGCTCGGCCTGCGCGTCGTCGGCCACGCGGAAGCAGACCGCGTCGTGGTTCGGCGGGGCCTCGAAGTAGCCGTGCTTGGCCGCGCCGTAGACCCCGTGCTTCGTGCCGTCGGGGTCAATGGAGTTGAGGAAGTAGCCCTCGTCGGTGGTGAGGAGCGGGAGGCCCTTCCGGGCGAGGCCGCGGCGTTCGGAGTAGCGCTTCGCCTTTTCCGCGTTGCCCGCGAGGGTCTCTACCTCGATGAGGCGGTCGAGCGCGGCGATGTAGGTGATGGACAGGCCGGCGTGGTACGCCTTGTCGTAGGTGCCATCGGGCTTCTTCCAGCCCGCGAAGCTGGGGGCGAGCAGGTTGCCCGCCGGCCCGGCGAGGAAGAGGTCGTTCTTGGGGTCGCGGCGGGATTCGATGAAGTTGGCGCAGCGCTCCAGCATCGGCAGGTAGTGGGCGACGGCCTTGGCGTCGCGGCTGATGAGGAGGAGCTCGGATTGCATCAGGAGGCCGGCGGCGGTGAACTCCATGCCCCAGTCGTGGATGTCCACCCGCCCATCGCCCTGTTTGGGGATGAACCAGGAGGGGGAGGCGGCGTCGCAGAGCTGGCCGTCGGGGATGACGAGTTCGGGGCTGCCCTCGCGCCACTTCCACTTCCGCTTCCCGTCGCCCATCTGGCTGAACCAGAGGTCGTGGGAGTTCCCCAGGAAGGTGACGAACGGCTCGGTGTAGAAGGGGAGCGCGCAGTAGGTGGTGCCATAGCTGTTCTGAATCCACCAGGCGCCCCAGGTCGGCCCCTCGACCAACCCGTTCCAGGCGGGCACGTAGAGCATGGGCAAGTTCTGAAGCTCTGGGTCGGGCGTGAACATGCGCCGGGCAATGTCGAGATACTGAAGATGCTCTGCATCACCTTCCCCGCTGTAGAAGCGCCCCTCGAACCGCTCCGCGGCCACGGCCGCGGGGATGGCCGCCAGCAGCAGGGCGCCCAACAACCAGTGGTTCGCCAACGAGCCGCTACTCACTGTGTCCTCCTGCGCGCTCAGCCACCCTCGCCACCGCGACACGGATTGTAGTCCTGCCCCTGGAGGCCGTCAAGCGCTCTTGCGCCCATCGCTACAGGGTGCGTGTAATCTCCCACGGTGCTGAGGTGAGGGGGAGCAGTGCGTGCGAGGAGTGTAGCGCCGCACTCACCTGACGAGTGCGGCCTTGCTCCGAGACATGGTGAGGTCGGCCTCGACGCGGGCGCCGGCGGCGCCCATGTACTGGACGGCGAGCTTGACGTCTTCCTCGATCTCCTCGCGGCTCAGGACGCCGACGGCGACGGTGTCGGTGGGCTTGATGTGGCGGTAGACGAAGGAGAACCCCGTCGGCGGCTGGATGCGGCCCGAGGCCAGCGGCTTGATGCTGATGATCGGTATGTGGCAGTCCTGGATCAGCCGCGCCGTCCAGTCCGTCTCCACCGAGCAGAGGAAGCCGTCGGAGTTGAAGGGGAGGGTGAGGGTTGCGCAGTCGTAGTTCTGCTTGACGACGGCGCGGAGGGATTCGGGTCGGTGGTTGCTGAGGCCGGGGATCATGCCGAGCTTGCGGATGAGCTCGGCGGCCTCGGGGTAGCCGACGATCTGCATGTTCGCAACGTCGAGGTAGGCCTCGGTCCAGCAGGTGTGGGGCATGCAGAACTCGGCGCCCAGGTCGGCCGTGGCGCGGATGCCCTCTTTCAGCTCCTCGAGGGTCTGGCCGCTGGGGGTGGCGAACCAGATGGTGTGGACGCCGGTCTGCTTCTCGATGGCCTCGCGTATCTTCACGAAGCGCGGGAGCGGGCCGCTGATGAAGGCGTTGATGCCGAGCTTGGCCCCCGCAACCATGATCTCCGTGACCAACTCATCGGTGTAGGTTCGGCGAATCCAGGCGTCGCGCGCGGCGCTGATGTGCGAGAAGCCGAAGAAGCTGTTCGACCCGCAGACGAGCCGCGAAACCAAGTGCCCCCCTATCTCCGTCATCGCCAATTCCACGCATGCTCTCCTTGAAAATCATCCGGCCACGAGAACCCGCCACTCTTTTATGCTACAATTCCCGCCGTGCGAAGTCAACCATTGTTGCCGAGTGTGGCCCCCGGTTCTTGTGAACCGCTCCGGAGCCCCGACAGGGGCGTACCATATCAGCCCAGGGCGAAGCCCTGGGAAGGCAGCGAACGGTAGGGTCAGCCCTGAAAGGGTGTACTATGTGATCCCGCCCGCACATCCTGCCTACGGCGGCTAGCACGCCCCTACAGGGCTGAATCTGGCCCCCCCTCTCCCAGGGCTTCGCCCTGGGCTGATATAGTACGCTCCGTTCGGAGCTTCGGAGCCGAGGAGCATCACCAGAACTGGGGGCCACACTCATTGTTGCCCTGGCGGGAGGCGGCCCAACGAAAGGAGAGAGCGGATGTTGAAGGTGGCGATGCTGAGCGGCTGGCACGTGCACGCGAAGGGCTACGCGAACGCGGTGAACTCGTTCCCCGACGCGCGGGTGACGGCGGTGTGGGACGAGGAGCCCGCGCGCGGGAAGGCCTGGGCGGAGGAGCTGAAGGCGCCCTTCGAGCCCGACCTGAAGAAGTGCTGCGAACGGGAGGACGTTGACGCGGTGGTGGTGGACGCGCCGACCTCGATGCACCCGGAGGTGATGATTGCCGCGGCAAGGGCCGGCAAGCACATCTTCACCGAGAAGGTCATGGCCCTCAGCGTGGAGGAGTGCAACAGGATTTCGGCGGCGGTGCGCAAGGCGGGGGTGAAGTTCTGCATCTCGATGCCGCAGCGCTGCTCGCCCACCAGCCTGTTCGCCAAGAAGGTGGCCGACGAGAAGCTGATTGGGGACGTCACGCTCCTGCGGGTGCGCACGGCGCACAACGGGGCCTCCGCAGGCTGGCTCCCGCCGCACTTCTACGTGCCCGAGACCTGCGGCGGCGGGGCGATGATGGACCTCGGGGCGCACCCGATGTACCTGGCCCGCTGGATCCTCGGCAGGCCCGCCCGAATCACATCCACCTTCAACGACCGCACGGGCCACGCCGTGGAGGACAACTCGGTGTGCCTCATCGAGTTCGAGAGCAAGGCGATTGCCGTGGTGGAGACGAGCTTCGTTTCGACCCACAGCCCGGGCGCCCTGGAGCTCTACGGCAGCGAAGGAGCCCTTATCATCGGGGGGCCGGAGGGCAGGGTGCAGCTCCGCTCGAACAAGGTTGCCTCGTCTGTGCCTGGCTGGATCGCCCCGTCAGAGCTTCCCAAGCCCCTCCCGCCTCCATTGCGGATGTGGGTGAGCGGCGTCTTGGAGGGCGCGCCCATCCAGTTCAGCCTTGAAGACGGCACGCAACTGACGGAGCTGATGGAGGCCGCCTACCGCTCGCACCGCTCGGGGCGGCAGGTGGAGTTCGTGTGAGGCCGGCCGAGCCGCCGCCTCGTCATTGCCCACCTCCGCCCGAAGGGGGCCGGCCTGCGGCCCAGCGGACCGCGCGGATGATGATCTCGCGGTAGGGGCGGTTCTGGAAGGCGGGTCCGGCGTGGCCCGGCTGGAGGTAGACGCTTCGGGCCTTGCGGCACTGGGAGACCCAGCCGATGGCCCGGTCAGAAGCCGGGCAGTCGGTCGTCAGAATGACGTGCGAGGCGGGGTCAACCACGTAGCGGTGGTAAGGCTCGTCCTTCTCCATTGTGAAGTCCTCGATGCCGCGCGTGATCGGGTGGTCGCGGTCCTCGATGTGGACGGTGTACTTGGGCACCTGGGCGTCGGTGGTCTGGGGGTACTTGACGCCTTTCTCCTCGGTGGGCCTGAGGTAGGAGCGGCCGCCAATGATGGTGCGGTAGTCGGCCCAGGCCTGGAAGGCGGAGAGGGCGTGGTGGAGGGTGACCACGCCCACCCCTTTGTCCATCAGGGCGAAGAAGTTGGCCTTCCGCTTCTCCGAGATGCCCTGGGAGAGGTGGTACTGCACGACAACGTCGTACTGCCACTGGGAGATGTCGTCGAGGAACTCGCACTGGTCCTTCTGTGGGGCGTGGGTGACGGCGAGGTCGTCGCAGCCCTCGAACATGCCGAGGAACGCCTTCTGGTCGAAGCCGTGGCCGCCGGTGACGACGAGGACGCGTGTCTTCTTCCCCTCCGCGCCCAGGGCCAACGATGCGGCGAACAGCATGGCCGTCCCCTTCAAGAAGGCTCGGCGGGAGCAACTGTGCTCTGCCATTGAGGTCTCCTCAGCCAAGGTTCTCCCACTTGATTGCGGTGCGTCGGAGGGCGTAGCCAAGCTCGCGGAGGTAGTTGCCGTAGACGGTCATCCAGTGGAAGCCGTGCATCTTCTCGGCCAGGAGCGCATCGTCAATCTTGTACTGGACTTCGACCTGGGTGCGGCAGATGGGGTAGAAGGGTGCCTCGATGACCTCGCTGGCGAGGCCGTGCCACTTGTTGGCCTCGAAGTCGGCCAGGACGTGGGTGAGGCGCTGGCCCTTGGGGATTTCGACCTTGGGGGCGGCCCCGTAGTCGCTCTCGTAGTGGGTCACGATGCGCACCGGGTCGAGCTTCTTGCCATCCATCTTCCTCGGGCCGGTGCAGTGGGCGAGGGTGATCTGGCCGCCGTGGGGGTAGCAGGGGTTGTGGAGGAAGGTGGGGTGGCCGGTGATGCCGTCGAGGAGGATGCCTGCGGGGATGATGACGAAGTCGGACTCGCAGAAGGCCATGTAGCCGTCGTCGTTGAGGGTGGTGAGGGTAAGGCAGGCGGTGGTCTCGGAGACGGGCATGATGGTGCCCATGCAGGCGTTGACGGTGATGGCGCGAGCCTCGGCCTTCTTCATCAGGGCGCGGAAGACCTGGTCGAGGAGGAAGCAGTTGTCCACGAACTCGCGCTTGGTTTCGAGCTTGACGCCGTCGGCCTTGAGGTAGTCGTCGGCGCGCTTCTTGGCGAGTGCGACGGCGGCGTTGTCGGCCCTGGCCTCCTGGATGAGCTTGCGGAGCTCCTCGTAGGTGACGGTCTGAATGTCGAGTCCCCAGCGCTCCTTTGCGAGGGCTGGGGCCTTGGCCTGTGCCCAGCCGCCCGGTCCGCCGATGGCGAGGATGCGAGCGCCCTGGGCATTCTTCAGGCCGCACAGGGCGCGCAGGCGCCAGAGCAACTCGTCCTGGGAGTCCACCACAACGTCTTGGAAGTCCACTCCCTGGACTGCGAGGCGGTCGGAGTGTCGGCGCAGGTAGCGCGGGCTGATGATCTCGTACCAGAGGTAGAGTGGGCCGCTCTTGTGGCGGACGAAGATGATGACGTTTTTCTTGGCGGCGAGCGCGGCGTCCACGGCCTGGGTGAGCGGGCCGCTGGAGGCGTAGACGAGCACGGCGTCGGCGTCGGCCAGGTCCTTCGCGTCCGCGATGTCGTTCGCGCCCTTGGCCGCGGTGAGAGGGAGGGTGTTGAGCGGGAAGTCGGCGGCGGCGCGCAGCTTCTGGAGCTCCTCGTTGATCCTGGCGATCTCGTCGTTGGCCTGGGGCTGGGTCTCAACTCCGCCCCAGGGACGCCAGCTCGACTGGTGGCGATGGGCGTAGGTGCCATAGGTGAAGATTGGCTTGAGGACGAGCGGCTTGCGCGCGGGCGGCATAGCCACCTCGGCCTCCGCAGCCTTGGCCAGCGACCACGACAGGCCGACAAGAGCGGCGCCGCCCGCGGCCTCCAGGAAGCCCCGACGCGACACGTCTCGCTCGCAGGGGCAGCAGCGCGGACGCGCCTGCCCGGCTCCAGAACACACATCCTGCCTCATTTCCCGGCCTCCTTTGCTCCACGCCTTCCCCCCTCGCAATCTGTGTAGCACGAATCGGCCGGCGAGTCAACTCCGATGGGCGGGTATGGCCCCAAGCCTTGGGGAGTCCTCGCTCCCGGCTCTTCTGCCCCACCGCGCAAGGGAACCGAGGACGAGGGACGAGGACGATTGGGGAGCAGCCGCCTTTGACAGTCCCGCACCCTTTTGCTATCATCAGACCTGTTGCGGCGGAGAGGTCGAGCATTCATGATAGATGAGACGCTTCTTGCGATCCTGGCCTGTCCGGTGTGCAAGGCGCCGCTCCGCGCGGAGGAGCAGGCCCTGGTGTGCACGCGGACCCAGGTGCGCTACCCGGTGGAGGAGGGCATCCCCGTCCTCCTGGCGGACCGCGCGGAGCCGCCGCATCCTGGCGAGGAAGCCGCTGGCGGGCAGCAGGTGTCTCAGGAGCCGTGAGCGTTGATCGCGATCATCTCGGACATCCATAGCAACCTCGCGGCACTCGAGGCGGTGATCGAGGACATACGTTCGCGCAACATCGAGCGCGTGCTCTGCCTGGGCGACGTTGTTGGCTACGGCCCCCAGCCGCGCGAGTGCGTGGCAATCACACGCAAGCTCGGCTTCACCATCATGGGCAACCACGACGAGGCGGTCTTCCACAGCGCCAAGACCGAGCAGTTCAACCTGCGAGCCGAGATGGCCATCGAGTGGACCCGCGAGCAGCTCTCGCGCGAGGGCACCCAGGACGAGGTGGACCAGCGGTTCGAGTTCCTGCGCAGCCTGCCCGTGACCGAGGAGCGCTCGATAGACAGCGTGTCGCTCCTCTTCGTCCACGGCTCGCCGCGCAAGCCGCTGCGCGAGTACATCTTCCCGCGCGACGTGGCGAACCAGGAGAAGATGCGCGAGATCTTCACCCTCACCCAGGGCCTCTGCTTCGTCGGCCATTCGCACGTGCCCGGCATCTACACCGAGAACCTCGTCTATACCCATCCCGCCGACCTCGAGCTCCTGAAGATCTACCACTTCGAGGAGAAGCAGAAGGCGGTGGTGAACGTGGGCTCGGTGGGCCAGCCGCGCGACAACGACCCGCGCGCCTGCTACGTGACGCTGACCGACGAGGCCGACGCGGTGGTCTTCCGCCGCATCCGCTACGACGTGGAGAAGACCCGCAAGCTCATCTACGACGCCCCGGGGCTCGACAATTCATTGGGCGACCGGCTGCTTGAAGGACGCTAGCCCTGCGGCCTCAGGCCGCAGGGAAATCCGAAATCCCAAATCCGAAATCCGAAGGAATGCCAAAGATCAAAACACCAATTCCTAGAAACGCCTAAGAGAATGAGCGGGTTAGTAGTGCGGGCTCTAGCCCGTGCCGACAGAACACGGCCCGAAGGCCGCACTACGAACACTCCTGTTTCGGTCATTGGGGATTTGGATTTGTTTCGGATTTCGTGCTTCGGATTTCGGATTTCGCGTCGCGGAGCCACTGACTGATGCCTTCCCCCTACACCATCGAGACGGCCAAGCGCGACCTGTGGCTCTACGGCCGCAAGATCGCCGAGCGCCTGCTGGTGGTCGGGCCGGGCGGCAACACGAGCGCGCGGGCCGACACCGCCATCGTGGTCAAGGCCTCGGGCTGCGCCTTCGAGGACTGCACGGAAGACGACTACATACCCATTGACCCGAAGACGGGCGAGGTGATCGGCCCAAAGCGCAAGCCGACGTGCGAAATCTACATGCACATCGCCTGCTTCCTCAAGCGGCCCGACATCAACGCGGTTGTCCACACCCACCCGCCGATCGCCACGGGCCTCGCAATGGCGGGGCAGACCCTGCCGCCGATCTACCCGGACCTCATCGCCCTCGTGGGCACCGAGATTCCCCTGCTCCCCTACATCGTCCCCAGCGGGAAGCAGCTCGCTGAGGCCGTGGCCAGAGTCATCGTGGGCCACAACGCCGTGCTCCTGAGCAACCACGGCCTGCTCACCGTGGGGGCCAACGTGCGCGAGGCGTACTTCCGCAACCTCATCGTCGAGGAGGCCGCCAAGACCTGGCTCGCCGCACGCTCCTTCGGCCAGCCCTACGTCCTCACCCCAGAGCAAGTCCACGAGGTCTACCACCTCGAAGCGGAGGACTACCGCCGCGCACTCCTGCGCGGCGACATCGCCTGACCCTTCCCTCTCACCCCACCGAGGCACATGGACGACTTCGACGACTTTGACCCGACCGGGCCGCAGCGCGACAGCTCCAAGACCATCTTCATGCTGCTCGTGCTCATGGCCGCGATGGTCGTGGTGACCACGTTGCTCGCCCCGAAGCCCAAGCCCCCCGAGGCGAAGAAGCCCGAGGACGAGAAGGCCACCACCCAGGTGGACGCTAAGGCCAAGCCGCCCTCCACCGTCACCCGCCTCACCACGGGCCTTCCCCCAAAGGGCACCACGGCCACCCCGGCCGTCCGGCCCGAGCCGCCCACGAAGCAGCCCGAGCCGCCCCGCGCGCCCGAGCACGAAATCCAGCCCGTCGAGCTCACCAGGAGCTCGAACCTCCTCTGCGCCACATTCACCAACCAGGACGCCCGCCTCGCCCGCCTCGTCCTCCTCGACCACTACCGCACGCCCGTGGACAAACGGGCGGCCAGGCGCGCGCGGCGGCGCGACCCGAACGCCGACCTCTCCTCCTTCGGCCTCCCGCTCCTCGGCCAGGAGGAGGCCACCGCGCTCGAAAACGGCGACTTCGAGCTCGGCGACACCATTCCCGGAAGCCAGGAGACCCCGACCCGTCCACGCGATTGGAATGCCAGCGAGACCGTCGGCAATGCGCTCCTCTGGTCGCAGGACGCACGCCGCGGAAGCCGCTCCGCAGCCATCAAAGACCCGACGAGCGACGCCGCCTGGGCCACAACCGTCCCCGGGATCGAACCGGGCGAGACCTATGAGCTCGCCTGCTGGGTCAAGCTCGACGCCCCCGACGGGCTCCCCGACTCCCTCCTGCCCTCCGTCAAGGCCGTCCAGCAGGTCTCCACAAAGGAAGGGGCCGCTTGGAAGGACGACAAGGGGGAGCTCCACCCCGCCGTCACCGAACTCCGCCCCACGAAGGCAGCGGGTTGGCAGCGCCTCGATGGCAGGTTCATCGCCGAGCCGGCCACGAAGCAGGTTCAACTGCTCCTCCGCGCGCCCAAGGGCTTCAAGGGACAGGTCTGGTTCGACGACCTCTCGCTCCTGAAGCTCGGCGGCGCCTCCCTCGTGCTTCTCGAACCCAAGCGGGCCGCCAGCGAGCCCCTGAGCGCCGAAGAGAAGCGCCTCTTCGACCCCCGCCGCTTCCGGGTCGCCTCGGCCTCCGAAGACGCCGTGGCCTTCCGCGCCCGAATCCCAGGCACCGACATCGAGGTCACGAAGACCTTCATCCTCCCCAAGCCCGACGACCCGCTCCAGCGCCACATCACGCTCGAGGTCCAGTTCAGGAACCTCGGCGACAAGGAGCTCAAGCACCCCGGCTACCTGCTTCGCGGGCCGGGCGGCCTCGCCGCCGACCTCACCCCCGCCTCCTGGAAGCACGGCCGGACCGTGCCTGACCCCTTCGAGCGCCAGACCGCGGCCGACGCCCTCACCGCCTCCGTCGCCCGCGAGGCACCTGGCGGACAGATCAATGTCCCCGCCAAAGCCTGCTCCGAGCTCAAGTCCCTCGAAACCGGCAGCAAGGAGGTGAAGCCTGCCA
>VGYW01000075.1 GCA_016872875.1 Planctomycetota bacterium | reverse complement strand
CCTGGGCGAATCTGTTCCGCAAGGCGGGGGCGAAGTTCGTCGTGCCCGTGGCCGAGCATCACGACGGCTTTGCGATGTACGATTGCTCCTTCTCGGACTGGTGTGCGGCGAAGATGGGGCCGCGCCGCGACCTCATCGGCGACCTCGCCCGCGCCTGCCGCGACGAATGGCTCACCTTCGGCCTCTCAAGCCACCGCGCCGAGCACTGGTGGTTCTTCGACGGCGGGATGAAGTTCCCCTCCGACGTCCAGGACCCCCGCTTCGCCGGCCTCTACGGCCCCGCCCAACCCAAGGAGATGCAGCCGAACGAGGAGTTCCTCGACGACTGGCTGGCCCGCACGTGCGAGCTGGTGGACAAGTATCAGCCGCAACTCGTCTGGTTCGACTGGTGGATCGAGCAGCCGGTCTTCGCCCCCTACCTCCGCCGCTTCGCCGCCTACTACTACAACCGCGGCGCCCAGTGGGGCCGCGGCGTGGCAATCAACTACAAGCTCAAGAGCTTCCCGCCCAAGGCCGCCGTCTACGACATAGAACGCGGCCAACTCGACGACATCAACCCCCACTTCTGGCAGACGGACACGGCGGTGGCGAAGAACTCCTGGGGCTACGTGAGCGACCCCGACTACAAGACGGCCGACCAGGTGGTTGGCGACCTGGCGGACATCGTGAGCAAGAACGGCGCGCTGCTCCTCAACATCGGCCCGCGGCCCGACGGCACGATCCCCGAGGGGGACGAGCGGATACTCCTGGACGTTGGCCGCTGGCTCTGGACCAACGGCGAGGCCATCTACGGCACCCGCCCGTGGAAGGTCTACGGCGAGGGGCCGACCCAGGTCGTCTCGGGCCTGTTCACCGACACCAAGCGCTCTGCCTTCACCAGCCGCGACGTGCGCTTCACCGCCAAGGGCGATGTCCTCTACGCGATCGTCCTCGCTTGGCCTGAGAGCGGCGAGGTCGCCATCCAATCGCTCGGCAGCGCCTTGCGGCTCTACCCGCGCGAGATAGGCGGTGTCCAGCTCCTCGGCTCGAAAGAGCCGGTCCAGTGGACACGCGACGAGTCGGCCCTGCGCGCCAAGCTCCCCGCCCAGCGCCCGTGCGAGAGTGCGTGTGTGCTCAAGATGACCCCGAGGAAATGAGGAACTGCGACCTCGTCCCGACGGTCCACCGTCGGGACGCCCTGTCCTGGACGCTCCCGCGTCCCTTCCTGTTCCCGCGGCGACCCCAGGGAACAAGAGGACGCTGGAGCGTCCCAGACACGCCCGTCCCCACGCGGGAGCGTGGGGACGAGAGAGCATCAGCACCCCAAAGAGGCGACCTCCGCTCGGAATGACGGGAGTGGGGGCCTGACCAAACTGCGGCCTGCCCGCAGTTTGGTCGGAGCCGTGGGGATGGGCCGATTGTCGCGCTTTCGCGCGAAAGCGCGACAATCCCCGCGTCACGCGCGTCCGCAGGCATGGCCAGGGCAGAGCGTGGGGGCGGGAGCGGCCTCCGCTCGGAATGACGGGAGTGGGGGGCTGACCAAACTGCGGACTGCCCGCAGTTTGGTCAGGATGGGCTTGACTAAACTGCGGTCTTCCCATAGTATGGTCAGAATGAAGAACCGCTATCTCGCCAGCCAGATCGAGTCGCGCTGCTTCGCGCGGCACAAGATCGCGATGGTGTCGGGGCCTCGCCAGTGCGGGAAGACGACGCTGGCGAAAATGCTGCTGCGGAAGCGGGGCGCGGGGAGCTACTACAACTGGGACGAGTTCGAGTTCCGCCACGCCTGGGCAAAGAAGCCGTCGGCCATCATCCCGCCGCCGCCCGTGGGCGATGTCGCGCCGCTCGTCGTCCTGGACGAGATCCACAAGGACCGGCTTTGGAAGCGCAACCTCAAGGGGCTGTTCGACACGCTGTCGGCGCCCTGCGACTTCCTTGTGACCGGGAGCGCGCGGCTGAACGTGTATCGTCGGGGCGGCGACAGCCTGCTCGGCCGGTACTTGCATTTTCGGCTGCACCCCTTCAGCCTGCGGGAGATGCGGCGGGCCGACATGCTGGGGCCGGACGAAGCGCTGGCCTCCCTTTTCAGCCGTGCTGCCCCGCGCCGCCGGGGGGCGGATGGGGACCTGGCCTCGCTCCTGACGTACGGCCCGTTCCCTGAGCCGCTCTTTGGGCAGGACGTTCGGGGTGCCAACCTGTGGCGGCGGAACCACGAGCAGATCATCATCCGCGAGGACCTTCGGGACATCAGCCGGCTGCCGGATCTCGGGCGGCTGGAGTTGATGGCGGCCTTGCTCCCGGAGCGCGTGGGTTCGCCGTTCAGCATTGCCAGCCTACGGGAGTACCTGGAGGTCAGCTTCGACACGGTGCGTCGGTGGCTGGCGTACCTGAAGGAGCTGTACTACCTCTTCGAGGTCAAGCCCTACAGCCGACGAATCCCACGCGCCCTGCGGCGCGAGGGGAAGGTCTACCTGTGGGACTATGCGGCGGTGCGCGACGAGGCGGCGCGCTTCGAGAACCTGGTTGCCGCCCATCTGCTGAAAGCGTGCGACTACTGGACGGACACGGGCGAAGGCGATTTCAGCCTCTGGTGCCTGCGCGACAAGGAGAGGCACGAGATCGACTTCCTCATCGTCCGGGATGGAGTCCCCTGGCTTCCCGTCGAGGCGAAGCTCTCGGAAACCGCGCTGTCGCCGAGCTGGGGGAAGTTCGCCGGCCTCCTGCCGTGCAGCCAGGGTCTTCAGGTCGTGCGCCGCCCGGCTTGGGAAGTGCATGAGTTCGGGGACAGGAGGGTCCTTGTGGCCGGCGCCGCGGAGGCCCTGGCGTACTTCTCGTGAGCGGCCCCGACCAAACTGCGGTCTGACCGCAGTTTGGTCAGGCGCATGCAGCCTACTTCGCGGGCTTGAGCCAGCCGTTCGCGCGCATCCAGGCCTCGCAGCGGCCAGGCCAGGTGGAGAGGACGGGGTCGTTCGGGGCGAGGCCGAAGCCGTGGCCGCCGCTCTGGTAGATGAAGGAATTGAGCCAGGCGGCCACGTCCTTCCCCTCGTGGCCGACGGCGAGGAAGCCGTAGGCGCCGCCTGGGCAGATGACCACCGCGGCCCCCGTGGCCTTGTCCGCC
Source organism: Planctomycetota bacterium (assembly GCA_016872875.1). The sequence continues at coordinate 22,441 of VGYW01000075.1, read as the reverse complement.
GGCGGCAGCCATATTGTCAGCGACGGCTTGTCGGCCTCCTCGGTGCCCACGGCGCCTGGGGCGCCCTCGGGCCAGAGAAGCTCGACCTTCGGCTCCGCCGCGAGCACGGCGGCAACGGTGACCAGCCCACAGAAGAGCACACACACGCGACGGACCATGGCAGTGCTCCTCATTTCTCCTGGTGCTCGATCACGAGCGAGGCGACGTCCACCTGGTAGCCGCTGCCCGCGGCCTCGAAGGCGAGGGCGTTCCCGCCCTTCAGGAGCCTGGGGTCGAGCGGCACCTCGGCTATCCAGTCGTGCTGCGGGAGGGGCAGTCGGGTTCCGTTGACGCTGACGAAGCCCTCGGCGGCCCTGAGGCCCTCGAGGACGACTTTCAGGTGGGCGGCCTCGGCGCGGGCGAGAAGCTTGCCGTCCACCTTCACCGTCAGGGCGAGCGGCTTGCCCTTCTCGACCTTCTGGAGGACGCCCCTTGCGAAGAACTGGGTGCGAACCCACTGAGTCTTCGCGGGCGGCGTGCCCTTCAGCGGGAAGACCAGCTTCACGCCAGTCTTCTGCACGACCTTCAGGTCGCCCTCGAAGCGGCTGCCGCTGGCCGGCACTGCCGCTTCGTGGAACTGAAGCGCGCCCTTTTCTTCTTTGGCCGCCACCCACACCTTGCGTCCCGCCTCAAGGGTGGTGCCGGCCGGGGCGTCAATGGCGAGGCGAACCGTTCGGTCCTCCTTGTGGTCGTTGAAGACGACGACGACCAGCTTGTCGCCGTTGAGCGTGGCGACGGGCCAGACGCTCAGGTCGTCGCAGGCGGCGTGGATGAGGCGGCCGCGGAAGTCCTTGAGGAGCTTGAAGAGGAACTCGTCGCCGCCGCCGCCCCAGCCGGGCTTCAGCGAGCCGTGGGCAGCGCGGGCCGCCGCCTTGTCGGGGCAGCGATAGGTCAGCTCCACGATGTCGCGGAGGCCGTAGTTGAACGCGCCGTATGGCGTGGCGTTGCTGTGGCGGGCGCCCGGCACGGCGGGGTCAACGCAGCCGGCGGTCTCGGTGTTGTAGCAGCGGAGGCGTTTGCCGTGCTCGGTGAGGGCGTAGCCGACGATGACCTCGTAGGTCGCGGCGTTGACGCGGGTGTCGGAGCCGTAGTGGTGCTCGCAGACGCCGTCGAGCCACGCGATGCCCTCGTCAATCATCGGCTTGTAGAGGATTTCCCAGGCCTTCCAGCCGTTTGCGGGCAGGTTGAAGCACCAGCCGCCGATGATGGTGACGTCGGGGTTGGCCTCCTTGATCGCCTTCGCCCAGGGGAGGAACATCCACATGTAGAAATCGTAGTTCTGCTTGCCCGACCAGAAGGAGACGGCGGTGGGGTCATAGACGTCCCAGTGCTCGACGACGGTGTAGGTCTGCTCTTCGTTCTTGGTGAAGTAGTAGCCGAGGCGGTGGCGGAAGGTGTCGCCGGGCTTGGCGCCCTTTGGGAGCGGGACGAGGTGAGCGATCTTGCCGTCCTCGCCGCGCGCCCAGAGTCGGCGCCAGCGGAGGTGGGCGAGCGGCTTGTCCCAGCCCTTGATCGTCACCGGGCCTTCGTCCGTCGCCTTGGTCACATCGTAGAACTTCGGATCGTAGTTCTTCCGGCTGCGCTCGGCCCAGTTGAGGTAAGGCTCGTTCCAGAACTCCGCGTAGCCGTGCCAGTTGAGGTCTTTGCAGCGCTGGGCGTAGTCGCGGCCGATCCTAGCGAAGAACTCTTCATACTTCGGATTGGTCAGCACCGTGGCGGGCGCGTAGCGGTCGCCCTGGCAGTCAATCACCATCGAGAGGTTCTTGAACGGCTCTCGCAGGCCGTTCTTGTCCCAGGCCACGGAGCCGCCGCCTGGGCCGAAGTGGATTTGGCGGAAGCACTCCACCCCCCAGTCCTGCCGCATCTCCTCGGTGAGCCTGGTGTCGGCGTGGAGGCCCATCAGCCCCTTCGGGAACTCCGCCTGGCCGTTCACCTCCAACAGCCGCCCGGTCACTTTCACCTGCGTCTCGCCCGCAAGGGCAGCGATTGCCGAAGCAACGAAGCACGGGGCCAGGAGAACCATGCGCGAGGGAGTCATCAGTCTGCTCCTTCAACACCCTGCCGGCCTGCCTCTCTCGCGTCAGAGGCGGCGGGGAGGGTGGTGTTCGGCACGCCCTGCTTGGCGAGGTACGCGTCGCCGCGGTCGGGGAAGAGGTCGAGATACGTTTTGCGGTGGGCCTGAAACTCCTCCTCGTATCGCTTGCGTTCGGTCCTGTGGGCCGATCGGCTCTGGGCGAGGGTCTGCTTGAGACACCCGACGAGCAACTGGTGGGCGTCCTCGGCTCGGCCTTTCGCGTGCCAGATTCGGGCGAGGAGGCCCATCTCCCCGAAGCGGAACCACTGAGGCCCGCGCCCGTGGAGCTTGACGAAGAAGCGCTCGGCAGCCTCGGCGTCGCCCGCCTTGTACGCCGCGGTGCCGAGCATTCCATAGCCTGACGGGTGGTCCCAGTACGGCGCAAAGGAGGCGATGAGGGGAGGGATGCGGGGGGCCTGGCCCATCTCGACCAGGGCATCCACATATGCGTCGAAGCCGATGGCGAGCGGGCTGGCGGGGGAGATGTAGGCATCCGCGCCGAGCAGCCCTGTGTTCGCCCGCACGGTGTCGAGCAGGGCATCGTAGACCTGAATAAGGGTCTGCGCGCTAGGGACGCCGGTGACGCTCGCGCGGGCCTCGACGTAGGCAATGAAGTGCTTCCCCAGGGGGCTGCCGTAGTCCGTGAAGAGCTCCTTGCGGCGGCGTTCCGGCCCGGTCTTCGCCTCGGCGAGGAGCCTCTCGTAGGCGGCCACGATCTGCTGCGGCTCCCGCTTCAGCTGCTCCTTCGCCAGGTGCTTCCTGCGGTCGGGCTGGCCGCTGAAGCCGAGTAGTTGCCTGCCGACGTGGATTTCGAGCACGTCTTTTTCGTACGCGCCTTTCGGCTGGTCGGCCTTCGGATACCAGGTGCTCCGAGACCCGTCGAGGACGGCCCAGCCCTCCTCGCCGCCGAGGGTGGCGGAGGCGAGCGCCACGAGCTTCTGCGGGTGCTTCAGCCGCGGCGAGAGCTCTGCCACGCAGAGCACCTCGGCGTTCCGAAGCTCGGGCCCCTTCCACTGGCGCAGCATTCCGGCGTACTCCGCGGGGTCGTTCACCTCGGCCTCGCGGATCAGTTCCGCATGCTCCATCTCCCAGTAGCAGTGGAGCGCGTAGGCATCCTCGGGCGGCCGCTGGGGCATCTCGTGGGAGAAGAAGCAAAAGGTGGTGCTGCCGACCAGGCCAATATTCGTGTCGTCGTCCTCGAGCCCTGTGGTGTCGCGCGCCACGTACTTGATGAGCCAGAAGGGCTTGGTGTCGCGTTCGGGCGGCCAGGCGAGCCAGCGGCGGTCCACGATCGCCAGCTCGTCGGGCGGCCGGCCCAGTTCGTTGGGGTGGGCAAGCCAGGCGGCGAACTCCGCTTTGGCCTGGAAGTCGGGGTCGCGGGCCTCCCTCGGAACCGCCTTCTCGCGCTTGAGCTCCTTCAGGTAATGTTGCGCGGTGCGCGACCGGCTCACGTCGAGGCAGTGACGGGCGAGGAGCTCGATCCCTGCCTCGCTGCCCAGCTTGGCCGCGGCCCAGCCGGCCTCCACCTGCACGTCGGCATCGGCGTGCTCCATCGCGAGGGCCAGGAGCTGGCTGCGCTCGGGGCCGCTGATGAACGGCAAGGCCGTCGTCGCGCTCCGGGCGTAACTGAAGTGCTCGGGAGCGGCGTCCGTGAACCACTCGCGCAGGCGCTGCTTCCCCGCGGGCGAATCGAAGGGGTGCTGCCTCAGCTCGTGGTCAATCGCCGCCTGGTTCGCGGCGTCCAGGAGGGCCACCGCGATGAAGCCCTCCGGCAACCTGTCCCGAAACGAGCCGAACACGCGCTCCCGCTCGGGGTGGCCCTCCGCGAAGGCGGAGAAGACCGGCTCCCACCACCAACTGTCGGGCTTGAGCGGCTTGAGCGCGGCCCTGACGACCCACTCCGCCCCCTCTCGAGTGCGGTAGCCGGCGAGGATTTTCAGAATAAAGAGCAGGTCGTCCAACTCCTCCTCTGTGGGACTTGCCAGGAGCGCGTCGGTGATGCGGACCAGTTGCGCCGTCCCTTCCTCGCGGAACACTTCGAATGCCTCGCGGCTGTCAACCTCCTGGAGGAGTTCGGCCAGCGCGCGGAGCGGGGAGCGGAAGCTGCTGGCAGGCCCCTCCGCGCGCGGCATGGGGAAGCGGGCAAGAGCGCGGCAGATGGCCTGGGCGTCGGACCGCGTGCGAATCTTGATGTCGCCCAGCTCGTGCAAGGCGTCCGCCAGGTTCGCCCCTGGCCTCATCCCATCCTCGATGGCCTTCTCCAATGGGCTGCCCGGCATGGCGAAATCCCCTGTTCTTCTCTCCTCTGGTGCGTGTTGCCCAAACGCCCCAAGCTTGGACAAGCGCGTTCGTAGTTCGGCCTTCAGGCGGTCTTGTGGCCTTGGGGTCAGCGCGGTCCCCTCAGGAACCGCCTAAAGGCCGAACTACAAACCAGCCCCGTGGCCGTATTGTTCAGAACTCATTGAACACCTTGGCCGGCCGCCCGGTGTCGGCGGACTCCCAGGCGGCGGAGGCAACCGCGGCGGCGCGGGCGCCATCGAGGACGCTCGGGCTGGGCTCCAGGTCCTTATCGAGGCAATCCTGGAAGTGGCGCATGTAGCGGATGACCGTTGCCCCGTGGCCGTAGACGCTCGTGTCGCGCTCCGGCTCGAAGTGGGTGATCACTGGCTCCTTGGCGGGGGAACTGTCGAGGACGACGCGAAGCTGGCCGGGCTTGTTGTCGGTGAACTCCGCGACCGCGGTGCCTTTCGTGCCGTAGAGCGTGACCTGCATCATCGGCAGGGGCGGCTCGACGACGTCGTAGAGGCCCTTCACCTGGGCGATGGCGCCCCCCGCGAAACGCAGGTTGAGGAAGAAGAGGTTCTTCAGCGGATAGGCGGGCGTGAGGCGGCCCTTCGCCGCGTAGCAGTGGACCTCCTCGGCGTCGCCCAGGAAGCAGCGAAGGATGTCCACGGGATGCGTCACCCCGCCGTACATGAAGTCCTGCGGCATCTCCAGGCGCCAGGGGGTGAGGGCGTAGACGGGCCGCAGGTCGTGGATGTAGAAGGCTTCGGCCGCCATCACCTCCCCTAGCTCGCCCTCGGCCACCATGCGGCGAAGGGCGAGGAACTGGCGGTCGAAGCGCATCGTCTGGCCGACGAGGAACTTGCGTCCGCTCCGCCGCACCGCGGCAACGACCGCCTTGGCCTGGTCAAGGCTCGTCACCATCGGCTTGGTGCAGACCACGTGCTTGCCTGCCTCAAGCGCCGCGATGCAATGCTCCGCGTGAAGCGCGTCGGGCGAGTAGACCGCCACGGCATCCACCTCGGGCCGCCGCACCAGCTCGCGGCAGTCGGTCGTGGCGAACGGGATGCCTTGCTGCCTGGCGAATGGCTCGAGGATCTCGCGCCGTCTCGCGCAGGCGGCGACGAGGCGGAAGCGCAGGCCGGGCACGCCCGCCAGCAGCGTCATCGTGCTGCCCATGTTGTCCGGATTGATCCCGATGACCCCCAGCCCGACCCTCGCCCTGTGCATGTTCTCAGTCATCTCTATGGGCGGCCGAGGATCTGAAGTCGGCGTAGGCATTCCAGTTCAGGCGCCATCGTTGGGCGGGCGGATGGCCACCCAGACGTCGGTGGTTCTCGACGGGTGGAACTGGAATCTCCCGCCCTCCAGCAGTGCGCGGGTGGTCTCCACCACGGCTGGGTCGTAGCGCGAGCCGCTGTGCTGGGTGATCTCGGCAATGGCCCTGCTGAGTCCGAGCGCGGGGCGGTAGGGGCGGTGGGAGGCCATGCTCTCGAGCACGTCGGAGACGGCGAGGATGCGCGCCTCGAGGATGATCTGGCCGCCCGAGAGGCCGGCGGGGTAGCCTGTGCCGTCGAGGTGCTCGTGGTGCTGCACGACGGTGACGGCGACTGGCCAGGGGAACTCGATGTCCTTGAGGATGCGGTAGCCGACTTCGGGGTGGCTGCGGATCATGAGCTTCTCGGCGTCGCCAAGTGGGCCGGGCCGGCTGAGGATCTCGGCGGGGACGTTGATCTTGCCGATGTCGTGCAGGAGGCCGGTGAGGAAGATGCCCTCAACGCGGCTGGGAGACAGCTTCATCTCCTCGGCGATGCGGCGGGCGAGCTCGGCGACGCGCTGCTGGTGGCCTCCGGTGTAGGGGTCGCGCATTTCGACGGCGGAGGAGAGGCTGTTGACGGTCTGGCCGAGGATGCGGCGGAGCTTCTGGTAGTTGCGGCGGCGCTCGACCTCGGCCTTCTTCTTGTCCGTGACGTCGCGGAGGGCCATCTGGAAGCCGATCACCCGCCCATGGTCGTCAATGAGCTCGGTGAACAGGTTCTCGGTGAACACCAACGTGCCGTCGGGACGCATCCACAACCAGTCGCTGGCCGCCTGGGGGAGCGAGCCGCCGGCCCGGACCTGCTCGAGGAGGGCGATGAACCTGGCCTTGAAGCTGCCGTGGGCGAGCCGCTCGAGGAGCCCCGGGTCGCTGGCGAACCTCTCGCGCTCGCAGCCCAGGATGCCGGCGCCGCGCGGGTTGACGAAGACGACCCTGCCCTGCCGGTCGAACTGGAGGATGCCGTCCCGGGAGCGTTCGACGAGGAGCCTGTAGCGCTCCTCGCTCGCGCGCAGCGCGTCCTCGGCCAGGCGCCGCCGCATCCGCTCGCGCACCTCGCGCAGCGTGCGGTGCACGGAGGGGAGCAGGCGAGCCATGTGGTCCTTGAGGATGTAGTCGGTCGCGCCGGCGCTCACCGCCGCGACGGCCATCTCCTCGCTGATCTGGCCGGAGATGAGGATGAAGGGGACGCTGGGGCACACCTCCTGCGCGATCGCCAGCGCCGCGATGCCGTCGAAGCCGGGCAGCTTGTAGTCGGCCAGGATCAGATCGAAGCCGCGCTCCCGGATGGCCGCAACGAAAGCGTCGCGGGTGGACACGTGATGGGCTACGAACTGGATCTTGCCCCGGCGCAGCTCGGACTCGACCAGGCGAGCGTCAACGGCGACATCCTCGAGGATAAGGATGGACAGGGGCTGCGGGGCCGCTTCGGCCACGGCTTCTGCGATGTTGGGTGCACCGCTCACCTGTTGCCCCACCTCGGGCCTGATGCCCTGCTGAGCCGTGGCGCGCCAGCCGGCTACCCGCGCGCGGTCGGGAGGCTGAAGTAGAAGGTGGCGCCCTGGCCCACCTTGCCCTCGGCCCACACGCGGCCGCCGTGGCGCTCCACGATGCGGCGCACGATTGCCAGCCCCACGCCTGTGCCCTCGAACTCCTTGTCGCTGTGCAGCCGCCGGAAGACCTCGAACAGGCGGCTTGCGGCCTGGGGGTCGAACCCCACGCCGTCGTCCTTCACGTAGTAGGCCGCTTGGCCCCTCTCCTTGTCCGCCAGGGCGCCCACCTCGATGTGGGCCTGCGGCTTCGGCCGGGTGAACTTCAGCGCGTTCGAGAGCAGGTTGGTCATGGCCTCGCGCACCATCGCGAGGTCCACCGCTGCCGGCGGCGTGTCGCGCACGGCCAAGGTCACGTTGCGCCCCTGCTCGCGGGCCATCAGCTCGTCGAACACCGCGCGCGCCAGCCCGCCGATGTCCCCCTCTCCCACCTGGAGCTCGCGGCGGCCCGAGCGCGAGAAGGCCAACAGGTCGTCTATCAGCCGCCGCATCCGCTCGGAGCTACGCCGGATGTCGCTCACGTGCTCGCGGACCGCGGGCGCGATGGGGTCTGGCGGGGCCTCCAACAGGCCGCGCGAGACCTCCATGATGGCGCGCAGGGGCGTGCCGAGATCGTGCGAGACCGTGTAGTTGAACGCCTCGAGCTCGCGGTTGGCCGCCCCGAGCTGCGTCGTCCGCTCCTCCACGCGCTACTCCAGCTCGCGGTTGAGGTGGTCCAGGTTGCTCTCCGCTCGGAGGCGCAAGCGGACCGTGTGCTGGACAAAGCCCCCGAAGAGCACGAAGGCGATCAGCATCAGCAGCCGCACCCACAGCTCGTTGGGCGCCGGCGTGGACAGGCGGGCCACCAACCGGTCCCAGAAATTGCCCTTCGTCAACACCTCCACCGCCGCTCGCCCCTCGTAGAACAGAAACACCTGGATCACGCACTCGATGAACCAGTAGATGAACCCGAAGCCCAGGCTGACCAGGATGAAGTTGGAGACGTACCGCGCCCGCGGCCTCAGCAATCTGAGCATCGTCGGCCCTCCGACACAAGAAGCCCCCTTTACCCCGCGCCCGGCCTCACGCCTGTTCCCCGAGAGCCCGGCACCAGACCACAGACAATGAGAATATACACGACTTCTGGGGAAAGTCAAGTCGGCTGTGGAGCTGGATATCGAGTATTGGGCTGCTCGATTCCACTTCAGCCCCCCCACGGCTCGCGGGCGGGGCGGGAGAGGTGGCGGGCGGCCTCCGCGTCGTCGGGGTAGGTCTCGCGGGCGGGGTCCCAACTGAGCCGACGCGGGGCGAGCCAGCGGGCGATGTTGCCGAGGTGGCAGACGGTGGCGGTGCGGTGCCCAGTCTCGGCGTCGCAAATGGGCGTGCCACGGCTCCGGATGCACTCGCCCCAGTTGGCCATGTGGTTGTTGCTGGGGTAGAGCCGCAGGTCGCCGGGGCGGACCGGCTCGCGGCCAATCTCCTCGGGGGTGCAGCGGACCCGCTCGCCGTCGAGGGCGATCTGCCCCTTGTCGCCCACGAAGATGCCGCCGACCGTGTAGCCGCCCTGGTCCATGTGCACCACGACGCCGCTGGCGTAGCGGTAGTGGACGACGCTGTTGAGGCGCGGGCTGTCGGCCCAGACCTCGACCGGCCCCGTGAGGTCGGTGCCCAACGCCCAGGCCACGGCGTCGAGGCCGTGCGAGCCGTTCCCGGTCAGTTCCCCGCCCGACCACGGCGTGAACGAAATCCAGCCGGGCTTCGCACGGGGCAGATAGATGTTGGCGTTGTAGGGGTGGAAGGGCGAGGGGCCGAGCCAGAGGTCCCAGTCGAGGCCCTCGGGCACGGGCTCCGCGGGGAGCTCGGGCTCCCAGGGGCTGGGGAAGTTGTGGGCATGGACGGTGTGGATGCGGCCGGCCCGGCCGTTGCGGACGAGTTCGCAGCCGAGGCGAACCCCCGCCGACGAGCGCCACTGGCTGCCTGTCTGGAACACGCGGCCGTAGCGTCGGACGGCCTCGACGATGCGGCGGCCCTCGGCCACGGTGAGGGTGAGGGGCTTCTCGCAGTAGATGTCCTTGCCCGCCTCGGCCGCGTGAATGCACTGGGGGGCGTGCCAGTGGTCGGGCGTAGCGATGATGACGGCGTCCACCTCCTTGAGGTCGAGGAGGCGGCGGTAGTCTAGAAAGCCCTTGATCCCCAGGGCTTCGGCCGCGGCGAGGCGCTTGGCGTTCACGTCGGCGATGGCCACCACTTGGCCGCCAGGGAGTCCGCGGAGCTGTGCCCCGCGGCGCCCGTAGCCGATGTGGCCGAGGCCGATGCGGTCAGTTGGCGGCGTGGCGCCCGGTGCGCCCAGGGAAGTCGCAGCCACGACCCGGAGGCCCGCCCACGCCGGGGCAGAAGCCCGGATGAACCCACGCCTGGATGGTCTTGTCGAACAAGTCATCACGTATGCTCCATCGGACTGGCCAACGGGGAGTATATCGCGGGGCAGGAGCGTGGTCAAGATCGTAATCGTCCTCGTCTGTCGTCCTCGTCCTCGATTCTCTTGGCTTGGAGGAGAAGAGTCGAGGACGAGGACGATTGAGGAGGCGGGAGACGCCTTGACAGGCATTGCTGGGGCAGGTATCATCCGCCGGAGGGAGAGCGAGCAGGCAGGACGAGGCAGAGGATGAAGAGGCTAACGGAGAAGCTCGCAGCCCTGACGGTGGCCGTTGCGCTGGCCCTCGGCGGCTATGCGGCCTACAGGCTGTGGGACTTCACGTGCGACGACTCGTTCATCACGTTCCGCTACTCGCGGAACCTGGCCCACGGCTTGGGGCCGACGTTCAACGGCGAGGGGCCGCCGCGGAGCGAGGGCTACACGTCGGTCCTCTGGATGCTCCTGGCCGCGGCGCCGGAGCTGGCGGGGGCGGACGTGGCGGTGGCGGCGAAGGTGATGGGGCTGGCCCTCTCCCTGTTGTGCGTGGGCGCGTGCTACGCGCTTGCGTGGATGCTAGGGGAGGATGGTGAGCGCGGCCCGCGCGCGCTCGCGGCGGCGCTCTCCGCCGCACTTCTCGCCGCACACCCGTTCAGCGCGCTCCACGCCGTGTCGGGGATGGAGACGGCGCTGGCGACGTTCCTGCTGACGCTGCTGGTCTACGTGGGGACTCGGCGGCTGCGGGGGTGGTCGCGCGCGGTGCCGTGCTGCGCGCTTCTCGCCGGGCTGGCGCGGCCGGAGCTGAACCTCGCGGCGGCGGCGCTCATCGCGGCGAAGCTCCTGCTGGTCGAGGAGCCGCAGCGGCGCAGGGTACTCGTGGATGTGCTCCTGTTCTACGTGGTGCCCGGGGCGGCGTACTTCGCCTGGCGGTGGGCCTACTACGGGGCGTTCCTGCCGCTGCCGTTCTACGTGAAGGCCGCAGGGACGGGAACGCGCGGCCTGGCCACGGCCATCGGCTTCGGGCAGGAGGTGGCGGCCTGCTTCGGCCTGCTGCTGGCCGCAGCGCTGGCCAACCTGAAGGCAAGGTGCCTGCCCGCCATCGCGGCGCTGGCGGTGACGGCGCTCTACCTGGTCCTGCCCGACCCCCTGATGAGCCACGGGTTGAGGTATTTTCATCCGCTGGTTCCGCTGATTGCGGCGCTGGCGGCGCGGGGCACGCTGCTCGTGCTGTCGGCGGCGCGGGAGCGGCTGGGCGAGGGGCGCATGGTGGTTGTCCACGCCTGCCTCGTGCTTCTGGGACTTGTGGCCATCGTCCCCCGCCACGAGGCGAAGGAGCGGGGCTTCCTCCAGTACGCGCGCGGCCTACGGGAGGCCCATATCCGCCTGGGCAAGCTCCTCCGCGGGCACGCCGGGGGCGGCGAGGCCGTGCTGGCCATCGCAGACGCCGGCGCCGTGCCCTACTATTCGGGGTGGGAGACGGTGGACACGTTCGGGCTGAACGACCGGCACATCGCGCGGACGGGCGACCACTCGCCGGCCTACGTCCTGGCCCGCAGGCCGACGCTCGTCGTCCTCCTCTCCTCGCGCGAGGACCAGTTCAATCCCCTCCTGCGGTGGGAGCGGGAGCTCTTTGACGGGTGCCTTCAGTTGGGTATGGAGAGGGTGGGCGCGCTGAGAGCCGCGCCGGAGTACTATCTGTGGCTGATGGCCCACCCCGGCAGCGAGGTCGCCCGGCGCCTGCGCTCGGAGTTGTGAGGGCGGGTCACTTCCAGGCCTGCGGGAGGCGCGCCGCCTGCCCCTCGAAGTCGAGGCGGCGGACCCAGGCGCGGCCCTCGCTCGCGTAGAAGCCCACGTAGCCCGGCTGGAGCTGTCCCGAGTTGAAGGCAAAGAGGTACTTGTCGCCGAACCAGACGCGGATGAGGGGTCCCTGGCACTCGACCCTGGCCTCGTACCACTCGCCGTCGGGCTTCGTGAAGCCGCCGCGGCGGTCGAGCTCCAGGCGCGGCTGCCCAGGCGTCACGCGGTAGAGGATGACGTTCTTGCGGTCGATGTGGATGCAGTGGTAGGAGGCGCTGCCGGTCGAGCCGAACATGAGGCCCACGGCTCTCTCGCCTTGGCCCACGGCCTCCACCTTGAACTGGAAGCTCACCTTCGTGTTCGCCAGAGTCGTGTCCTTGCGGAACACATACACTGGCTCCTTCGTCCTCAGGGCATCGAGGTAGAACATCTTGTCGCGAATCTCAGCGAGGTTGGAGGACCGAATCCAGCGCGCCAGGTCCTCGATATTCGGCTCCGGCTCCTTCTTCGGCTCCTCCTTCGGCTTCTTGAGGCTTGGGGGGAGTTCCGGAACGGCCACGGCTGCCCCAACCATCGCCGCGAGCCAGAAGGCCGCTGTTCGCAGTCCGATCATCACTGCCTCCTTTCCCCCCCTGAGGCGGCTGCCCGAGTGTTCCCCCCGCTCAGTGTCCCTCACGTCCTCACGCCTATACAGAGTATAAGCCGGGACCCCGCGGATGTCAACCGAGAAGCCCATCGCGGCAAGCCGCAACCAAGGATGACAGTGGACAGTGGACAGTGTGCAATCGTCCTCGTCCTCGTCGTCGTCGTCCTCGATTCATCTTCTCCCGGATTTCCTGCATGGGAACACGGCTCTGGATGTTCGCAGCACGGTGCGACCATGCGGGCCGCCGCCCGGCGGCCGCCGCAGGGGCAAGGAAGAAAGCCGAATTGTCAAAGAGCTGCGCGGGCCTCGCTTCGGTCGCCGCTCTTGGGTGTCGAGGCCGGGCCTTGCGCGAAGCCTTTCCGCACCGCGCGGTTCCCCGCCGGAAAAGGGGACAGGAACCTTTCCTGCGAAGCACCCGAAGGGCCGTTCCGGGAAGAGGTTCCCGTCCCCTTTTCCGGCGGGGCGTGGCGGGGCTCGTCGCAGGTTGGGTAGCTGGGTCGGAGCCACCCGCCACTTGAGCGCGCGGGCGTACAAGGGACAGGGTTCTCACCCTCTCCCTCCACTTAACGGCCCGAGTCGCTCTGGAATCGCTCTGGCCCGTGGCCCCAAAAAGGGGCCGAGAGCCACAAGTGTATGAGGTTCACTGACTTACAGCGACGAAAATAATCTGCGAAAAACGCTCTCAAATCGCGCGGAGGCAGCTTTGTACAAGCTCTGGCCCCTGCTTCTCACAGCATATCATAGTCGTTATGATACGCTATGATCTATATGTTGCTCTAGTAGTGCACCACAACGCTCCTCCGTTTCTGCGCAGAGAGGGTACCCGCCGTCTTTCTCGCGCTTCCGCGATCCGGCGGCTGAAGCCGCCGGCTAGGCCCTGTTGTCCCTTCGGGACTGGTGAGAGCATGGCTTTGCCCCTCTGCGCCTCGCCATGCACGCCATCCTGCGGCTAGAGTGGCATCTCCCTGCGGCAACTGGGGCAGGTTCCATTGGACTTGGGGAGCACGACGGTGCCACAGCTTGGGCACTTGACGATGCCGGAGGGCCCCCTGACACCGCTATCCCTCGCCGGCGCCTCCGCTCTCGCGCCGGGCGCTTCGGTGCGTGCCTGGTCCGCCATGCTCGGTTCTGGTTGGGATGCCAACGATTCCGCGATCTCGCTCCTGGTCAACCTGATCAGCGCAGCGATCCCGAAGATCGTCCCAAGAGGAAAGGACAGGAGCACGAGGAAGGATGGGATGGCCGCCAGCCTTCGGCCGGCCCTGCTGCCCTTCCCGCAAAGAAAGCCTGCGTAGGCGGACAGCGCGGCCAACACCACGGAGTAGGCCAGCACCCCAACCTGGACCCCGCCCCAGACGATGTGTCTCCTTGATTGTGTGAACATGATCAGGAGTATGACGAAGGTGGGCAGGAACCCTACGAAGCCAACGCCCCAGACGATGTTCCGAGCATCCTTGCGGTGGTAGTTGACATCTCGCCTCATCGCCTAGCCTCTGGGGGCGCGAACGCCCCGACCTCACAGCACGACGTAGCCTGCGCCGAGGGTCTGCCTGGGCTTGGAGGCGAACTCGAGCTTGAGGACGCACACGCCCGCGGTCTTGTCGGGGTTGGACTTCGGCAGGCCCTTCAGCACGATGCGGTTGCCGGCCTGCTCGAAGGGGATGGGCGCGCCGCCGACGAGGTGCGATGCCTTGCGGAGCTTGGTCGTGAACCCGCCGAGGGCCAGCTCCCGCCCAGGCCAGTGCTTCACCCACCAGTAGGCGGTCCGGCCCTTCAGCGTCCACTGCCCGCAGGGCATCCATTCGAGCCGGCCGCCGACGCGGTCAACCTTGCCATAGACGGCTTCGCCGTTGGCCGCGAGCCACTTGCCGACGGCGGTGAGGCGCGGAACCGCCTCCTCGGGCACCGAGCCGTCGGGCTTCGGGCCGATGTTCAGCAGCAGGTTGCCCTGGCCCGAGGCGCAGTTCTGGAGGAGGCCGAGGACTTCGCGCACGCTCCGCCAGTCAATCGCGCTGGGCATGTAGCCCCAGGAGCCGTTGAAGGTCATGCAGGCCTCCCAGGAGCGGCCGGCCTCGGCGTGCTGGACGTGTTCCTCGGGCGTGCCGAAGTCCTCCGCGAGCTGTGCGCGGTTGTTCACGATGATGTGCGGCTGAAGCTCGCGGGCCATGGCCGTCATCTTCGCCGATTCCCAGAGCTCTGGAGACTTGAGGGGCCAGGAGACGTCGTACCAGAGGATGTCGATCTTCCCGTAGTTGGAGCATAGCTCGCGGACGCAGCCCTGGGTGAAGTCGAGGAAGCGTCGGCGGGCCGCCTCGTCGCTGGCGCAGCGTGCGCCGTCGGGGTGGTGCCAGTCCATCAGCGAGTAGTAGAAGCCCACGCGGAGTCCGAACTCGCGGCAGGCCTCGACGTATTCGGCCACGAGGTCGCGGCCTGGGCCGCGCCTGGCCGCGTTGTAGTCGGTCTGAGCCGTGTCCCACAGGCAGAAGCCCTCGTGGTGCTTGGTGGTCATGACCATGTAGTTCATGCCGGCCTTCTTGGCGAGGGCGGCCCATTCGCGGGCGGGGCGCGGCTTCGGCTTCCAGGTGTCGGCCAGCCGCTCGTAGTCGGGCAGCGGGATGCGTTCGCGGTTCATCACCCACTCGTGTCGGCCCACCTGGGCGTAGAGGCCCCAGTGGACGAACATCCCGAAGCGCGCCTCGTGCCACCACCGCATCCGGCTCGCACGGTTCCTGTCCCACCTCGTCGCCGTCTGCTCTGCCATGGCCCGGTCTCCTCTGGTCCTGGGGCGGCGTGCGCCCATTCGCACGCGCTGTGCCCGACAGTATACCGGTCTGAGCCGCCCGCGCAAGCGTGGCCAGTCATCTCGTTTCCACGCTCTGCGTGGGAACGGCTCCTCGGACGCTCCGAGCTTGTGAAGAAATCACACGGACGCCCACGGACAAGCACGGACGGGCAGATTCCTCGGCGATGGGCGTGTGTCCATGTCCGTCCGTGTAGGTCCGTGTCATTTCTTCACAGGCTCTGTGCGTGGGAAGGAGGAAGAACGGCGATTGCGGCGAATCGCGCTTGACAGGATTGGGCGGGAGTGTAGACTCTAGGGGCGTGAGCGGGTTGTCGGTTCTGCCCCGAGCGAGGAGAGGCAGGGATGTTGACGCGACGCAAGTTTCCACGGGTGAAGGCCGGCTGGGCGGTGGAATACCGGCCGGTGAGCGACACGGAGTTCCAGAAGAGCCCGGTGTCGGGCCTGGCGGTGGACATCTCGGGCGGCGGGATCTGCCTGGAGGCGCGCGAGGAGATCGCGGTGGGGACGATGGTGGCGATTGACCTCCACTCCCCGGACTTCGAGGCGCCCATCCTGGCACTCGCCAAGGTCGTCTGGTGCAAGAAGCGCCTGTTCTCGGACGTCTACGACGTGGGCGCGGAGTTCCTCTGGTCGGGCTGGGGCGACTCTGGCGCGCAGGCGAAGATCGTGGAGTACGTGAAGCAGCGCCTGCCCCCGGGCACCGACGCCGAGGGCAAGGCCGAGTGAGCCCCAATCGTCCTCGTCCTCGTCCCTCGTCCTCCACTCTCCTCCCCCCCCAGCCAGGAGGATCGAGGACGAAGGACGAGGACGAGGGACGAGGACGATTGGGAGGGCGGCGCGGCTATCGGATTGCGAAGCGCGCGCTCGACGTGGCCGTGGCGCTCGTGGGCATGGCCGCGTTCTCGTGGCTCTTCGCGCTCGTGGCTCTCCTGGTCAAGCTCACGTCGCGTGGCCCGGTGCTCTTCCGCCAGGCGCGCGCCGGCCTGGGCGGCAGGCCCTTCACCCTCCTCAAGTTCCGCACGATGCGCGAGGACGCCGAGCTGGCGCGGGGCGCCCTGGCCCGCCAGAGCGAGATGAACGGCCCGGTCTTCAAGATGCGGAACGACCCGCGCATGACCCGCCTCGGGCGCTTCCTGCGGCGGTCGAGCCTCGACGAGCTGCCCCAGCTCCTCAACGTGTTGGCGGGCCAGATGAGCCTGGTCGGCCCGCGCCCGCTGCCGCTCGACGAGGCCCGCCAGCTCCCGCCCGAGCACCAGCGGCGGCACGACGTGTCGCCCGGCCTCACCGGCCTCTGGCAGGTGCGCGGCCGCAACGCCCTGCCCTACCCGGAGATGATGAGGTTGGACATCGAGTACGTGGAGCACTGCTCGTTGTGGCTCGACTTGCGGATTCTGCTGGCGACGATTCCCGCCGTGCTGAGCGGCCGAGGGGCATTCTGACTGATTGTCGACAGTAGGCAAGAAGAAGTCCTTTGGTTTCAAGGACTTGCGAGCATGGGATCGGCGTAAGGCACTACATCTCCGCCCCCCCCAAGGGCGTCAGGCGCTGCGGGGGGCGTATCCCCGCCGCCTCAAAGACGGACATATGTCCTATGGCATCTGGGGGGCCCGCTGCGGCAGCCTCGGAGCAGGCGTGTGGGCGAAGGACAACGAAGAGCCACAACTGCATCCGGCGTGCCTTGACCCGGTGGTCGCGATGTTGTATTGTTCGTCTGGTTGGACGGCACGCAATCGCGCACCGGTAGGGGAAGCCTCGTGTTGTACAGACTGGCAGCTATCGGCCCCCTGCTCCTTTGCCTCGACGCTCTGGCCCGAGGGGCTGAGGGCGTCACGATCAAGAAGGCTGACCCCGCCGCAGGCGAGCTCGCCGAGCAGAAGCTCCCAGCCTACACGGTGCAGACCCCAGCCTACCGTGCGGAGGTGTTCGCCGACGGCCGCACGCGGCTCCTCGCCGGCAAGACCGTGCTCATCAGCAACCTGGTCCTCGAGCTTGGCCGGAAGGCGAAGGCCCTGTGCGACATCGCCCTCGATGAGAAGCAGAAGCGCATCACCCTCCGCGAAGGCGAGCCGGCTGCAAATCCACAATCCGCAATCCGCAATCCGCAATCGGACTTGCCCGGCCTCACGCTCCACTTCCTGCCCGACAGGATAGAGATCATCCCCGCGTCACTCCGCGCGCCGAAGGGCAAGGGGAAGGAGCAGCCGCCCATCTTCGACATCTCGGGCGTCTTCGGCGACGACGCGCTCGCCGTGAAGAACCTCCGCAGCGGCGACGAGGATGCCCTGCCCGCCAACTACATTTGCTCCCGCCACATCTTTTCCTTCTACCAGATGTATGGCCGCTACTGGCCGGAGATTGAGGTCACTTACGCCGACGGCACTAAGGTTGAGCTTCGTGGCATCACGGGCGTCTCGCACTACGCGATCGGCAAGGGCGACCCCTACACAAACGAGGCCCTCAAGGGGAAGCGCGGCTACTTCGGGCTCCGCGAGGCCAAGGGCGAGAACGTCATCACCCTCGCTATCGCTCCCGCCAAGGGCGCCATCGAGCCGGCTCCCTACTTCACCGTCCGCCCCGACAAGCCCCGAAGCCTCTTCTACGAAGATGAGCGGGTGCTCTACCAGCTCGACTTCGCCAAGGACTACCGCGTGCCTGGCCAGTGGGTGCTCCGCTGGCGAACCGAGGACCACATGCAGCGCGAAGTCGCCACCGGCGAGCAGCCGGTGACCATCGAGGCTGGCAGGCCGCCCGAAGTGGCGGTGGACCTGACCCCAAAGGAGATGGGCTACTTCCGGGCGAGGCTCGCCCTCACGGCCGCGGGCGGGACCGTCGCGCTTTCGCGCGAAAGCGCGACGGTCCGGACTGCCCAGCGCATTTGGGACATCTCGTTCGCCCGCATCCGGCCAGAGGCCCCGAAGCTCCGCGAGCTCGACGGCAAGCCGGGGGTGGACAGCGAGATGCTCTGGGCGAACATCCTCGGCATGCGCGGCATACGCCTCAACCCCTCCTTCGCCAACACCTGGCGCGAACACCAAGACCGCGTTGGCTGGATCAACTGGGAGAGCTGGGCGAGGAAGTTCGCGGCCCTCCTCGAACCGGCAAAGCAAGGCACGCTCAAGGGCCTCTTTTCGTTCCTTGGCCTCGACTGGTCGGCGGACCTCGACAAATGGTTCACCGGGAAGTACCCCGACCCCGAGCAGCGGAACAAGTCCATCATCGAGGCCAAGAGCCGCTATCTCACCGAATACGCCCGCGAGGCGGCGAAGCTTGGCGTGGCCATCTGGGAGCCTATCAACGAGCCTGACCTCTCCATGCCGCCGGAGAAGTACATCGAGGATGTCCTCAAGGTGCAATACCCCGCGGTGAAGGCGGGCAACCCGCAGGCGAACTTCCTCGGCGGGTCGCTGTGCGGGCTGGACAAGTACCGCTGGCTCCGCCGACTCTACGAGCTGGGGGGCGACAAGTTCTTCGACGGCGTCTCGTTCCATCCCTACACCGGCAACGGCTTCCAGGAGGTCTATCGCTCCGAGCTGGACGAGTGGTGGCAGGTGCTGCGCGACTTCAAGGACGCGTCGCAGGGCCTCTGGATGACCGAGAGCGCGTGGCACCGCGGCTGGATGTTCAACGACTACGTCTACGACCGCTTCGGGGCCTATCGCCAGAGCCAGGCCCGCCACGCCGCTCTGGTGCACCTCCACGCCGAAGCGATGGCCATCCCCCGCGACCGCATCTACGACTTCTACCTCGTCGAGCACGGCTACAACGAGTTCTTCCTCGTCACCTACAACTACCCCACGCCCGCCGCAATCGCCATCCAGGTGATGAACGAGTGCCTGCGCGACGCGAAGTTCGAGAGGGAGATTCCGCTGCCGACCCTCGGCCACTACTTCCAAATCTATCGTGATGCTACGCGCACTGTTGCCGTGGGCTACACGGGGGACGAGCCGGTCGAGCTAAGCATCGCAACTGATGCCGCCGAGGTCGTCGCCACCGATATGATGGGCAACCGCCGCACCCTCAAGCCAGAGGATCGGAAGCTCCGCCTCGCCATCTCTGGCGACCCGACCTATCTTATCGTAGGAGCGAAGAACAGGATTGAGCCGACCCATGATGGCCTGCGCGTGCGGCCCAACATGGCTATCCCAACGCTTGGCGCCACCGCCTCTGCCTCATCCGTCGCCAAGCCGAAGAAGGGCGAGGCGCTGCCGCCGGCGGCCGCCATCGCGGGGGACCCGACCTGTTGGTCCAGCGCGGGGGCGCTCACCGGCGCGCGCCGCGGGTGGGACGAGGATGAGAGCGGCAAAGACCAGTGGCCCGACTGGTTCGAGGTCAAACTGCCCAAGCCGGTTCCCATCGCCAGAGTGCGGCTCTACCACGACTACGGCGCATGGGAGCGCGTGTTGCGCGATTGGGACATCCAGGCTTTCGTGAACGGCCAATGGACCACGGTGGACAAGGTCCGCGGCAACCGCTATCGTTTCGTCACGGACCACGGCTTTCCGTCTGTGACGACCGACCGCGTGCGGGTGCTCGTTCACATGGTCAACTCCTGCCTCTTTGAGAGCATCGAGTGGATACCCAAGCTCTCGACGCTTCGGGCGGTCGAAGTCTTCGGCCCGCCGGGCGACGCGGCCAAAGCCTTCTTCTACAACGACCTCCCCAAGAAGCGCATCCTCCCTCCCGGCGGGGAAACGATGTTGTCGTTCCGGCCCCGGCCCGTCACCAGAGAGCCTGTTCGAGGAGAGGTGCGGCTCACGCTTCCGGACGGGGTAACCGCTACCCCCGCGGGGATGCGGGGCAGCACGCCCGGCACCACCGCGTGGGACTTCAAGGTCAAGCTCAGCGGACAGGCCCCCGAGGGCCTCTACACCGTGCTGGCCGGCCTCTACGAGGGCGAGACACTCATCAGCACCGACTATGCTGCAAGGGTGCTGTGCTGCAAGAAGGCCAGCGCCGCACAGAAGTAGGCGCTACGGTGAGAGGCGCCACAGGCGGGTGCGGTAGGCGGGCATGGTCGTGCGGATGGTGTCTACCGGCTCGGGCGAGCGCTCGCTGCTCAACAGGTCGGTCACGATGGCTGGGCGGGGCAGGTGGATGACCTTTTCGCCAGCGGATGCGGTGTGGAGGCAGAGGAGCGAGCGATTGGCGTAGAGCACGTCGTCGCTCTCGCACCAGACGTGGGCGCCGGAGAAGCGGGCGAGGTTCCTCAATAGTTGCGGGCCGAAGTTGAGCATCGCCAGATAGGTGCTCCTCCAGCCGTCGTGATGCCGCAGCGCAAAGGCCGGCTCGCCGCCGTCGCGCAGCCGCCCGAAAACGCACGCCTCGGGGTCGTCGGCGAAGAAGACGGGGCCGACCGAGCCTTCGGTGCCGAAGCTGAGCTTCTCCCCGCCCTGGGTGAGCGCGTAGCCGCTGTCGTCGATCAACACGCGAATCTGCCGCCGCTCGCGCTTCCAGCCGAGGCGCATGCCGACAAGCTCCGAGCCGATCGTGGGGTCGAGACGCCTTTCGTCGAGGACGGCTGCCGCATAGGTCCAGCACATGACCCGCCCGTCGCGCTGCCAGCGGCGGATGCCCTCGGCGGCACGCTCCGAGACGTAGGCGCAGTTGACGAAGATGAGGAGACGATACTGGTCGCCGGGGAAGTCGCGGTGCGCGAGGTCGTGGAGCTCATAGGTATCGAACGGCACGCCTGCGAGGCCCCACTGGCGGGCGGCGAGGTCAAGGAGGAGCGGGTGATGGCACTCCAGCTCGAAGCGAAGCAGCTCGCCGCTCATCGCGGCCTGGAACATCGGCGTGTCCTCGGAGCAGACGAAGGCGACCTGGCTCACTGAGCGGCGGTCCCACGCCACCGCCTGCTTGCCGATGTCGGAGAGCTTCCGCATGGCGGCCACGATGGCCGGCGGTGTGTAGTTGCGGCAGCGGATATCGAACCACCAATAGGGAGTTCCCGTGATGAGGTTGTGGGCGTGCTCGCGCTGGAGCAGGGCAACCTGCTCGTCCATGCCCCGCCCGCAGAAATTGAGGTCCCACTTCCACACTCGGTCTGGGAGGGGTGATTGCCGGATGGAATCGGGAATCGCGGCCACGGTGACGAGGTCAACCTCGGTGAAGTGGAGCTTTCCGCTGAGGTTGAGGCTGTGTGGCAGGCCCAGGTAGCCCGAGGGGCCGCCGGGGTAGCGGCCGTCGTAGGTCGTGATGTCGGAGACGAAGTCCACCCAGGGGCTTTCTTTGAGCAGTTGAATGAGGCCGTGGCCGTATTCCTGGATGTAGCTGTAGACGCCAGTCTCCCACCACAGGTAGCTGTGGAACCCGCCGCAGAGGATGGACGAGCCTGCCGCCTCCTTGGCCGCGCGGCAGACGGCGATGAAGTGGCCGGCGAGGGTGGTGTTGAGGAACCGATAGTAGTCAATCGCGGGGCGCTCGACGGCGGGGTCGCGGAGGCTGAACGGCCCCCAGATGTGGCTGCCCTTGCGCATGTGGCCCGTCGGGCACGTTGCGGAGTCGAAGCTGGCCCTTGGGTCGTTCCACGCGGCGCGGAGTACCGCTTCGTCAGCGTAGGTACGGCGGAGCCAGTTGCGGAACTCGCGGGTGTAGACCTCATGATAGCGCCCGCGAGTCGTCTCGTCTGTGTCGAAGATCAGCCATTCCTCCGTGCTGCCCGCGTTGAGCATGAAGCCGATGATGCGCGGCGCCCAACGGGTAGTCTTCAGCCACGACACGAAGTCGCGCACGAGGCCGCAGACCTTCTCGCACCAGATGGGCGAGGCAATGTTGCAGACCGACAGATCGCCGCCTTTGTGGACTTCGGACGGGTAGACTTGGGCGAACCAGGGGGCGAGGAGGCCGAGGCGGACGCGGATGATCCAGCGCGTGTCGCCGCCGTGCTTTTCGAAAAACTCCAGCTTCCGCTCGGCATACGTCCAATCGTACTCGCCCCTGGACTTCCCTTCTTCCCTCGCCCCTCGCCCCTCGCCCCTCCTCCCCTCCCCTTCCCAGCAGTGGATGCCGGCCTCGATCCAGATCATGAGGATTTCGGCGCCGCCCTCGACGAAGCCGCGGACCACAGCCGGGTCGTCGAAGGCGCAACTGGTGGCCGCCATGCCGTGGAGGGGCTGGCCGTCCACGAAGATGGTCGGCACGCCGTTGTGGCCTCGCACTTCGGCCCGGGCAAAGGCCAAGGTTAGACCTCCAAGACGACCTTCAGCACGCCGTCGGTGTGGTCGGCGTACATGTCGAAGGCGCGCTGGGCGTCGCGCCAGGGGAGCCTGTGGGTGATGAGGGGCGAGAGGCCGAGCTGGCCGTCGGCGAGCATCCGCACGGCTGCATCAAAGAAGTGGACGCACTCGGCGCCCACCGAGCTGAGCATCTCCATCTCGCCGCGGAAGAAGACGTTGATGGGAAACTCCTGGCTCTCGTAGCGCGGGACGCCGAAGACGTAGACCTTGCCGAATCGCCGGGTGAGCTTGACCGCGGTTGCCAGCGACTCGGGGAAGCCGACGGCCTCCACGCTGAGGTCGGCCATCGCGCCGCCCGTGAGGGCGC
>VGYW01000074.1 GCA_016872875.1 Planctomycetota bacterium | reverse complement strand
CTCGCCAAGCTCGGGGGTGAGGTTGACGTATGAGCCGCCCTTGTCGTGGTCGGGCACTTGGTCAACCAGGGCCTTCAACTCGGCGCTTGCGGGCATTGGGGGGTTCCTTTCTGGTAGGGTTCTATCTCGCCCCTTCAGGGCTGGGTTTCTTCTCTCGCCTTCTCCCAGGGCTTCGCCCTGGGCTATACCATTTCGCCCCTGCGGGGCTTAGAGCGTCTAAGAGAATGAGCAAGTTCGTAGTGCGGGCTTCAGCCCGTCCCGCCAAGAGACGGCCTAAAGGCCGCACTACAAACAGGATCTCGACCTTGACGCCCACGGGCCAGTCTTCTGTGGGGCAGCGGCGCCTCTGGCTATCGTGCCAGTTGCCCCACAGGGTCCTCTTTGCCTGACAATCGGCAATCGAAAATCAAAAATCGAAAATCGGCTAAACGTGCCACGGCTCGCGCATGGGCTGGTAGACGAGGCGGTTGGCCACGGCGTCGCCGATGGCCTCCTCCTTCACGGGGTCGTATTTTATCTTGCGCCCGAGGCGGATAGAAATGTTGGCGAGGTGTGCGATGGTGATGGCGCGGTGTGCGGCCTCGACGTGTCCGCCCGACTCCTTGCGCTGGCGGACGGCCTCGGGGAAGGTCAGGAGCGGCTCGGGGTCGGGCAGTGCCTTGAGCTTCTCCTGGCTCTCGGCATCGAGGTCCTTGATGTCCACCTGCCGCTGCGGCTTGCGGTCGTAGCGCGGCCCCCACTCGTTGCCGTCGAGGACCAGCGTCAACCCGTCGGCGTACTTCAGCTCGGCCCACGCCCAGGGGGTGCAGCACTCGGGGTGGGCGGGGGCCGCGAGGGTCTCGACCTCCACGGGGCTGGTGTCGTCCTTGCCATAGATCCACTGGAAGGGGTCCATGTAGTGCTGGGCGAAGTCGGCCATCGCGCCGCCCTCGTAGTCCCAGTAGAAGCGGTGGTTCCAGCCGAAGCGGTCCGGGTGGTAGGGGCGGACGGGGGCTGGGCCGCAATACATGTCCCAGTCGAGTTGCTTGGGCGTGGGCTGGGGAACGGCGTTGACTAGGCCGCAGTAACGCTTGACGGGGAAGCCGCCCTTCTGGATGAAGACGCCCTGGCAGTTGTTCTTGAGGAGGCCGGAGCGCATGATCTTGTGGATTTGGCGGCTTGTGGGGCTTTTGCAGGCGCCGAAGCGGCCGCTGGTGCCGATCTGGAAGACGCGGGCGTAGCGCTTGACGGCGGTGACCATCGCCCGGCCTTCGGCGATGAACTTCGTCATCGGCTTCTCGCACAGGATGTCCTTGCCCGCCTGTGCCGCGGCGATGCAGCAGAGGGCGTGCCAGTGGGGCGGCGTGGCGATGCTCACCACCTCGACGTCCTTCCGCTCCACCACGCGGCGCCAGTCGGTGTAGAGCTCCACCTGTTCGCCCCAGCGCTTCTTCGCGTTGTTGAGGCGGTCGTAATGGCAGTCGGCCGCGGCCAGGAGCTTGAAATCGGCGCCCCAATGCTTGATGTAGGAGTTGAGGTCTTCGCCCGCCTGGCTTCCGGCGCCGATGAGGCCGCAGGCGAAGACCTCGCTGGGCGGGGCCTTGGCTGGCTCGCCGCCCAGCACGCTTCGCGGCACGATGCTGAACGCAGCCGCGGCCGTGGCCGCGTCCTGGAGGAAACTTCGGCGAGAGAGGCGCTTACTCATCCTTTGCATCCTTACGGAATGTAGAGGTCCGCGCGACAGCGCGAGCGCGCGTGCGCCAGCTATGATACTCGCCCACGCGTTCCAGTCAACAGGCGATCGCCGCGAAGAGGTCGCGGTCGTTGACGCAGGGGCCGCGCTGAGCTATAATGCTCTAACAGAGGGATGGAGAGGGGTTGCGCTGCCTGTGTCTTGTCAAAGGAGTGGATTGATGGCCACGGTCAAGGACGGCGAGTTGGCTGAGTACGTGGCGAAGCTTCCGCCGATCTACCGGGAAATCCTGGCCGCCTTCCCGCGGATTGTCCCGAACCGCAGGGCTGGCTACGGACTCGCGTTCCAGACGATTGCTGCCGACTTTGAGGAGCGTGGGCTGGAATTCACTCTGGGCCAGGTGATTGGGGCCTGCGAGCAGCTCGAAAAGCACAACCTCGTCAGGATCGACTATGGGATGTTCGTCTACCCCACAGACGATGGCGAGCAGCTCATCCGAGAAACCACCGGCGAGGAACCCGCGGAAGCTGGTGTTCCGCCTTTGCCTGCCCCACCTCGCTTTGCTTAGGGCCCATGCCGATGCTCTGGCGGATCGAGTGGTTCCCCCTCTGTGAATGGCATGTCTTCCTGTCCCACTGCCAGGAAGACCGTGACACGCTGGTGCTTCCCCTCTGTAGGGAGCTGCAGAGCCGACACGTCGTACCTTGGCTGGATCACCACGATTACCCCTATGGCCGCACATCGTTCGAAGCCCTGCGCGACAGCGTGCTCAAGTGTCGCCATTGCGTGTTCCTCATCACCAGGGCGATGTTGGCGCAGCCCAGAGGCTGGAGTGTGGTGGAGCTTGCGTGGGCCGATCTGTTGCAGGCGAACTTGCACGGACCCGGCGGCGCCCTCCAGAATGTGGCACTCCCGTTGTTTTTCGTCGAGCCAACCAATGGCATGGTCCCCAGGTCCGCTTGGCGGACGCTGTCGGACCGAGGCGCCTTCCACAAGGATGGGGATGGCGACCCGGTGACATGGGCGCGGGACCGCATCTTGGAGTTCATCCTCCGCGAGCAGAGACGCGGGCAGGACCTCGCCAAAGGGCTGGAAGGGTATCGTCGAGAACGCTCGCGGTTGGGCCTCCGCCGAGGTCTGCTCGACCGGATCACCTGTCGCCACCCCGCCATGCTCCTGCCGAGATAGCTGAGAGGATGTGCAATGCGTTTTCCTCGTTGCGCGGGAGTCCTGTTGCACCCCACGTCGCTCCCCGGCCGCTATGGAATCGGGGAGCTGGGCTACACGGCGCAGCGCTTCGCCGACTTCCTGGCGGATAGCGGCCAAGCGCTCTGGCAGATTCTCCCCCTCGGGCCCACCGGCTATGGCGACTCGCCTTACGCATCCTTCTCGGCCTTTGCGGGAAACCCGCTGCTCCTGAACCTCGATTGGCTCACCTCGGATGGCGACATCGAGGGCGCCGAGCTGCGGAGCGCCCCGCCCTTCCCGGAGGACCACGTGGACTTCGGCTGGGCCATTGGCTGGCGAAACGAGCTCTTCCCGCGCGCGGCGCGCCGCTTCCGCGAAGAGGCCACGGGGGACCGCCGGGCCGACTTCGACCGCTTCTGCGCCGAGAACGCCGCCTGGCTCGACGACTACGCCCTCTTCCGCGCCCTCAAGGACGCCCACGGCGGCGCAGTGTGGAACACCTGGGAACCTGCTCTCGCTGCCCGAAAGCCCGAGGCCCTCGCCAACGCCCGCCGCCGACTCGACGACGCCGTCTTCCTCCACCAATACCTCCAATACCAGTTCTTCCGCCAGTGGGACGACCTGAAGCGCCACGCGAACGCCGAGGGCATCCGCATCGTGGGCGACATCCCGATCTTCGTGGCCTTCGATTCAGCCGACGTCTGGGCGCACCCCAAAATGTTCCACATCGGCCCCGACCTCAAGCCCACCAAGGTCGCGGGCGTGCCGCCTGACTACTTCAGCAAGACGGGCCAGCTCTGGGGCAATCCGCTCTACAGATGGGAGGCGATGAAGGCGGACGGCTACGCCTGGTGGGTCGCCCGCCTGCGCCAGACGCTGAAGACGGTGGACATCGTGCGGCTCGACCACTTCCGCGGCTTCGCCGCCTACTGGGAGGTCCCCGCGGGCGAGGAGACCGCCATCAACGGCAAGTGGGTCAAGGGGCCGGGCGCCAAGCTCTTCAAGGCCCTCGAGGCCGCGCTCGGCGAACTCCCCATCGTCGCCGAAGACCTCGGCCTCATCACCCCTGACGTCCACGCCCTCCGCAAACGCTTCGGCTTCCCCGGCATGAAGGTGCTTCAGTTCGCCTTCACCAGCGACGCCACCCACCCCTACCTGCCCCACAACTACGAGCCGAACTGCATCGTCTACACCGGCACCCACGACAACGACACAACCCTCGGCTGGTATCACACCCGCGGCTTCGAGGAGAAGGCGCGCCTCCACAAATACCTCGGCCCGCTCTCCGAGCCTGTCAACTGGGCGCTCATCCGCCTCGCCTACCAGAGCGTGGCCGACGTGGCCATCGTGCCCCTCCAGGACCTCCTCAGCCTCGCCGGCGACGCCCGCATGAACACCCCCGGCAAGTTCGGCAACAACTGGGCCTGGCGTTGCCGCGAACACCTCCTCGGCCGCGACCTCCGCGGGGGCCTCCGCGATTTCGCCCTCACCTATGGCCGCAAACAACTCCCGAAGCCCGAGGAGCCCGAGCCAGAACTTCCCCGCGGCTACCCGAACACGGCATCCTGAGCCAAAAGCCCCTAAGCGATTGGGCAGGTTCGTAGTGCGGGCTTCAGCCCGTCCCGCCAGGACACGGCCTGAAGGCGGCACTACAAACGGGGCCTGCCTGCCCTTGAGCTCCCAGGCTATCGCGCGCGGTCCTCGCGGAGCATCTCATCGGTCGTGGGCGAACCGGGAGGAAGCGTGAACCGCGTGCGCTTGATCCCAGCGAGAGTCTTGGACACCTCTGCCCGCTTGCGCCTGATCGCCAGCTCTTGGGCCAACAGCTCGATGACCTCGGCACTGATCGAGCGCTTGTGCTCCGCAGCAAGCCGGCGCAGCTCGTGATGGAGCGAGGGGGGCACGTCCCGAATGTAGAGCCTTGCCATTGCCCTCTCCTTTCACAACGGCCAGGATAGCCGGTTTGGTGGCAGAAAGCAAGGGGGCAGCAGACAGGTTAGACTGGCGTAAGAGCTTGTGGTAGAACGCTTGGGCGATGAGGCTGTTGATGCTCAGTCTTGGAAAGGCTACTCATGTCAGCCATGACGATGCGGGAGCGGATGCTGGCGTTGATTCAGGGGCGGCCGCATGACCGCGTGCCGTTCGTGCAATACAGCGGCATCGCCGCGCCCAACGAGGAGGTGTGGGCTCACGTGGGACGCGGCCGCGTGGGGCTGCTCCAGTGGTGCAGCGTCCACCGCGTGGAGGCGCCCAACTGCCGCTTCGAGCACGAGGACTTCGACCGCGACGGCCAACGCTTCCGCCGCACGACCCTCCACACCCCCGCCGGCTCGCTCTTCGAGGAGCGCCAGTTCGAGCCCGCCTACGGCTCGAGCTCCATCCGCCGCCACTACGTCCAGGAGCCGCGCGACTACGACGTGCTGGTCGCGTACCTCCGCGATGGCGTTGTGCTCGACGACTACGCGGGCTATGCGAAGGTGGACGCGGGCCTCGGCGCCGATGGGCTGCCGCTGCCCGCGGTGGAGCGCACGCCCTATCAGCAGCTCTGGGTGCAGTGGGCCGGGCTGGGCAACCTCTCCGTCCACCTGGCCGAATGCCCCGACAAGGTGGAGGCAGTCATCGAGCTGCTGCGTCAGCGGACGCGGCGCATCTTCGAGATAGCCGCCCGCTCGCCCGCGCCATTCATTGACTTTCCCGACAACATCACGGCGCCCGCCATCGGCCCCGAGCGCTTCCGCCGCTACTGCGTGCCCCTCTACGACGAGCTGGCCGCCATGCTCGCCGAACGCGGGGCATACGCCTTCGTGCACATGGACGGCTACCTCAAGCCGCTCTGGGGCGACATCGGGCGGTGCGGCATTCGGGGCATTGACTCGCTCTCCCCGCCACCTGACAACGACACCTCTGTGGCCGCCGCGCGGCGGATGTGGCCCGAGATGCGCCTCTGGGTGAACTTCCCCTCCTCCTGCCATCTTCGCGGCTACAAGGGCGCCCGCGCCGTGGCCCAACGGATTCTCGAAGAAGATGGCGGCTCCGGCCTCCTTCAGATCCAGATCTCCGAGAACGTGCCGAAGGCCGCCTGGCGCGAGAGCTATCGCGCGATTGCGGATGCAATTGATTGCTGGACTCCGCATCGTCCAGGCTGACCTGAGCACTGGGTGCGTCTCGACTTGACCTTCCTTCGGGGGAAGCGTATGCTATGGGTTGGAGTGCGGTTTAGGAGCGAAAGTCATGTCTGTGCGAGTAGAATTGGACCTACCGGAGGACGCGTTCTCCTCCCTCACGACCACGCCGGAGCGGTTCGTTCGAGAGATGCGTCTCGCCGCTGCCGTGAAGTGGTATGAGATGAGGCGCATCTCGCAGTGCAAGGCAGCCGAACTGGCCGGCGTCAGCCGCCAGGAGTTCATAGACGCGCTAGCAGACTTTGGCGTGTCCCCCTTCCAGATCACGCCCGACGAGCTTTCCGAAGAGGTAAGGCGTGGCTGAGGTCTGGGTTGTCAATGCCTCTCCGCTCATCCTTCTGGGCAAGATCGGGCAGATTGGCCTCCTCAGTCGGCTCTGTTCGAAGCTGGTCGTTCCGCGTGGGGTTGCCGAAGAGCTCCGCCGGGGACAACCGAGCGACCCAGCTCGGCGCTGGCTCCACGCGGAAGGGATGCTTCTGGTGAAGGAGGTTACTGCCTTGTCCCCCGCGATTGCTGGAAGGGACCTGGGCCGTGGCGAAAGCCACGTGCTACAGTTGTGTCAGGAACTACCTGGCTCGGAGGCCATATTGGATGATCCCGCAGGGCGACGCCTCGCCTTGAACCTGGGTATCCCCTTCAGAGGGACAATCGGCGTAATCCTGCTTGCAAAGAGCAAGGATCTCGTGCCGGTCGCGCGCCCGTTGTTGGAAGGGATTCGCGCGGCAGGCCTCCGAGTTGACCAGGAGCTCTTTGAGCGTGCGCTGAATCTGGCGGGTGAGTGAGCATTCGGGGACCTTTTTCCTCAAGGAGAGGCCATGAACCGACGCGTTTTCCTGCGGAAGGCGAGCGTGGGAGCGCTTGGCGCGGGGGCGCTGGTGGTGCCCAGGTGGTCGCTCGCCGCGCCGCCAAGCGAGCAGATCGTGACGGGCCACATCGGGGTCGGCGGCATGGGGGGCGGACACGTGGACTGGTTCCTCGGCTCCCCGACCGCCCGCGTCATCGCCGTATGCGACGTTGACGAGAACAACATGAACGCCAAGCTCCAAAAGGTCCGCAACCACTACAAGACCACCGAGGCTACGGGCTACCGTGACTTCCGCCAGGTGCTCGACCGCACTGACATTGACGCCATCTCGACGGCGACGCCCGACCACTGGCGCGCCCTCATCGTCACGTCAGCCTTCGCCGCGGGCAAGGACGTCTACGCCGAGAAGCCGCTGTGCCACAACTACGTCGAGGCGCAAGCCATGCTCCGCCTCGGCACACGCTACAAGAGGGTCTACCAGCTCGGCACCCAAATCCACGCCGGCGACAACTACCACCGCGTCGTCGAGCTCGTCCGCTCAGGCATCCTCGGCAAAATCCACACGCTCCGCGTCTGGAGCAGCGGCGGCACTGGCAACATCGGGCGCACGCCCAACGCCCAGGTGCCGCCGAACCTCGACTACGATTTCTGGCTCGGCCCCGCCCCCTGGCGGCCATACGACCCCGGGCACACCCACTTCCGCTTCAGGTACTTCCTCGACTTCTCCTGCGGCCACTACGCCGACTTCTGGTGCCACATCTCCGACATCGGCTTCTGGGCCGCCGACATCAACACCACGCCCAAGACCATCACCGCACGCGGCGAGCTCCAGAAGGACGGCATCGCCGACGCCCCCCGCACGATTGACGTAGACCTCGAGTTCCCCGACGGGCTCAAGTACTACTGGACGACGCCTGCGCCGCCCGTGCCCGAGAACTGCGGCTGGGGCATGGCCTGCATCTTCTACGGCACCGAGGGCGCGCTCACCTGCAACTACGACCAGCGCGTCATCTTCCTCGGCGGCGAGAAGCTCAAGGACGTCGACTCCGTCCCCAGGTGGCTTCCCCGTTCGCCTGGCCACCACGTCAACTTCCTCCAGTGCGTCAAGAGCCGGCAGCTCACCGAGAGCAACCTCCCCTACGTCGTGAACATGACCACCCCGATGTTCTTCGGCCGCATCAGCCTCCTCCTCGGCGGCCGCACCCTGCACTGGGACGAATCGAGGAAGCAGTTCACCGGCGACGACGAGGCCAACCGCCTCCTCGGCCGCGTCTACCGCCAGCCGTGGACCCTGCCAGCGTGAGGATGCGATAGAACGGAAAAGCCACCTGGTTTGACAGGCGTGGGCTATCGTGGCATAATGCTGGCAGCCCGCTCTTGTGAGGAGGGCACGTGTGCATCAGGAGACGAGCAGCCTGATGACAGCCTCGGAGTTCAGGCAGAAGGCTTGGGCCCAACTCAAAGACGCGGAGGCGCTGCTCAGGTCCCGCAGATACGATGCCGCCGTCTACGTCTGTGGGTACGCAGTTGAGTTCGCACTCAAAGCCAGGATATGCAAGACATTGCACTGGCCAGAGTACCTAACCACGAAGGGTTTTGAGAGCTTCAAGACCCACAAACTGGAGGTGCTTCTGGTACTCTCCGGCAGAGAACGGCACATAAGCAGCAAGGCCAAAGCTCACTGGTCAACGGTGAAGTCGTGGGACCCCGAAGCACGGTATCAACCCGTTGGCAAGGTCACGAGGCAGGTCGCCTGTGACATGATCGGCTCCGCCAAAGCCCTGATCGAGGTGCTGAGATGAGCATTGTGCTGGAACAGCTCCCGATGGTGGACAAGGTGGTGCCTCTGGCGTTGAGGATCACCAAGGAGAAGGGAGAGTTCGCGCTCTTTGGGCTCTTTCTCCGCGAGGATGCGCCAAACAGGTGGGACCTCGTGGTCTCCGCACCGTGGTTGGACAGGGACAGGATGGGAGGCATGGAGTACCTAGCGAGGAAGTTGCGCTCGCGCCTGGCCACCGATGAATTGGTTACCGTGTCCGGCATCGTCGTGCTGGAGACACAGAGCCAGGGCGTCCGCGACATGCAGAGGTGGCGCGCCATACGGGGTACGCCCCAGCGCCTGGAGAATGTCGAGCTGTTCGGCCTGGCGATAAAGGAGGCGTACGTAGCCGTCTGTCAGGACCCGCGCAAGAACCGCGAGGCGTTGGACGTTCTGGCGGGCCAATGGAGCGTGACTTTCCCTGGAGGCAGAGAGAGCGCGCGCATCGATGCTGAGGGAAACTACTTCGTCCACGATCCGCGGTACGGCTACAGCCTGTGGGGCGACCCAAAGTACGTGTTGCAGTCAGTCAGGTATAGCGCACAGACCAAGACGATTACGTTCACGAAGGTGAAGCCCGATGGCTCGGAGGCAAAGCCTGAGACTCTGACGGTCAGGAGCGACACGGAACTCGTGGGGTACGCGACTGGGAAGCCTAAGCACAGGCTGCAGTACACAAGAAAGGACGAGGGCTAATCTCTGCCGCACGCAGTGGGAACGCCCGTCGTGCCCTGAGAATGCTGTGCTTCCGCCTTCACGCCGGCACCCCCTCTCGCACAACGCTTCGGTGAATGGCGTAAGGAGTTCGGCGGAAATCTCCTTCAGAGGCCCCGCCCCTGAGTAGAATCAAACTACCTCTGTTTCTAGGATAGGACTTGTCCGCCATGATGTCAAGGAGGGTGATTGGCGTACAGAGCGGACAGGCACTTCCCTCCCGCGGGCTTCGGCGCCCGCGGGAGGCTGACTTCTCCCCCAAGGCAGACCTGCGGCGCGCCGTTCCCGCGTCATCGGCCGTGAAGGTAGTCTTCGATCTTCGCCTTGGCGCGCAGCTCGTCGAGGATGGCCTCGATGCGTCGGCGGACGAGAGCGTTCTTGACGGCGGCCTGGGCGCCCTGGAAGGTGAGATAGGCGGCCTCACGCTCCGTCACCTTGAGGATGTGCCAGCCGCGCGCGCTGCGCACGGGCTTGCTGAACTCGCCAATCTTCATCCACCAGGCTGCCGCTGCGAGGACCTCCTCCAAAGGCTCGGCGGGCGCTCGGCGTGGGGCCTCGAGCCCAGAGACGATACGCCCGTCATCCATCGCAGGGGGTTCCTGGGGAATCGCAAGGGCGCGCGGGCGGCGCTTCGGACCCTCGAAGGGCCAGGTTGGCACGACCACCGGTTCGTCCACCGGCTGGCCGTTCCGCAGGAACCAGCCGAGGTCGCCCCCCCTCTCGCTGGCGCGGCCACACGAGAAGTCCCGGGCGTAGCGAGCGAAGTCCTTCCCTTGCTCAAGCTCCTTGTACATCCTCTCCACGAAGTCCTTCGCCTTCTTCACTTTGTCGGGGTCGTCCCCGAAGTCCCGTGTGTCCACGAAGACCTCGCTCACCCGGATGCGGCTCCGGTCGTACCACTCGGGGCGGGCCTCGAACTCTGCGCGAACCTGCTCTACGGTGATCTCTCCGAGGAGTCTGTATGCGAGGTGCTGCATGGCGAGCTCGAAGCTCAGATTGGCGCCATCTTCTTCCGCCAACAACCGGTGCTCGCCAAGAGCCTTGTCGTACGTGGACCCCTCCCGGCGCAACCGCGCATCAAGTGCCTGTATCGCTCTCGTGATCTGGGCCCCGCTTGGCCTCAGCCCCTGTTTCTGAGCGTACCTGTCCCATAGGACGCAGGTGATGAGGTAGTCGAGAACCTGGCGGTTGTTGAGGCTCAGTTCAGGGTTGGCAACGGTCAGGATGC
Organism: Planctomycetota bacterium; assembly: GCA_016872875.1. The sequence continues at coordinate 14,935 of VGYW01000074.1, read as the reverse complement.
GGCGTATGCACGAAACGTCGTCGCGCGTGATGGAGGTGCCATCCACCTTTGCGAGGACCTCGTCGCCAGGCCTCGGCTCCCCCGCGCAGACAGTCGCCATCAGCCCGGCAACAACCCATAGCACTGGAACGCTCCGCGCATGCATGGCCGGCCTCCTGGCAGGTGCAAGTGGCAGCAGGTCCCTTGAAGTAGCCACGGCTTCATTGCTACAATAGACCCGCTTGGCCGGGATGTCAAGCCCGGGAGCAGGCTCGCTCTTGCTTGACTCTCTTGTGCCCAAAGTGTAGGATTGAGGCATGGCAACAACAGTAGAAATCACGACCGCCGAGCAGTTGTTCCAGGCGCCAGACCTGGGACCCTGCGAACTCGTGCGTGGGGAACTCATCATGGGCTCGCCCCCCGGCTACGGACATGGCAGCGTCGAGGTGCGAATCTCAAAAGCGCTGGCAATCTTCGTGGAGGCCAAAGGGTTGGGGGAAGTGGTCGGCGGGGAACCCGGTTTCATCATCGCCCGCAACCCCGACACGGTTCGCGCGCCCGACGTGGCCTTCATCCGCGCCGAGCGGGTCCCCAAACGGGAGCGAGCTCGCTTCTACCAGGGCGCCCCGGACCTTGCGGTCGAGGTCATTTCCCCCAGCGACAGGGCCAGTGAAGTGAACGCCAAGGTCCAGGACTGGCTCGACGCCGGCTGCCGCATGGTGTGGGTGGTGGACCCCGAGACGGAGACGGTGGCGGTCTATCGCAGCCGCACACAGGTGGAGGTGCTGGGCATATCGGACACCATTTCCGGCGGCGACGTGTTGCCAGGGTTCAGCCTCCCGGTCGCGCAGGCCTTCCCACGGTGAGCGGGTCTTGACGCGAGAAGTCAGCCATAGCACAAGCCACGTGGTCACCGCGGTGTGGCGGGCGGTGCAGGCCGCCCCATTGGATGTCGCGGGCTACGAGGAGATGCCGGCGTGTGGGCCGGCCGACCTTGCCCGGTTCCGCATCCCGCTCGCGCAAGGGTTCATCGAGCGGGCGCGGGCGGCGAAGGGGCGCTATCTCGTGGCCATCGCGGGGGTGCCGGCCGGGGGCAAGTCGGTCTTCACCGCGCTGATGGTGCGGGTGCTGCGCGCGCTCGAGCCGCCGTTCGGAGTGGCGGCATTCGGGCTCGACGGCTATCACTTCCCCAACGCCTGGCTCGACTCCCACCCCGCCCCTTCGGGCGACGGGACGCTTCGCCGCTACAAGGGGGCGCACTTCACGTTCGACGCGGTCCGCCTGGCCGCGGACCTCGGCCGCTTGCGGGCCGGGGACGAGGCCGTGGCGCTCCCCGCCTACGACCGCAGGCTCCACGACCCCGTCGAGGGGGCCATCGTGGTGCAGCCGTCCGACCGCCTCGTCGTGGTGGAGGGCAACTACCTGCTGTATCGAGAGGGCGCGTGGGCGCGGGTGTGCGATTCCTTCGGCCTGCGCCTCTTCCTCGACTTGCCGCCTGGCGTGAACCGCGAGCGGATGCTCGCCCGCCACGTCCGCGGCGGCAGGAGCCGCGAAGATGCCATAGCCCACTTCGAGCGGACCGATGGGCCGAACACGGAGCTGGTCGCGGCCACCCGCCCAGAGGCCGACATCGTGGTGCGCCTCGACGCGGGCTATCGCGTGAGGGGGATTGAGAAGGGAGGGGAAATGACCACAGGGACCACAAGGACCACAGGGACCCAAGGGGCATGACAGATCGGTGGTCCTTGTGGTCCCTGTGGTCCTTGTGGTCCCTCTCCGCCCCGCCCGTCTTGATCGCTCGCGCGTGGCCGCCTATAATGTTCGCTGCCTTGCGGCGTGGCGTTTCACTTCCCCTCAAAGGACAGGGATCAGAGAATGGCTCGACAGCACAGGGAGCACGAAGCCCCGGCAGCGCCCCACACAGGCGGCCGCGGCGAGACGGTGTCGCTCCACGTCGTGGTGTTCGTGTGCGGGGCGGTGCTGATGGCCTTCGAGATGGTCGGCAGCCGCATCCTGGCCCCCACGTTCGGGAGCACGATCTTCGTCTGGGGCAGCCTCATCGGGGTGTTCCTGGCCGCGCTCAGCCTGGGCTACCTCGTGGGGGGGCAGCTTGCCGACAGGCTGCCGCGGTTCAGCTTGCTTGGCGCCATCATCGCCGTGGCGGGCCTCCTCGTGCTCGTGGTGCCGCTCGTCGCCGTGTACTCCTGCCGAGGGATCGACCGCTGGCTCGGTTCGGGAAGCCGAGCGAATCCCTTGCTTGCCTCGGTATTGCTGTTCTTCGTTCCCAGCGTGCTGTTGGGCATGGTCTCGCCCTTCTCCGTGCGGCTCCAGGCACAGAGCGTGGCCACGGTGGGCAATGTGGCGGGACGCCTCTACTCGCTCTCGACCCTCGGCAGCATCCTGGGCACCATGGTGGCCACATTCTGGTTCATCCCGGCCTTCGGGGTGGGCAACATCGTCAAGGCGCTGGGCGTGTGCCTCATCCTGGTGTCGCTCCTGGCCATCGTGCCGCGGCTGAGGCCGCGGGCGACGGCAGCCAGCCTGGCTGGCGCGGCGGGCACCGTGCTCGCCATGGCCGCCGGCGCCGTCCTCGCCATCCTCCCCGCACCCTCGTACGTGCAGGTCCAGGCTGCGACAGAGTACGAGTCGGAGACCCTGGTCGCCGAGATGGATTCGCCCTACCAACGCATCGGCGTGCTCCTCCTCGGACGCGGCTATGGCGAAAAGCAGTGGTCGCTGCGGATGATGTTCGACAAGTACATCGAGAGCGAGGTGATGGTGGAGAGCGGCGACCCGAAGGACATCCGCATCAAGGAGCCCTACGAGAGCGGGGCGAAGTACACCGACACCCTCCACCTGCCGTTCCTGTTCAACAAGGACGCGAAGAGCGTGCTGATCGTGGGCGGGGGCGGCGGGGTGGTGCCCACCATCTTCCGCCGCGACTATCCGCAACTGGAGCGGGTGGACGTCGTCGAGATTGACCCCACAGTGGTGGAGGTGGCGCAGAAGTACTTCGGCTTCCGGCCCGGCGAGAACGGCGTCACCACCACGATCGTGGACGGGCGGGTCTACGTCCGCGACTGCACGCGCCAGTACGACATCATCATCCTGGACGCCTTCACGGGCGGGCGACCGCCGTTCCACCTCCTCACGCGCGAGTTCCTCGAGCTGGTGAAGGCCCGGCTGGGGCCGAAGGGGGTGGTGCACCTGAACATCATCAGCGCCCTGGAGGGCGAGATGAGCCCCCTGTTCTGGGCGATGCTCAAGACCTTCCACGCCGTGTTCGGGGAGAAGCACACCTACGTCTTCCCCAAGCTCTACGACCAGCGCTGGGCCGCTTCCCGCAGGCGCACGGAGGGGATGAACGTGGAGCTGTTGGCCCTGAACTTCGACGAGGCGGAGAACCCGCTGCCCGAGAGCGTGATCGAGGCCAGGGCGCGCGAGCGGGTCGGCACCCTCATCAAGCTCCCCAGCATCCTCCACCACGCGGCGAACCACCAGACGATGGACGAGTTGCTCTGCCGGCGCGACCCCGACGAGTCCCGGCGCCGCGCCCGCCTCCGCGAGTGGCAGAACGCGCCAATCCTGACCGACGACTATGCCCCGGTGGATAACTGGGTCACAGACTGAGGAGTGGATGAATGGATGATTGGATGAATGGATGAATGCCTGACAAGCATCCACTCATCCACCCATCCATTCATCCCCCCCGTGGCCCCGCCCGCCCCACCACCCACGCCACCGTCGCCTCGATGGCCGCCCCGCAATCAATATAGCCCAGGCGGTCCCAGAAGGGCTCCATCACGAAGGAGAGGAAGCTGCCCTTCGGCCCCAACCTCTCGACAAGCGGCCTCACCTCCGCGGTCGGCTCCGTCGTGGGCGCGAACTGCACGAGCAGCGTCGGCGGGAAATCCGCAATCCGCAGTCCGAAATCCGAAATCCTGAGAGCCTTGATCTCCTCGCACATCGCGCGGCTGGCCAGGAAGCCGTCGAGGTCAATCGTCTCCGCGCTGCCAGTGTCGCGCTCGCCCGTCGCCTTGCCGTGGGTCATCATCTGGCGGACCAGCATCCGGCGGATGTTGAGGCGATAGAAGAGCGCGCCGTCCACAATGGGCTGCCAGAGGACGAGGAGAGAGGGACGAGGGACGAGGGACGAGGGCAGAGGCGTGACGCGTGCCGCGTGCCGCGTGCCGCCGGAACCGGCCTCCTCTGGCTCTTGACACTCCGCACTCCGCACTCCGCACTCCACACTCTTGAGGGCGAGGCTTGCGCCCAGGCGGAGGCCGATGAGGCCGACGCGCGCGACGCCAGTGCGCTGGCTCAGGAAAGCTGCGGCGGCCTGGATGTCCCGGAGCGCGCCCGCCAGAGAGAACTCCGCGAACGCCCCGTGGCTATCCCCCGTCCCGCGGTAGTCGAAGCGGAGCGACGGGAAGCCCAGCCCCTCGAGGCGGCGAGCCATCTCCACGTAGACCCGGTATGCCTGCTTCTGCTCCTCGCCGAAAGGCGCGCAGAACACGAAGCCGATGCGTGACGCGTGACCCGTGACGCGTGACTCCGAAGATGGCGGCCGGGCGCCCTCTTGAAGGTGGAGCACACCAAAGAGGCGGAAGCCGTCAGAGGGGAAGTAGAGGGGTTCTTCCATCTGAATCACGCGTCACGGGTCACGCGTCACGCCTCAGCGGGGAGCTTGGTGCGAACGAGGTCGGAGATGGCCTTGACGCTCTCGAAGCGCTCGATGCTGAACTCGTCGTCCTCGAGGGAGATGTCGAAGACCTCTTCGAGGCCGATGACGATCTCGAAGAGGCGCACGGAGTCGATCTCGAACTTCTGCATCAGGATGTCGTCGTCGGCGATCTCGGAGGGGCTGACCTTGAGGAACAACCGCTCGACGATCATGGCCTTCAGGCGGTCCTCTATCGTGGCGTCGTCAGGCATGGAGCACTATCCTTAAGGGGGCTTTGCCACAACAAGAGAGGATGATTGGATGGATGGATGGATGAATGGATGAATGGATGAATGGATGAATGGATGAATGAAAGAGTCAAGCCCTCTGACATCCATCCACCCATCCAACGATCCATTCATCCAGCTCTTTCCCACCCATCCACCCATCCACACATCCATTCATCCCCCCATCATTTCATCCAAGGTCTAGCGATCGGGAGAACAGTCGGATGAAGTCGTTGAATGTGGCCAGGAGGAAGACTGCGACGACGAGGCCGAAGCCGGCCAGGATGATGGCCTCCTGGACCTTTCGGCTGGGGCGCTTGCCGCGGGCCTTCTCGTAGGCGAGCATGACGATGCGCCCGCCGTCGAGCGGCGGCAACGGCAGGAGGTTGAACACCCCGATGTTCACGGTGATCAGGTGGATGAGCCAGAAGAGGTCGGACCAGCCGCGCGTGGCGGAGATGTAGGTCACTTGCGCGATGCCCACCGGCCCCATGAGGTCGGAGGCGGGGACGTCGCCCTGGAAGAGGCTGATGATGACCCTGAAGGCGAAGGTGCTGATGCTGAGGGTGCGGCCGAGCGCGGGGACGAATGAGCCGAAGAAGCTCTCCTTGCGGGTGATCTCGGTCTCGGTCGCAACGATGCCCAGGCTCCCCACCTGGCGGGTGCCCGGCTGGACGGTGGCCTGTAGCTCGGCCTCTATGGGGCTGAGGGACCAGACGAGGCCGCTCAGGGTGAGCTGCGGCCCGCCCGGCCCCCTTCGGACGACGGTGAGGCGGACCTCGCGGTCCTCGCTGCCGAGCGTGCTCAGGACGTTTTCGATGGGGGTGTAAACGTAGCGTTCCGGGATGGCCTTCGCCAGGTCGGCGTTGCCAACCCTCACGATGCGGTCGCCTACCTGGAGGGGGGGCTCGGCCTGGCGGTGGATGCTGGCGATTTCGTACGCGGGCACCGGGGCGATGCCCACGGTGTCCGCGAGGAGCAGGCCGTCGCCGCGCGCGAGCTCCACGGTGAGGGTCTTCCTGGCGAGCTTCTCGACGGCGGCGCGGAGCGAGGCGGCGAAGCGGGCCTCGTCGGGCGAGAGCTCGACGATGGCCTTCCCCTGCGGGCGCTCGATGGTGAGGACGAGGTTCGCCGGCCCATCCGAGGCGGCGTCCTCCACCTCCCACCAGTCGCCGACGGGTCTGCCGTTGACGGCGACGATGCGGTCGCCGGCCAGGAGCTCGCCCTCGGCCGGGAAGCCCTTGCGGACGAACCCGACCTCGGCCGGGAGGCGAATCGTGAAGCCGGGGTCGGGCACCTTCTCGGCTCGGGGCGTGACGGTGAGGTCCAGGGTGCGGCCGGCGCGTTCGAGGGTGAGGGCGACAGGTTTGCCCGGGCTGGCGCGGACGGCGCGCTGGAAGTCGAACCAGCCGCGCAGCCGCTTGCCATTGACCGCCGCGATGCGGTCGCCCGCCTCGTTCGCCCGCGCGTCGGCCGCTCGGATGTCCGCCGAGGCTGCCGGGCTGTCCGGCTCGATGCGCTGGACGATTGGCAGGACGCGCGGGCAGAGCACGCCGAGGAGGCGGCCCCTGGGCCGAATGACCGTCAGGGTGAGCTCCTTGCCGCCGCGCTCGACGACGAGCTCGATGGGCACGCCGAAGGGGCATTCGTGGATCGCCTGCCGCAGCCCCTCGAAGCTCTCCACCGGCCGCGAGCCGATCGCCGTGATGCGGTCCCCCTGCTTCACCCCGGCGTCCCAGGCCGGGCCGCCCACCGCCACGTAGGAGACGTCGGCCGTCTGCGTCTCGCGCCCGACGATGAGCATGGCCATCGCCAGCGGGATGCCGAACAGGATGCTGAAGAGGGGGCCGGCCACGAAGACCAGGAGCCGCTGGCCGGGGGTTTTGGACACGAACTCGTCGGGCGCGCCCGTGGCCTCCTCGCCCTCGTCGCCGCCGGCCAGCTTCACGTAGCCGCCCAGCGGGATCGCCGAGATCATGTACTCGGTCTGCCCCCACTTGCGGCCCACGAGCTTCCAACCGAACCCGAACGAGAAACGGTCAACGCGGACGCCGACGAGCTTGGAGGCGAGGAAATGGCCAAGCTCGTGGACGAAAATCATGAAGCCGAAGGCGACGACGGTGAGGACGATGCCCCTGGCTATCGTGAGCGCGCTATCCACGCTGTGGCCTCCTGGCGCGCCCAGTGGTCTGCTGCATCAAGTGCCTCCGGTGTGGGGTGTTCCACGGTCTGGTGGTGGTCCATCACGCGAGCCACGAGGCCGGTGATGGCGGGAAAGCGGATGCGGCGGGCGAGGAAGGCCTCGACCGCGGCCTCGTTAGCGGCGTTGAGGACGGCTCCCATCGTGCCCGCGGCCTCGGCGGCGCGATAGCCGAGGGCGAGCGCGGGGAAGCGGGCGGGGTCGGGCTCCTCGAAGTCCAGCCGCCCAAGAGCCGCCAGGTCAGCCGCCCCCACGCTGCTAGAGCGCCGCTCGGGATACGTCAGCGCGTACTGGATCGGCACCCGCATGTCCGGCACCCCGAGCTGCGCGATGGTCGAGCCGTCGCAGAACTCGACCAGCGAGTGGACGACGGACTGCGGATGGATGAGGACGCGGATGCGGCTGACCTCGAGGCCGAAGAGCCACCTGGCCTCCACTATCTCGAGGGCCTTGTTCATCATCGTGGCTGAGTCCACAGTGACCTTCGGACCCATCGCCCAGTTGGGGTGCTGGAGTGCCTGCTCGGGCGTCACGGCGTCGAGCTCGCCGGCGGGCATCAGGCGGAACGGGCCGCCGGAGGCGGTGAGCCAGACGCGGCGCACCTCGCCCGGCCGGCCGCTGCGCATCGCCTGGAAGATGGCCGAGTGCTCGCTGTCTATCGGGATGATTCGCGCCCCCGAGGCATTGGCCGCGCGGGTGAGGAGCTCGCCCGCGATGACCATGCACTCCTTGTTGGCCAGGGCAAGGGTCTTGCCCGCCCGCACCGCGGCCAGGGCCGGCGCCAGCCCCGATGCCCCGACGATAGCATTCACCACAATATCAACGTCCGCCGCCGCGGCCAGCGCCGTCACCCCTTCGGGGCCGGAGCCGAGCTCCACGCAGTTCGTGCCCACCCGCTCGGCCAGACGCCGCAGGGCGTCGAGCGAGTGCAGGATGGCGCGTTTGGGCCGGAACTCAGCCAGTTGGCCGGCCAGGGCCTCCCACTGCGTGTTGGCTGCCAGGCCCACGAGCTCGAAGTCCGGCCCCAGCTCGCGCAGCACCGCCAGTGCGCTCGTGCCGATCGAGCCCGTGGAGCCCAGAACCGCTACTCGCTTGGCCATGATGGTACCCGACTCGGCGGGGACGCTTATCCACACGCTCATGCAGTATATCAGAAGACGCGGACAGCTTCAAACGAGTCGGGATACGTCCGTAGATTGTCCCCTGCCCCGATAGCGGGCCAATCGTCCTCGTCCTTCGTCCTCGTCCTCGATTCCTCTGCCTGCGGGGAGAAGAGTCGAGGACGAGGACGAGGGACGAGGACGAGGACGAGGACGATTAGCAACCCTCACTTATCATCATCATCATCATCATCATCGTCATCGTCATCGTCATCATCGTCGTCGTCGTCGTCATCATCGTCATCATCATCATCATCTTCTTCTTCGTCGTCGTCGTCCTCTTCGATCTCCATGCTCTTGATCTGGCCGTTCGCGCCCAGTGTGAACTCGACCTCGACGGCCTTGCCCTCCTTGGGCTTCACGGTGACTTCGATCTCGACGATTGCCTTGCCGCCCCTGGTCTCGGTCTCCTTCTCGGCCTCGACGATCTGGCCGTCGGGGAAGAGCGCGTTGATGACCGCGACGATGGCTTTCGGGAGGTCCTTGGGGGTGATCTTCTCCTCCTTGGCGCCGCCGAGAGCCAGCCCAGGCGCCAGGAGCGCCAACCCCGCCAGAAGCGTCCACAATGCCTTCGACATCTTCGTTTCTCCTTCTCAGCACGGCCGGTTGAAGGCGAGGGGCCACGCCGGCCCTCGCGCCACGGTGTCAGTCGCTGTCCTCCTTTCGGATGAAGTTCCCGTCGGGGTCGAGCCTCTCCTCGACCTCTTTGCCCTTGACGCGAAGCGTCACCTCGTAAGCCGTCGAGCCGCCGCGGACCTCGAGCTCGGCCTCCACCCACTGTGCGTCGGGGCCGTAGCGGGCGCGAACGGCGGCTCGGACGGCTGCCGGCAGCCCGGCGGGGGGCAGCTCGCGCGAGTGGCTCTGCACCAGGCCGTCGGGCGCGACCTTCGCCTCCACCTCCAGGTCGCCTATCTTGCCCTCTATCTCGATCACCGGGCCATCGAGCTTGGCGGTCACGCCCTGGACGGCTTCGCCTGGGAAGAGGAGCCTGAGCGCCAGCAACGCCCCTTCCCCCGACGCCGCGGGCGCCGGGAAGAGCCGCAGCGCCCCGGCGGGCACCGCCACGCTCCCCAGCGGCGGACGCTCCACCCGAACCCGTCCCTCGGCCACGCTCACCGCGAGGCCCAGGCGGGCATCGCCGCCCGCCGCGAGACGCACCCCGAAGCGAGTGCCCTCCGTCACAACGTCGCCGGCCCGCGTGCAGACGCGGAAGGGCTGTTCCCCCCTCGGCACTTCGCATTGCACGGCTCCGGCGTCCAGAGCGAGGCGCCAGCGGTCGCCGCCCTTCCTGCCGTGAAGCGTGAGCGACGACCCTGGCGCCAGCTCGACGAGCGACTTGTCGCTGCACGCGAGCGTCACGGGCGCCTTGCCCGCGCTGATGCGGCGGCCGAGCGGGACCCTGGCCGCGCCGGCCTCCAACCCCTCAGGGCTCCCACTGACGACGAGCGCCCCCGGAGGGATGGTCGGCTTGCGCGGGGGGAGGAGCAGGCTGAGAGCGGCGCCGAGGATCAGCCCTGCGGCAACGGCCCCGGCCCACAGAAGCCGGCGGCGGCCCTTCAGCCGCGCCCGGGCGCCCAGGCGGAGGCGAATGGCGGCCAGGGCCTTCTCCGGCTCGGCCTGGCGGCCGGCGAGGAGGCCGTGGATGAGGAGCGACGCCGCAAGCTCGCGGCCCGAGACGCCCGGCGCCTCGCCGCCGCTCTCCCCGGCCACCAGCTCCTCGGCCTCCTCATCAGCCAGTCGCCTCGGCTCATCCATCTGCCACCTCGAGCTTTCCCAGCACGCAGTCGGCCAGGCGCCGCCGCGCGCGGTAGAGCCGCTTCTTGACGCTCTCCAGGCTGGTCTTCAACCGCGCGCTGATCTCATCGTAGCTGCACCCCCCATCGTAGCGCAACGAGAGATGAAGGCGGTCAGCTTCGTCAAGCTCCGCCAGGCACGCCTCCAGGGCATCCAGCCTGTCGGCCCACTGCTCTCCTGGCGGCGCCTCGATGCGGCGGTAGACCCCTTCGAGCCATTCGAGCGCCGCGTCGCCCACGAACGCCACGGGCTGGGCCCGGCGGCGGGCGTTGCGGGCGAGGTTGCGGGCTATCCCGCGCAGCCACGGGCCGGGCGGAAGGCTCGGCCTCAGCTCGCCCCGCTTCCGCCAGGCGACCAGGAACACCTCCTGCGCCAGGTCCTCCGCCTCCGCTCGCCTGCCCACCAGGCTCGTGCAGAACGACAGCACCATCGGATACTGCTGGCGCACCCACTGGTCGAGAACGCTTGACACGCAGAGCTTCTCGTGGACAACGGGACAGTGCCGCTATGCCTGCCGCTCTATCTTATTATTGTGTCGAGGAACCGGAAAGTGGACAGTAGCCGCGACCAAATGGGATGATTGGATGGGTGGATGAATGGGGGGACAGGGAAAGGGAAAGTGAAAGTGAGAGGGAGAGGGAAAGACCGAGGCGGTTCGATCTCACTCTCCCTCTCACTCTCCCTCTCACTCTCCCTCTCACTCTCCCTCTCACTCTCCCTCTCACTCTCCCTCCTTCACCCATCCACCCATCCATTCTTCCATTCATCCCCTAAGGCCACACGGAGTGGCGCCGGAAAGGGAACACCATCCCCATCCGTCGTCCTCGTCCCTCGCCCCAACCCCTCTGGCCCCAAAACACAGAGGGATCGAGAACGAGGACGGGGACGACGGACGGGGACGCTGGGGGGCTAGTTCATGGTGGCGAAGGTGCCCCAGGTGGCCCTGCCGCCGCGGAGGTCGAGGTCAACCCCCACGATGCGGCGGCGCTGCTCGTCCCACAGACAGGTCTCCACCGACGCGATGATCGCCTGGCGCTGCGGCGAGCCGCACTTCGGGCAGAAGATCACGGGCACCGGTATCTGCACCTCGCGTCCGCAATGGCACGTGTGGCTGATGGTTGCGGCCGCGGCGCCCTTCACACCAGCATCGCGATGCCCACAAGGCAGTTCGGCGCCGACCACGATGCAGCAGCCGCACTCGCACCGCGCCACCCCCGTGCCGACAAGTGTAGTCCTACTCATCCCTGACTGCGACGCGCTCACGGGCAGGACCTCTGGCGGCGCGGGGGGGGTGCCGAGCGGGTGCACGCCATAACCCCAAACCAGCAGCCAACTTAGCGACTGCTCCTGCGCGCACGCCAGGCAATAGGCACGCTCGTGGGCCTCGTGCGGCCCCACGACCGTGAAGTGAACCCTCGCCTCTTCGCTCCAGCAGTTCTGGCACAACATCTCACGCCCCTGAACCTTGCCGGACAATCCAAACAAGTAGTCGGGGCCGGGCCTGCTTTGCTGCGCGCCAAAATCGCCCCCCTCACCCATTGTTGCGCCCTGCTCCGGGGCATGAACAATGCCGGGACCCCCTGAAACGGCCGAAACACCCATTCCTACCATTGTTGAGGCTCACATGCGCACACACACCTGCCTGCGCCGTCACCTCTTGACACATGCCCCATGACGCCACCACACCAAGCCATAAGCGCCTGCTACATATACGCTTACATTAGTGGTTTCCCGCAGCCCCCTCGCCCCAGCAGCGCTTCCCGGCCCGCTGTTGTGGCCCCCGGGCAGCCGCGAGGCCATCACGAAGGAGGCCGCCGAACGCCTCGCGGGCGTGGCCGACCGCCTCCGCGGGCGCGGGCTCGACCCCCACCAGGTCGCGCGCTTCCTCGACCGCATCGTCTTCTGCCTCTTCGCCGAGGACGTCGGCCTCCTGCCCGACGGCACACTCACCCAGGTGCTCGGAGAGTTCCGCTTCGACCCCGACCAGTTCACCGCCGCCGTCAGGGAGCTCTTCGAGAAGATGGCCGCAGGCGGCCGCTTCGGCGTCCGACGCATCAAGCACTTCGACGGCAACCTCTTCGAGAACGTCGAGGTCCTCGCCCTCGACCACCCCGAGATCGAGAGCATCTGGCTCGCAGGCAAGCTGGATTGGAGCGCGGTGGACGCCTCGATCTTCGGCACCCTCTTCGAGCGCGGGATGGACCCCGCCAAGCGCGCGCAACTGGGCGCCCACTACACCAGCCGCGCCGACATCGAGACCCTCGTCGAGCCCGCCGTCATGGCCCCCCTCCGCCGCGAGTGGGACGACGCCCGCGGCACCATCGAGTGCCTGCTCACGACCGGGAAGAAGACGTCTCACGCAGAGGCAGCAGAGAGGGGAGGAGAAAGAGAGGACGCAGAGAAGAGGGAATCTGGGTCTGAAATCGGCAATCGGCAATCGCAAATCGAAAATGCAAAGGGGCTTTTCGCCCCCGCGACGGAAAAGACCACCGGCGAGGCGGCCCTTCTTATCAACCGCTTCCTCACCCGCCTCAGCAAAGTCCACGTCCTCGACCCCGCCTGCGGCAGCGGAAACCTCCTCTACGTCACCCTCCAGAGGCTCAAGGACCTCGAAAAGGAGGCCATCCTGTACGCCGCCGAGCGGGGCCTGGGCGACTTCGCGCCCGCCGTCGGACCCTGGCAACTCCACGGCATCGAGATAAGCGAATACGCCTTCGAGCTCGCACAGCTCACCGTCTGGATCGGACACCTCCAGTGGCTCATCCACAACGGCTTCGGCCACCCCGCCGAGCCCATCCTCCGCCCAATGCACACCTTCGAGTGCAAGGACGCCATTCTCCAGTTCTGTCCCGCGGGCTCGACACGGACTGACACGGACCGACACGGGCAACTGCCTCCCGTCGAAGACTCTACCCGTCCGTGTGTGTCCGTGACTGTCCGTGTGGCTTCCGCCCAGCCCCAGAGCGATGGGTCAACCCAGGAGATGCCGCCTGAAGGCGGCACTACGAACTCAGAACCCGAGTGGCCCAGGGTGGACTTCCTCGTCGGCAATCCCCCCTTCCTGGGCGGGAACAAGATACGCCAGGAGTTGGGCGACGAATACGTTGACGCGCTCTTCGAGGTCTACCAAGGCCGCGTGCCGCCGTTCGCGGACCTGTGCTGCTACTGGTTTGAGAAAGCTCGCAAGCAGATCGAAGAGGGGAAGGCCCAACGCGCGGGCCTCCTTGCCACGCAGGGCATCCGCGGCGGCGCCAACCGCGAAGTGCTCAAGCGCATCAAGGCCACGGGCAGCATCTTCTTCGCCGAAAGCGACCGCCCGTGGGTGCTCGAAGGAGCAAACGTCCATGTCTCGATGGTTGCGTTCGACGCCGGCGCCGAGCGGACAAAAGTGCTCGATGGTCGCTCCGTGCCCTCGATCAACCCCAACCTGACGGCGGTTGCCGACATAACGACAGCGCGCGTTCTCAGGGCGAACTCGAGCATCTCCTTCATGGGGCCTTCGGCCAAAGCTCCTCTTGATATTCCTGAGAAGATGGCGCTTCAGATGCTCAATCAAGGAGGCAACGTCCACGGCTTGCCCAATTCCGACGTGATCAGGCGTGTGGCAAGCGCGGTGGACCTTGTGAAGAAGGACCGCTTCGTCTGGACCATCGACTTCGCCTCAATGGACGAGGCCACAGCTTCCCCCTACGAGGCGCCGTCCGAGCATGCGCGCAAGACGGTGTACCCACTACGGGCAAGGAATCCCAGGCAGACGAACGTGGAGTGGTGGCAGCACGAGCGACCGAGGGTGGACATGCGCAAGGCGCTCACGGGGCTCGGGCGGTTCCTCTCGACGCCCGGCGTCTCCAAGCACCGCATCTTCGTCTGGCGAGGCCACGAGACCCTCTGTAATCAGGGAACTCTTGTTTTCGCGCGCTCGGACGACTATTTCTTCGGTGTCCTGCACTCCCGGCTCCACGAGGTCTGGCCGAGAGCCCAGGCAACCCAACTGCGCGAGCGGGAGAGCGGCCTGCGCTACACCCCGACCACATGCTTTGAGACCTTTCCCTTTCCGTGGCCGGGGGAGGTGGCCCGCCGCTCCGCGGCGGAGGGGGTGGGCCGCGTCTCCGACGCGGAAGCGGGCCTCCGCCCCGGAGGGGCGGGCTACGACGCGGCCGAGGCGCACGTGGCGGCGATTGCGGAGGCGACCCGCGAGCTGAATGCGCTGCGGGAGAACTGGCTCAACCCGCCCGAATGGGTGAAGGAAGAGGTGCTGGAGTTCCCAGGCACGGTCGGGAGGCCGTGGAGCCGTTACATTGTGGATGTGGCTCAGCGGCCCTCCGCTGAGTCTGCACAGCCGAGGGCGGCTGTGCCACAAGGCAAGCCCCGCATCGGCTTGGTGCGCTACCCGCGTCTGGTGCCGCGCGACGTGGCGTGCGCGGAGAGGCTGCGGAAGCGGACGCTGACGGCTCTCTACAACCAGCGTCCGACCTGGCTGGCCCTGGCGCACCGGAAGCTCGACGAGGCGGTCTTCGCGGCCTACGGCTGGGACCCCGGGCTGAGCGACGAGGAGATTCTCGAGAAGCTGCTGGCGCTGAACCTCGAGCGCGCCGCGGCGGAGGGGTGAGGGATTCCGCGTGCAGGCCTGCCCTGAGCAGGCGAAGAGTCCGCACGCCCGGGCGCAGTAACGGATCTGCACGCGCCACCTTACGTCACCCCATTGCCTCCGCCGAACGCACCTTGCTGGGGCGATGGCTGGCAGCCACTCCGCGGCCTTGCCCGCCATCCTCCCCGAAGGCGCGACCTCGGCGTCTGCCTTCCGTCGAGCCCGAGCGGGGGCACTTGGCCGAACAGTGCCGTCCGCTGGCAC
>VGYW01000073.1 GCA_016872875.1 Planctomycetota bacterium | reverse complement strand
ACAGGCATCCCTTCGCCTTTGCTCAGGGCAGGCCTGCCTGTGAATGTGGAGCTGGAGCCAACGCAGGGACTCGAACTCGAATGCCTCGAATCGGTTGGCCCCCTCGCGGCAGATGAAGCGCGACCACGCATAGAAATGGGTGTCGAGCCAGGGCGTCTTCACCGGGTCGTGGGCCTCCTGGGCCATCAGCTCAACGACCGTGCCCTCCGGCGCCTCGATGGTGAAGTGGGGCCAGCCGACGATTTGCTCGGGGAACTCAAAGGTCGCGTAGACGCCCATGTTCTGCGGCGGGGCCGGCAGGTGCCACGCCCCCTCGCCGATCGGCACGGCGAGCGCCTGCGGCACGGCCTCGAAGGCGTCGGGCATCCGGAACTCGAACCAATCATCAGGGTCGCGTTTCCAGACCACGAGGCCCGAGTCGCTGAGGCGAAGCGTCGGCACGTCGGTCTCGCGCATCAGCGGGATGCTCCGCTCGCGAAGCTCGGCATCCGGTGTGGTGGCACAGGCGTCCCGCCTGTGAGAGGTGGGGATGCCACTGCCGCCGAGATAATCGTCGTAGCCCGTACACATCGAGGGCTTGTCCGCCCGCCCCGCCAGCACCATCGCCGGCCGCCACTGGTGGCACTGGTGGGACTGGTGGCACAGGCGTCCCGCCTGTGGAGCATTGACCTTGTACTCCAGCGTGTCCCACCCCTGCGGATGGAGCCTTGCATCGAACTCCTCCTGGAGTGCCCGCAGGAACCAGCGGCGGTATTGCCCCGGCCTGTGCGCGCGGTCGAGGAGGCAGAGCCACGAGTCGTCCGTCACAACCTGTTCCTTCCGCCCGTCGGCGAACTCCATATCCAGTCGCATCAGGAGCCCCGGCTTGCCCATCGGCCAGGTGCCCTCCCCGTGTCCGTAGAAGAGCACCTCCACTCCGAGCACATTGTAGCCCGGCCGCAGCAGCGCCGAGAGGTCGAGCGGGTCGGCCTCTGGCCAGCGCGGGTCGGCCGGCGCCGGCCCCCACTGCACCCGTTCGCCGTTCACCGTCAGCCGATAGCGGCTGTCGGCGATCACCCACCCCGTCGCCCGCACCGGCCGCTCGGGCAGATCGAGGTCCTTGCGAAACAGCACGAACGAATTGGCCAGCGTCCGCTGCGAAGGCAGCCAGATCCACCTCGCCGGGCTGAGGTCCAACGCCATGTTCAATGCTCCTGATGCGTGAGGCCGTGACGCCCACCATTATGCCATGATCCCGTCCTGCATGCACCCCGACTCAGTTATGGAGTGCGGCAACGCGGTTGCCGCTTTCGATTTCCGCGAAGCGGCTCCGAGCTTCCCGCCAGGCACCCAGCTCGCATGGGCTCTGCCCACCCTACCGCTCCGCTGGGGTGTAAAGCGGCGACTGCGTCGCCGCACTCCATGATGCGCTGCGTTCCGGTGCCGGCGTGTTGACAGGCCGCCGATGCGGGCGTATCATGCTTTCCAGAGACCGCATGGCGAACCGTTGAAGGGGACGGAACGCTACGACACGGGCAACCGACTCCGCCCCCGGTGTTCGGCAGAAAGGGGGCCGCCATGGAAGATGGGCACGGCGAGAATGGGCGCGGGAAGCCAAGCTCGTTCGGCGGTGCCGGGAGGAAGATCGCGTATGCCGCAATCGTCGTCCTGCTGCTGGCCATCCTGTTCGTCCTGTTCGTCCCGATCTGCGTGAAGACTACCAGCCACCCGCCAGGCTCCCGGTGCAGGTCGAACATGAGAATGCTGCACGTGGCCCTCCGGTTCTACCTGGACAGTTTTGAGCAGTTCTTCCCACCGGCCTGGCACGTGGACGGCACGGCTCTTGCCGAGGACCTCAGCAACCTGAGCTATCACCGCTTCCTGCTTACGGAGTCCGCTTTCGCAGGCTTCCACCGCCGTATCACACCAGACGATCTGGCCCGTGCAGGAGGGAGCCGATCGGCGGCGCTGGCGCGCAAGATCGAGAGGCTCCATACGCTATGGCTGGATTCAGTGGGAACGGGCTGGACAGCGGACCGCTTCGCTCCGGAAACCGTATTCCGCATGCCGGATCCGCTGAGCCCGGTTTTTGACAGGCACGCGAATTATGCTGGCCTGACTGAACTGGTTGGCGTGGGTCCCGCGGATAGGCCGCTCCTGGCCGATGTGAATGCCTCGCTGCCGAGCCCCGAGGCGCGGGACCCGAAGGACCCCGAGCACGAGGCGGAGATGCGGAGGGGCTTCAGCGTGGTGAAGGCGGCGGGCATTGACGTGTTCGTGGGCGTGGGGCCGAGCCTGCGGCGCGCGGGGGACCTCCGCACGAGCCGCTTCGACTTCCGGCATCAGGGAGCGGCCAACGTCCTCTTCCTCGATGGGCATGTGGATAGGGTCAAGGCCGAGGAAACGGGCAGGTTGGAGAAGATTCACCGGTACTGGGACAGCCTCAATCCGCAGGATGAGGCAAGCAAGGGGCCAGGCGGGCAGAAGCCGCCATAGAGAGCCGAGGGCTCAGCGACTGGCGAGTTCCTTCTGGAACTGGTCCGGCGTCAGCTCGATCTCGCGGAGGATTTCGCGGATCAGGGGGCGGGCGAGGTCGCGGCCGGCGTGGTCCGGCACCGTGGTTGTCCTGCCATCGGCGTGTCGGTAGAAGGAGTGGCTGCCCTTCTGGCGGACGCGCTCAAAGCCCAGTTTGAGCAAAAGCTTGTCCATCGTCCTGAAGTTGACGATGGGCAGGCGGCTCATAGGGCGACCTCGACCTGCTGGAGGCCCACGAACTGGGGCAGCTCATGCGCGGAGTCGCCCAATTCCTCAAGGCACAATGTGACGACCTCCTTCAGGTTCTCGTGGAGCTCGTCCAGCGTCGCGCCCTGGGTGTGTGCGCCCGGAATCCCCGGCACGATCCCCACGTAAAGCCTGGTCCCCGGATCCCACTCAACATAAGCGGTAAAGGTCCTCACCTCGGGCCTCCAGGCCGCAATTGTCGGCAACTCAGCTCCCGCGCTTGCGTGACCGTATCGTCTGGATAATACCCCTTTGTGCGAGGGAAGTCAACCACCCGACGTCGTCGAGGAAGGGCCGCACAGCCGCCACGGTCATTCCTTTGCCGGCTCCAGGTCGAGGGTGAGCTTGGTCATGATGCCCTCGTCGGTGAACCGAAAGGCGATGGAGAGGTCGCGGAGGCGGCGGAGGAGCTTCACTGTCTCTTCCTTGCCGCTGGGCTCGACGGGCTGGCGCGGGTGGACTCGGTCGCCGTGGACGGTGCAGTAGATGATGTCGCGGGCGGGGTCGTGCTTGTAGTCGCCGAGTGATGGGCAACGGAGGGTGACGCCCTCGACTCGGCGGCTGGCGGCCTCGAGGGTGTCCTCGGCGGCGCCGTGGCACTCGATGAGCGCGCGGACCGGCACCAGGTTCCTGTGGCAGGCCTCGCGCATGTACTCCTGCCAGCCGGCCAGGGTGACGGGGAGGAGCTTGTCGTAGGCCTTGGGGCGGACGCTGACGTGGACGTTCCCCACGGCGTCGTCGCCGGCCCCGCCCTTGTCGAGGGCGTCGAGGACCTCCTGGAGGACGTAGCGCTTGGTGGCGACGACGAGGCGGTTGCGGGTGAAGGCGTAGTAGAAGCGGAACTTGACGACGAAGAGGCGCAGGGCGAGGGCGTGGATGGCGTGGCCGTTGTGCTCGCCAGCGTCGTAGGCGTCCACGCCGACGGCCTCTTCGAAGTCCTCCTCCTCTTCGAGGCGTGCGCCCGCGGCGGCCACGCGCAGGAGCTCGCGCACGATGCTCCGCGCCAGCTTCTCATCCTTGAGCTCCAGGACGCCGTAGATGGGGAGGTTGAAGGCCGAGAGGGCAGTGGCGACGATGAGCTGCGTCTCGAGGTCCATCCACGGCCCCATCATCTGCATGCCGCGCTCGTCCACCGTGAAGAGCACGTCGCTGTCGAACAGGCCAATCGAGAGGCTCGAGCCGACCGCGTTGGTGATGGGGGGGACGGTTGGGAAGAGCGCGCGCTGCATCCCCTCCACCATCTCCTTGTAGTTGGGGTGGGTGAGGTCGAGCTTGGCTGCGGCGGAGAAGATCGTGCGGTCGGTGAGGGCGCGGGCGCGGAGCGCGACCGGCTTGCCGCCGACCAGTTCCCGCACCTGGTTGTAGATGCTGTTCTCGATGAGCGGGAGGATGCAGGTCTCGACCTCGATGCGGTTGCCGACCTTGAATCGGACCCCGATGGGGTCGAAGTACTGCCGCCAGTAGTCGTTGTAGTTGGCCACGAAGCGCCTGTAGTCGTCGGCCTCCTCCTTCGAGACCTTTCCGATGGGCACGCTGTCCACAGGCGTGCAGTAGCGGAGGCAGTTGTGGACTGCGCAGGAGGCGCGGCCCGAGGCGTCGAGCGTGTACGTGCCGCCGTCGGGGCACCGCCAGAGCGGGTCGGGCAGATAACCGTCTTTCAGCAGCGCCTCAAGCGTCGGCTTCTTGCGCAGCTCGGTGCGTGACATTGTGGCGGCGTTGGCGATCATGCGGAGGTGGTTCTGGCAGATGATGCGGCGCTGGCCCTCGATCTTCCAGCGGGGGCCGACCAGCTTGCGGATGAAGGCGTCGGAGAGATAGATGAAGCCGTCCTCCGCCTCAGGCGTCGCCGGGAAGATCGTCCGCATGTACTGGTAGTCGAGGCTGTCCGCCATCGAGGGCCGCGCCTTCGCGTGGGTCTCGATGACCCGTTTGAGGGCGTCGAGCGAGTTGGAGTAGGCCTTGTAGTCGCCCAGGTAGGCGGAGTGGGAGGCGATGGTGCGGTCTGGGGTGGTGATGCTGAGGATGGGCACGCCCTGGTGGGTGGAGGACTCCGTCCTGGCGTTGGGGTGTGCCGCGAGCGCCTTGTCCGTGTAGCCCTTCATCTGCCTGTCGAAGATGTCGCGGTTCTTCACCTGGATGAGCACGGTGAGGTCGGTGCCCTCGATGAGGAAGGGGTCGTTGCCCGTGAGCGCCATCTCGCCGATGACGAGGTCGCCGAGGAGCCTGGTGAGGAGCGAGACGCCGATGCAGAGCTGCTCCCGCCGTCGGCCGCAGGCAGGTCGAGCTCCAGGATGGCCACGGGGCGCGGCTCGGCCAGGAGCTGTTCGCTCGAGCGAGCGAGGACGGCGACCCTGGCCTTGCCCGTGCCCTGGAAGCGGCCGAGGACGCGGGCGGGCAGAGCGGCCAAGGCGTCGCGGCCCTCCTTGCGGGCGTCGGCGTAGAGCTTCTCCTTCTCCCCCTGGAGCTCGGCGATCCGCTTGTAGAGCCTGTCGCGCTCGCCCCCGGCCTTATGCCAGTCATCCACCAGCTTGTTGGTGGCGGCCGCGAGTTCCTTGGTCTGCTCCTTCGTGCGGGCGATGAGGGCCTCGTCGCGGCCCTCCTTCTTCGCCTCCTCAGCGGCGAGGAGCGCCCTCAGGCCATCGAGCTTCTGGTTGTTGATCTGGATGGCGCTCGGGTACGCTGTCTGCCCGTAAAGGCCCGAAATCTCCTTGTCGAGGGCGTCCGCCTTAGCCTCCTGCGCACGGCTGAGGCGCGGCCGCTCGTGGCGGTCGGCCGCTCGAAGGCGCTCCAGCACCGACAGCGGCAGGTCAACGTAGAGCAGATACGTCTTGTCGTCCTTCGGCTGGACCGAGAGGACGCTCGTGGCGAGGTCAACGTCGGCTGGCAGCGCCAGCGCGGCGGCGAACACCCCCACGTCGCCGGCCTTGTAGTATTCCACCAGCGGCTCGGCGGCCAGGGCCAGACGCCAGGCGAGAGCCGCGGCAACGCCCATGCCCCTGCTGAGAACGACACGTGCTGTCATGGCGGACCCTCCAACGCAACCCTCGGGAAGGACCTCTCCCCCTGGCGATCATGCACATTGCCGCGGGGAATGCAACCTCATTCTGGCCCGTCGGGGCTGCGTCCTCTGGTGCGCTACCTCCAGGTGGAGACCGACAGGTGGGGACCGACAACACGGCCCACGCGAGCCGCACCTTCGGCTTCGCGGCGCATGCCCTCAGCTCATTCGCCTGGCAACAAGGCGCCAGCAAGTAGGCCTGGCCGCTGCTGTGGCTGGCGGACACAGATGACCTCGACGTCCGGGACTTTGCCTGAGTAGGGGACGAGGTGCCGCTCGTTGGCGGCCATCAGGACGCTTACGCTCAGAACGAGCGAAGCCCGGTGACCCTTCGAGGAGGCTCTGGGGTCCACCGGGCCTCGCGTGTGGTCTCTCGGCGTTCTGGGGTGCAATAGCGGATTCGTGCAGGTGGGCACAAAGGTGTGCCCACCCGCACGAATCTGTTATTGCACGCGGCGCTCCGTCTGCGCTCGACAAGCGGGGCGCTTGCCGCTACGAGGCACCCTTGAGGAGGTGCTTCACGGCGCGGGGGAGGTAGGTGACTGCGATGCGGATGGGATGGATGGCGTAGTAGAGGAGGTGGAGAGGCCGTGGGAGGGGGACGGCGGCGCGGTCGGTCTTGTTGGGCCTGAAGCCCTCAGCGAGGAGGCGGAGGCAGAAGAGCAGCCTGTCGCGGAGGCGCTCCATCGAGCGGAGCTGGGTCGCCCACTGCTCGACGTTCCCGAAGGGCTCGCGCCGCGTCCAGAAGATGAGGGGGCGGGCCTGGGCGACGAGCCGGGGCAGGCGGGGGTCGGCGGCCGCCGCCGCGGCGGCCTCGGACGGCAGGGGCAGGCCCAACAGGTCCCTCGCGAGCAGCAGGCCCCAGAGAAGCCGCCGTCTCCTGCCCGCCGCAGTCGCTCGTTCGAGGACGGCCGCCCAGTCCGTCTGAGGCTGGCTGGAGATGAACTCGGCGAGGTCGCAGACCCAGGAGAGGCGGTCCCAGCAGTGCTTGGAGCCGTGGGCGGCGAGGGCGAGGAGCATCTCCTCGGGGGCAAGGGTGGGCACTTGGGAGGCGAGGAGCTTGACCGGGTGAGGAGATTGCGGATTGCGGATTGCGGATTGAAATCCGAAATCCGAAATCCGAAATCCGAAATGGGGAGCCTGTGGAGCTCGACGGTGAGGCCGGAGGCGGGGTGTTCGAGGTTGAAGCGATAGGACTTGAAGCCGTGGGAGACGAGGAGGCGCCTGGCCCGCCGGAAGTCCCACCTCGGAAGGAGCAGGTCGAGGTCGGAGAATTGGCGGAGAGCCACGTCGCCGTATGCGGACGCGGCAAGCGCCGGGCCTTTGAAGGGGATTGCTTGAATGCCGTGGGTGTGGAGCAGTTCAAGGAGCTTCAGGAGTTCCACGGCCATGAGCAGGCTGCGGACGGAGTTGTCGCGCCAGTGGTCGGCGAGGCCCTTCAGAATGGCTCCTGGGACGGCGTCGGGGCACGTGGCCGCGAGGCTGCGATAGAGGAGAGGCAGCACGCCGTTCGCGCGGGCGAGCTCCACGAGACGGGTCCAGTCGAGCCCTTGGGCGGCGAGGGACTTTACCCGCGCGGCCGCGTCGGGCGCGAGCTGGGTTCGCGCGCAGCAGAGGAGGAATTCCGCTTCGGGGCGGTCTTGGCATGCACGTTCCACCGTCCCCGCGGCTCGTGACGAGTCAGAGCTAGCCGCTGGCCGATCATTGCCTCCCCCTGTGGTTTTGATCATCCAGTGGCCCCAGGAGGCATTCGCATAACCATACTCCATGTCAAGCTTTATAGCGTCGGCGGAGGGATTCTCCGCCGCCCATTCGATGGTGGGCCTGAGCGCTTGGCCTGATGTCACACCCACGCATCAAGGGTCAGTGCAGGATGGCAGTATACTATGCACCATCGGCATGACTTCACAAGGAGGCACCGCAAGCCAGGTCAGGGGGGGGAGGATCTATCTCGATGGCCCGGCGGGCAAGGAAAGCCGAGGCCTCGCGCATGTCGGCTTTCCTGAGTGCTTTCTAGCATCCGATCTTCTGCAGCGCTTCTCGTGCTTCGCGTGCGGTAGAGATTCTGCGTGCGAACTCGTCTGGACGGCGTGCGCAGTTCGCCTCGTACTCGGTGCCTCTCACGGCATCGACACACTTACGAAGGAGATCCAAAGCACGTTCGTAATTCGCCCCCTCCCAGACCTCTGGGTGACTGAAGGCGTGGTCGGCCTCATCGCTGAGTGCTCTCGACAGTTCGCACATGCGCACGGCAGAACGATCAGCGCCCTTGGAGAACTCTCGCTCCAGGTCAGCAAAAAGCAAACGCATGCTCTGGCAAACGTGCTCAGGCGTTTCTTTGATCTTGTCACTCATTCATGATATCTCCTCTCAAGAGGATGCCTGCGAAGGGGCACCTAGTGCTTCTTTCTTCTCCTCGACAGCACGGGCGTGGGCCCGCGCCTTCTCTGCCAGGATGCTGGCACGGCGGGCCGCCTTTGCCAAGCATCCCTCAGGGTCTCGCCAGAAACGAGGCCGCAACTTGGACGTGATGTCCGCGAGTTGATTCTGAAGCTCAGTGCGCGCCTCCAGGAACTCCTGTGGAACCCCGGATAACACGGCGGAATCCCGCAGGTGTCGATTGTCGCACTGGAGCAGATCGTAATCCAGTTTCCGCAGGGCGCTCCGATGGGCCTTGGCCTGATTGGCTCGACTGGGCTCACGCCCCTTCTCCAGCTCAATGTGAAGCTTCTCCACTCCTTCTGCGAAGTTGAGAGCAGTCTTCCACATGGCGTCAAGAACTCCTTCCAGATTGTACAGGCCATTCGCCCGGCTGGGGACCTCCTGCTCGTCTGCAGCACGACCGAAGATCGCCAGGGCCACACACACAAGAATGAACGACACCGCCACTCCAGCTAGGCCAGACATGAGGCGCGCAAGAATACTCGACACACGCAGCCACCCCTCAAACCATCCGGCAGGTTGCGGCGAAAAAGCTAGCGCTATCACAACAGCCACCGCCCCAAAGACTATGGTAAGGACCCCTCCAATGCCAACCCTTTCCATGGTCCTACTCCACTTGCTCCTCTTCACGGTGAAGCAGTTCCTTCGGTTGCTGGGCTTACCGGTGCGAGGCCCGCCAAGCAAGCGTCCTCCGAAAGTGGTGGTATCATACAATCCCGGGTCCGTGCTGTCAAGACCAAAGCGCACTGGCCCAGTTGTCTGTTTTGGGATGGGCATGATGGGGAAAGCCCCCCTCCCTGTCGGTCGGCTAGCAGGGACTGCTTGATAGGCGGTCAAGCTGACGCGGTTCCTACAGGTCATAGAGGCCATCGTCGCGGGTAGGCGGGCCGCCGGGTGCGCCGCCGGGTTCCCCTTCGCCGAGGAGGTCGCCCATTTCCTCCTCGACCTTTTCGGGGTCTTCGCCGGCCTCGATGCGGCGGACCATCTCGTCGAACTCTGGGCCGAGCCTCTCGCCGCTGGCGTCGGAGAGGCGCCGCATGGCCGCGGCCACCTGGCGCGGGTCGTTCTCGTCAATGGACTCCATGTCGCGTTCGAGGCCGGCCATCGCGCGCTCCATGCGGGCCTCTTCTGCGGGGCTGAGGTCGCGGTCGGCGTCGGGCGAGGGAGCCTCCGCGCCCTTGCTGGGCTGCGCGCCCTTGCGCCCCGTTGCGAAAGGGGAGAAGAGCCTGCTCATCCGCCTGCCGCCGCACTTGGGGCAGGCCGGCTTGCAGCCCGCCGCGTCGGGGCTCCGGGCCAGAAAGTTGAACACGCGATTGCAGTCGGCGCAAAGGAACTCATACACCGGCATCGCGTGGAACCCTTGCTGCTGTCAATCGGCCGGCCTGAGCTTCAGGGCGGGGTCGCCGAGGAGGTTGAAGGTCTTCGACATCTCGGTTTCCGTGGCGGCAGCGCGGAGTGCCGCGTCGCCCACCCTGGCGGCGGGCTGCCCGAAGGCGGCCTGGATGAAGCGCCGGCCGAGGCCCTTCGCCTCGTCGTTCATGGAGAGTCCCGACGGCCCCCAGAAGGCCACGGCGCCGCCGTCAGGCTTGAGGACGAATGCCTCGCCGATGCAGTCGTAGCCGGGCAAGGCGAAGCGGGCGGAGAGGCAGGTGAGGGCCGCGACGACGGGCAGGCGGGTGCCGTTGCGGAGCGCGTCTACGTCGCTCGTCCTCAGCAGGCCCTCGTGAGTCCACTGCGCCATGCCGCCATGGCCGATGTAGTTCACCAGGAGCGCCCCCGCGTCGAGCCCGCTGATGAGGCGCCGTCGGGCTTCGTTCAAGGAGAACTGTGAGAGGTAGACCTTGTCAACGGCGTGGCCGGCCGGGATGAGCGCCGCGAGGTCGTCGCTGTCGCGGGGGAAGTTCCCGCCGCCGTCGGCGTTGTCGGCCACCATGAGAACCCGGTTGCGCCAGGCCCCCACGCTCTGCTCGTACGCGATGGTCTTGGCAATCATCACGGCCAACTCGTCCGGGGTCCTCGCGGGGAGCCGCCCGACCGCGGCCTGCTTCGAGAACTCGCCGTCGTGGCTGAAGAGGCCGTAGGGGGTGTCCACCTGAAGGGCGGGGATGAGGTTGTCGCCGCGGCCGAGGTAGTCCTTGTAGTCCCACGTGCCGTGCCCTGCGAGGAGGACGTATCTGGGCGGCTCGCGCCAGTTGCTCCGCGCCCAGGCAAGGAACGCCTGCACTGCCTTGGGCGTGGCGATGCCGTAGGCGAACTCGTCGTAGACGTCCTCGATGTCCACGACGAGTGCGGCGAGCCCCTGGGCCTGGCGGTAGTCCGCCAGGGCTTTCGCGCCCTCCTTGAGCTCGGAGGGCGCGATGGCGAGGTAAGCGGCGGCGTTGGCGCGCGATTTCAGGCGCGACGGCACGTCGGGCCGCAGGGAGGCCGGCGACCTCACCGCGCCGGGCGTCAACGCGAGGTAGAGGTCGTCCGGCCCAGCCGCCGCGAAGCTCACGCGGCAGGTCCCGTCCGCCTCGTCAATCGTGGTCCCGCGCAAGAGCGCCGGGCTCCACGGATCGGTCACGTCGAAGACGGAGATCGCTGGGGAGTTGAAGCCAGTGACGGTGACCACCGGGTTCTGGTCCGCGCGGAGGAGCAGGCTATCGCCCACGGCAACGTAGTGCCGCTGGTAAGTGAGGTCGAAGGAGTCCACGTAGAAGACGCTGTACGGCGTCCCAGGGGGCAATGCCGCCTCCACGCTCACCGTGTTGGCGCCCTCGAGCAGGAGCCCCTGGCGAAACGCGAACTCGAGCGTGCGGGCCTCGGTGCCGTCCCAACGGCCCTCGCCGACCATGGTTCCGTTGAGGGCGACGCGGGCGTGGTGGTCAGGCGCTCCCTTCGTGTCGGTTGCGCCCTTCAGCCGGACCTTCAGCGTGGCCAGCCCCGCGGACGCCGCGCCATCGGCGCGGATGATGAACGACCTCCTGTCGTCGCCGGGGGAGCCGGCCATGAGGTAGGCCCAGAGCCAGAAGTCGGCCTCCGGGTCGTGGTAGAGACCGGTGGCTGGGAAGTAGTTCTCCTCGGCGTGCGCGCTGTCCACAAAGGTCTCCGTTCCCGCCGCCGGAACGCTCTCGCTCTGCGAGAGTTGCCGCACCAGTATCCCGCGGCCGAGCTCCACCCAGTAGATATTCTCGTCGGTGTAGATGCTGTCTAGCTTCTTCCCATAGAAGCAGATTCCGCCCGCGTCGTCTGCCGGAAGATACGCTACTGGCCTGCCTTGGCAGCTCAGGGCAAGAAGCCCGTGCTGGATAAGGTTCCCCATGCCCTCTTCCGGAATGCCAAGGAGTGGCGCAATGTCTGAGCTGCCCACGAAGTAGAGGCCATCTTCCTTCACACCGATCTTGACGGCGGCTGCTCCCGGGGAGGCCCACCTGTAGGGGCGCCCCTTGTGGGCGCCCAAATCCGGGCGGGGACAAGCCCCGCCCCTACCGGCTCGCCGCGGCCGGGGCTCGCCTGTCTCGCGGGCAGAGAAGCTGTAGCCGGGACGCTCAGCATCGGGCGGACGCAGGGCCGGCGTTGCCGCAGCCGCGCCGCCTACGCCCTTGTCCAGGGTCGCGCGGCACGTCCCGTGGAACCGCTCCTGGCCGCCCGCTTCCACCTCCACGAGTGTGTAGCTATATGTCCTGCCCGGTTCCGCGGTGGGGTCGAGCAGGCGGTACTTGCCCCCGAGGGGCGCGTGGGCGAGGGCGCGGAGCAGGCGGTTGCCGACCCGTTGCTCCTCGCCCGTCGCCTCGTCGCGCCGCGTCACGTAGAAGCCCAGCGTGCCCGTCTCCGCGGCTGTTTCCCAGGTGACTGCGACGCCGCTGTCCTGCGGCGAGGCTCGCAACACCGTGACCATGGCCACCGTCGGTGCTCCTGCCACCTGGACCGCGGCGTACGCATGTACCAGGCCGTAACCATACAGCTGGTCCCATCCCACTGCTCCCTTGTCCTCGGCGGTTGATTGGAGGATCGAGCGCACCTCGTCGGGGTTGGTTACGCCGAGGGCAATGATGAGGGCCGCCACGCCAGACACGTGTGGTGCCGCCATCGAGGTGCCTTGGTAGAAGAAATAGTTCCAGTCGTCCAGCCTGTTGCCAAACGTGTTCTGCAAAACGCCATCTGCGTAGCCATCGCCGTTCTGGTCAACGCCTAGGTCGCCTCCCGGAGCGACCAAGTCTAATGACGCTCCGTAGTTGGAATACGACGGCCTTGTCTCGTCGTAGCGCGTAGCGCCGACAGCGATGCAGTAGTCGTCGTAGGCGGCGGGGTACGCGACAGCGGACTCCCCATCGTTGCCCGACGCGCACACTATGGTCACGCCCATTCCATAGGCGTAGGCCACCGCACTGCGGACGGTCTCGCCAGGATCATACGGCACACCACCTGTCACAGGCCAGCCAAGACTCATGTTTATGACCTTGGCGCCATTGTCTGCCGCAAAGCGGATGCCATCGGCCACTGTAGCAGCAGTGCCCGAACCTCTGCTGTTGAGCACCTTGACGGGCATGATCGAGCACCGGAATGCCACGCCGGCCACGCCCAGGCTGTTGTTTGTGCTCTGCGCGATCGTCCCCGTCACGTGGGTGCCGTGCCCATCGTCGTCGTTCGCGTGGGTCGTGTCCGCGATGAAGTTGTAGCCTGGCACGAATGTTGTGTTCGCGAGGTCCGGCGCCTCATAGTACGTCTTCGGCTGTG
Organism: Planctomycetota bacterium; assembly: GCA_016872875.1. Next base: position 13,021 of record VGYW01000073.1, on the reverse strand, counting down.
GTGGGGGCTTGCTGTAGTTCTCATAGGCCACCCCAGTGTCCACGACCGCGACCACCACCCCAAGCCCCTGGGAAACGTCCCACGCAGGCTCCACGTTGATCCCCCCGCCATTGGACCCGTGCCAAGCCGGGTTCTCGCTGCTCTGCGGAATGTCCAGGTGCCACTGATACTGGTAGTAAGGATCGTTCGGGGTCATGAAGGCGTAGCAGATGCTGTTCGGCTCGGCGTACTCAACGGACGGCTCCTTGCTGAGTGCCGCGACCATCTCCTCGATGGTCTTGCCTGCGGGAGTTCGCACGCGCTTGAACCCGCCCAACTTGCTGGTGTAGATCTCCGCCGTGCCATGTCGGCGATGGACCGCCTCGATAGCCGCCTGTGCCGCCCCAGGCTTGAACTTCACGATCACCTCGTCAGGGAGGAACTTCGGGCCGTCCGGTTTGACCCACCTGCGGACGCCAAAGCGCTCGGCGCCGTAGCCCGCGGCACTGAAGGATAGGGCCATCAGCGCCACGCCGAGGATACACCAGGCACCTCGCGTTGCTGCGAGGCTACGCCTGCCCATCGCCCCGCCAGCAGGGAACAGGTGCATCACTGGTTCTCCTTACGGCCCATCGGCAGCATTCTACCACTCCTGGACCCAGAAAGGCAAGCGCATTCTCGGGGACCGGGTGCAGTAACCGATGCCCGGGAGCTGGGCTATTGGCGGGAGTCGGCGGCCTCCTTGTTTGCGAGATACCAGCGGACGGTTTCGGCGAGGCCGTCTTCGAGGCGCCAGCGCGGGGTCCAGCCGAGCTTCTGCCTCATGCGCGTGACGTCGAGCACCTTGCGGCGCGTGCCCGCGGGCTTCGAGGTGTCCCATTCCATCTGGCCGCGGAAGCCGGTGAGCTTCGCCACAAGCTCCGCCAGCTCCTTGATCGAGGTGCCCACCCCGGTGCCGACGTTGATCGGCTCGAGGTCGTGGGCCAGCTCGATTGCCCGAACGATCGCCTCCGCCGCGTCCTTGACGTAGAGGAACTCGCGGATGGGCGAGCCGTCGCCCCAGAGGACCACCTTGTCCGTCGCGTCGGTGAACTTCTTGATCATCGCGGCGAGGACGTGGGAGCGGTATTCGGTGAAGACATCGTGCGGGCCGTAGAGGTTCGTGAGGACGAGGTGGCACGATTCGATGCCGTGCTGCTTGAAGTAGGCCCGCTGCGCGACGAGCTGCACCTTCTTGGTGAAGCCGTAGGCCTCCACCGACTCGTGGAGGCGGCCGTCCCAGAAGTGCTCCTCCTTGAGGTCGCCCGCGAGGTAGCCTGGATAGGCGCAGGCGGAACCGATGGGGAGGACCTTCCGCACCTTGTGCTCCCTGGCGAGCTCGAAGACGTTGAGGGCCATCTGCGTGTTGCGGTGGAAGATGGTGGCCGGCTCCGCCTGGTTGATCCCGATCCCGCCGTAGTAGGCCGCCGAATGGATGATGACGTCAATTGACCTCCCGCGGGTTCCCGAACCCGCGGGAGGTTGGATCTGGCGCATGTACGCTTCGGCGCCCTCCATGGTCAGCAGGTCGAGCTCGCTGCTGCGAGGGGCGAGGACCTCGTAGCCCCTCGCGCGGGCCTCTGCGGCAATGTGGCGCCCCAGGAACCCCGACCCGCCGGTGAGCAGGACTCTGGTCATATCAGGCCACCGGTCCGCCGTAACCAAGAGGGGATGGTTGGATGGGTGGATGAATGGATGACTGTCTGACACCCATCCACCCATCCATTCATCCCGCACACGTGGGTGTACGGGGCGAAAGCCAAGAGTCACACGTTGCTCCATTCGCTCGTGATCCTGACGTGACGGAGGACTTTGACGAGCTTCTGAATCCCCTCGTCCAGGGTGGTGCTCGCCGCGTAGCCGAGCTGCTTGATCTTGGCGTAGGAGACCTCGTAGTCGCGCTTGTCCGAATCGGAGCCGACATCGGCCTCGTGCAGGTAGTAGTCCACAAAGGCCCTGATGTGTTGGGCCACCTCGCGCTTGGTGTAGTTCATCGCCTCGTCGCCCACGTTGAACGTCTCGCCCTTCATCCTGTCTAAGTGGTTCAGAGTGAAGACGAAGCTCCTGGCCGCGTCCGCGACATCGAGGAAGGTGCGGCGGAAGTGTCCCTCGTAGAGCACGATCTGCCGGTTGTGGAGCGCCTGGTAGACGAAGTCGTTGACCAGGAGGTCGAGCCGCATCCTGGGCGACACGCCGAATACGGTTGCGAGCCTGAGGCCGACGCCACCCTTGTCCACGATCATCTTCTCGGCTTCGGACTTCGTGGAGCCGTAGAGCGTGAGGGGCGCGATGGGCGTCGCCTCCGTGCAAACGCCCTCAACCTTCCCGTACGTGGAGCCTGTCGAGGCGAAGACGGTGGGCCGCCCTTGGAGCGCGTCGGCGACGTTTCGGGTGCCCTCCACGTTCGTGCTCACCGCCCTGTGTGGGTCTGCGGCGCAGGCCGGGTAGCCCACGATGGCCGCCAGGTGGGCCGCCGCGTCGCAGCCCTGCGCCGCCGCTCGGACCGCCGCCGCGTCCCGCACGTCCCCCTCCACGATCTCGAGGCGCTCGTGTCCCGCGAAGTGCAGGACCGGCTTCACCCCCCACAGGAAGCGGTCGAGCAGCACCACCTCGTGCCCATCCGCCAGCAGCATGGGCGTGAGCACGCTCCCCACGTAGCCCGCTCCTCCCGTCACCAGCACCTTCACGCGCTCTCCTCAGCTTCTGAAGTAGCCCGCCCCTCCGGGGCGGAAGACTGCCGCGTCGAAGACGCGGGCCACGTGGCCCGCCCCTCCGGGGCGGCAAGACTCCGCCTCGGAGAGGCGGACCACAAGGGCGCGCCCCTCAGTGTTGCCGCCTCACGCTTCAGCAGAGTGGCTTCGTTTCGCAGAAAAGCTCGCGCCCTAGACGGTTCCATCGGGCGCAGCCGGTACCGCCAGCTCCACGGCTTCGGGGACCGCAACCTCACCTGGTGGGGATTGCGTCCCCTCCGACTCCGTCCCGGATGGCCCGTCCCCGCGGGCCGGAGACGGCCCGCCCACAACGCACAACGCTTCCTGTTGGGCGGCGCGTCTGAGCGCCGGCCCCTCGTCCACGGGCAGGCCGGCGACGTCCACGTCCACCGCAAGCGGGAGCGGCGCCTGGCCTCCCTTCCGTTCCGCCTGGAGCCGCTGGAGCTCGTGCAGAGCCCTGTAGAACCCCCGCTGAATGTGCGCCTCATACCGCACCAGCTTGTCGAAAGCGTCCTTATAGTACAGCATGCTGGCGGCCACGCTGTCCGCAGTGGGGAAAGGTTCGCCTTTGTGCGTCCCAGCGCTGCTGGCTCGGTACCGCCACTCGCTATCCAGCCTGCTCTGGATGACCTGCCGTTCCAGCCGCACGGCGCGGCGGAGCCGCCAGGCCGACTCCACCACCCTGTCCGCGAGCAACTCCTCAAGCTCCCCCTCCGGCGCCAACTGAGCCAGAATACCCTCCCTGAACGCCGCCAGCTCCTTCGCCTTCTCGCCGGGCAGGAGCACCTCGCGCGACAGCAGCCCATGCTTGAGCGAGTTGCGTGCGGACCGCGCCTTCCCTTCCGCCGACTTCGGGCCGGTAGACTTCAACGCATTCTGGCGGTTGGCTTGGATTTGCTTCTCGCTGGCCATGGAGTCCGGTCCCTTTCTCTGTGGGTTGCGTCCCACAGCAACGGGTACGCCGGCGGCTCCAGGGCAGGCGGGTCCGGCATGCGGACCTGAGAGCGCAGGCACTCTCGCAACCCTCCCAATCACCATTGTCATTCTACACCGAACCTGCGGTTTGTCAAGCGCTTTCCGGCAATCCGAGCCGCGGAACCGGAACCTTGTGTCTCCACTCCTGCTTGCGGCGCCATCGGGAACGGCCTGCGGAAGCCGCAACCATTCCGAGCCCGCTGTGCCGTCTGCTGCGCGCTAGCCTGCCGCAGACTGCGATCTAGTATCTCAAGATAGGCCAGTATGGGAACGATCACCAGAAGGTCTATGGAGAAGGCGGCAGCCGTCGTCTCCGGGATGCTCCTGACGGTGAAGAAGGCGAGGACGGCGCCTGACTCAATCAGGAGCGCTTGATGTCTCGGCGGCAGCGTCTCCAGTCTGCGGAGATTGCGGAAGAACAGCCGCCAGCCGATTGCCCAGGCAGCGACAAAAAAGGCGGCGCCGACCACCCCAGCCTGCATCAGGGCGAGAAGCCAGGTGCTGTGGATGTGCCGCCAGCCCATGTGGAACCTGTCAGCCAGAGGCCCCAGTCCCACGACCGGTGATCGCATGAACACCTCCCAACCCGCCGCCCACACGTCGGTCCGCCCCGTCATCCTCAGCAGGTCCTCGCCGGTCCCCCGTCTGTAGATGAAGCCCTCCACCTTCTCGGGCGAGATGACGTCCGCCAGGATGGCTAGGACTGCCACGCCGACGGCGAGGAGCAACCCGCCCTTGCCTCTCTGCACGGAGAGCATGAACAGCGCGGCAGCCACAAGCCCGAAGAGGGGCGTCCGCGCGCGTGTCGCGAGCAGCAGCGCCACGAACGCGCAGAGGACCACCCCCCAGAGGATACGGCTCACGCCTCTGCCGTGGCACACCCGCGCCAGGGCGAACACGGCCGGCACGGCCGCCAGGCGGCCGACGCCGGTGGACCGGGACATTGTGAAGCCCATGAACTGCGGGATCACGCTAATGACCTCTGCGCCTGGCGCCATCAAGCCGACCTCGCCGAAAAACACGTCCCAGCCTACTATCGCCAGAGCTGCCCCCAGAGATGCCACGATGAGCCACGTCAGCGTGAGGAGCTGCGCGCTCCGGGCCAACGGGTCGCCGCCCGCCATCTCGGCCTCCAGCACTACGAACACCGCCAGGTACAGCCCGCCCCAGTAGAGCGCCTCGAAGGGCGACTCGGAGAGCACAGAGGCCCCCAGGGCTATCACGCCATACACGGCCAGAAGGCGGACGGGACTCGACCCAGAGAAAACGGAGCGCCTAACGCGCTGCTGTAGAAGGACGTAGGCGCCAATGGCCGCGGCGAAGGCCAGCAACGCCCTTGCCGCGTGCAAATACTCCAACAGACCGCTCGGGCTCCTCAGGTGCCGGTAGTCGGCATCTATGTTCAGCCACAGCATGACCCACAGAACCGTGGTCCAGGAGGCAAGTCCTGTCCAGGTGGATTGCTTCCGAGAGCTCGCGGAGCTTGCCACGCAGCGTCCTTCAGCTTGCGCGGGGATGTCCCAGGGCAATGGCCTTCTGGTAAATCCCCATCAGCCGTTCGTAGTACTTGTCCCGCGAGTATTCGTACAGAGCCTTCTGACGGCCCGCCGCGCTCATCTCGCGGCAGAGCTCGGGGTCCGCCAGCAGGCGGCCCAGCTTGTCCACAAGCTCAGGGACGTTCCCTGGCTCGTAGAGCAGGCCGGTCACGCCATCGTCCACGATCTCCGGCAGCGCCCCAATCCGTGTGGCCACCACGGGCCGCCCCGCGCACATCGCCTCCACAACGACGTTCGGGAACCCCTCAAAGCACGTGCTACAGCACACCAGGATCCGGGTCGCCCCGTAGAACTCCGCCAGCTTCCCCCCGGACAGAAAGCCGCTGAACGTGACGTTCGGAGGCGCATCCCGTTCCACCTCTGGCATCGGCGAGGCGTCCCCAGCCAGGGCGAAGCGCTGCTCCGGCAGCGCTCTGGCCGCGGCCAGGAAGTCGCCTATCCCCTTCTCCGGGCTGATCCGCCCAACGAATGAGACGAGACTCCCTTCCCCAGCGTCCGCCGCCGGCTCTTGCGCCGGGGCCATGTTCGGCAGGACCTCGATCCTGCCCGGCTCGATCCCCGCAGCGGCGAAACGCCTTCGCTGGAAGTCTGACAGGACGATGAACAGGGTTACGTTGTCCCTGATCATCCCCGTGGCCCTTGCGAAGGCGTTGCGAAGCGCGTACCCGATGCTCTTCGGCAGGCTGCCCGCGCAATTCTTCAGGACGCACCACCACTCCCACCCTGTGAAGCACTTCTCGCATAGGTGACCATTCGACAGGAAAAGGCCGATCGGGCAGAAAAGCCTGTAGTTGGGGCACCGCATAACGATGGGAACCCCGCGGGTCCGCGCAGGCGGCAACATTGAGGGGGAGAGCAAGGGGTATAGGTTCTGCACCTGCACAATATCGAAGTCGCCTCCGCTAAGGAGCCTGTCCATCTCGCGGCGCGCCCTGAAGCTGTAGATCCCGGAGAAGAACGCCTGCGCCCTGCCGCGGAGGGATGCCGGGATGTCGGCAGACGACTTTCTTAACCAGGTCACGCCGTGGCCTCTTTCTTCGAGCAGCCGCGCGATGCTCTCGCACGCATGCTCCTCACCGCTCGGCCGAGCGTAGTCGTTGTGGACCATCAGGATTCGCATGCCCGCGCCATCCTGCAAATCACACCCTCGCAGAGGTTCGGAGACAGGATGCCTACGATGCGCTCGATCACATACGGCAGAAGCGGCGTCCGGTTCCGGAGCCTATAGCTGCACTGGTCCACAACCCGATACCCGTACATCGCTGCAAGCCTCTGGAGGGCTCGGTGCGAGTAGTAGGCCACGTGGTCTTCGTGAACACTCTCCAAGCCCAACAACACCCCCAGCGCCTTCCGAGCGCAGAAAGCGTTCGGTGCCGTGACGATGACGTGCCCGTCCTCGCGTAGCACTGCGTGGGCACTCTCGAGCATTCTCCCTGGGTTGGGAAGATGCTCGATGATCTCGCCGGCAACCACCAGGTCGAACGAGCCGCAGTCCAGCGCCGCGAGCTCCTGCGCATCGCCCCAGAGTATGTCAGTCATCCCCATCCGCTCCCTCAGCTCATTGACCGCGGACCGTTCGATATCAATCCCGATGGCCTCGGAGGCAGCGGAGCGTATCCTCTGATGGAGCCAACGCCCGCTGTTCACCAGGGCGTGCCAATCCCCAGTGCGGACGCTTCCGACGCAGCCGAGGTGCAGGACGCGCTTGCCGGCGCACGCCGCCAGGATGTAGGCCTCACGGTCCACGAGCTTCCGGGGAAGCCTGAAGTGCCTCACGTGGCAGCCCTGTACTGCTTACCGGCAAAGGACACGGCGCGCCCTCTTGCCTCCTCGGGGGGCAGACAGTCTGCGAGCCTGACGCCGCTGATCGAGTCCACCAGCGCGCCGCCATCGTCCAGAGTCGGGTGCATGAGGATCTCGAAGTGTTGCGCGTCCGGCAGCGCGCCTCTCCGTGCGACCAGGCGCCGGTAGTCGTTGGGTGTCCCGAAATAGCGTGTCCTGGCCAGCCCGGCACGGGCGATCCGCCAATTCAGCAGGTGGCGATAGGCCGCCCTCAGGAGCGTGCCCCTCGGCCTACAGTTGCGGGCCAGCCTCAGCCAAGGTATGCCCTCTGCCCGGCAAACCCGCATGGCCGCCGACGCGATTGCCCACTCCACGTGGATGTGCTTGTGAGAGTCAGCGTGTGTCAGCGTGACGCCCTGCTCCCGGCATCTGAGGACCTGTGCTCGCAGCTCCTCGAACAATGCCTCCTTCTCATAGCTGGCCAGCAGGAATAGCCTTCCCGTCCTGACCAGGCAGAAGCGTCCAGCAGTGTCACAGAAGCGGGGGCAGTTGCGCATTCTGTCTGTCAGAGGCGTCCCGCTTGTGAGGACCAGGTGGACGCCCACGTGCTCAGACAGGCCCTGGCAGCGGACCAGCTCACAGGCCTCCTCGAACCCGGGCATGTTGGCCATGAGGGTGGTGCTGGAGCAATAGCCGCGCGCGAAGCACTCCACGATGGCAGCATTGACCCGTGCATCGAGGCCGAAGTCGTCGGCATTGATGATCACCATCTAGCGCAGCTTCCGGGCGCGGGCGGCATCCTCATAGGCCTGGCGAATCACGCCGGCCAGGTGGTCCCAACTATGGGCGCGGGCCTTCTCGAGGGCGCCGCGGCTGAGTTGCTCCACCAGAGGGGGCTCGCCCGCCAAGCGCGCGAAGGCAGCGGCGAAGCCCTCGACGACCGCGGCGGGGCGCGCGACCTCGACCAGAATCCCGCACGTCTGGTCCACAACGTCCCCGTAGCCGCAGTGCCTCATGCAGACGACTGGGAGGCCGAGGGAGAGGGCCTGCATGACGGTGGTGGACGTGGCTTCCAGGAGACTCGAGAAGACTAAGGCGTCGCACCGGCCCATCACTGTGAGGAGCTCCTTCTGGTCGAGCCAGCCGTGCCAGACGCACCAGTCGGCGACGCCGAGGCGGGCGGCCAGGCGCTGCCAGCCCGCGCGGCAGCGGCCGTCGCCCACCACGTGGAGCTCGGCCCGGCCGCGGCAGCCCGGCCGCGCGAGGGCATCGAGGACGAGGTGAAGGGCCTTGAACTGCTCGCACCTGCCCACCCAGGCAAGCCGCAGGGGGCGCGAGCCGTCGTAGTGGTGAACCTCGCCTATCCCGGGCTCGGCGGCCTGCTCGTGGGCGAGGATGGGGCGCGCGCCCAGCACCTCCGCGAAGCGCCGCTGGTCGTGTGAGGTCTGCGCGAGCAGCACCGCGGCCCGCGCGGCGGCGTGGCGCACCCTTGGGCTGAACCGCAGTTGCACGGCCGTGATCGCGTTCCGCAGGCAGTGCAGGAGGCGGTTGCGGGCATCGAGCGCGCCCATCAGCTTCCACGGGACGCCCGTGTTGCCACCCGTCGGGCCCCACACGAAAGGGATGGGGAGCTTCCAGCAGAAGCCCGGCTCGCGGAACGAATCGCCGCGGAGCTGGTGCACCACGTCGAAGCCGATGTCCTTGTGCAGCGTCGTGGCAAAACCGTAGGCTTCGGCCTGCCACCGCCTCATGCGCAGCACCGAGTCCACCGGCAAGACGGGCCTGGGCGCAGCGCCCCGCCGGATTGGCTCCAGGGGGACGAAGGCAAAGTGCAAGCGGCCAGGAAGCTCTGGCTGGCGCGCCAGGCACTCCTCGACCTCGTGCTGCCCGTGCGTTCCCGCGATGACCCACAGGTCGTGCCAGGCAGAGACCCGTGAGACGATCTGCCACGCGGAGCCCGCCGTGTGCGACTTCGCCGGGCTGCACTCGGCGGCGACGACCAGCGCCCTGAGGCGCTCCCCTCGCGTGCCCTCAGGCACTGGCCCGGCCATGGGCATTCACCGCTTTCCTGATGGTGTCGGCATAGACGTCAGCGCAGTGCTCGAAGCTGTAGCGCTCGGCAAGGGCGCGGGACACCCTGGCGGCCTCGGGCATGCGGCCGGCCCTCTTGTCCTGCCACACCTTTTCGATGCAGGCCGCTAGGCTCCCTGCGTCGCCCGTGGCGAACACGTAGCCGTTCTGTCCCTCCCGGAGGACATCTCTGGCGGCTCCGACCTGATCGGACAGCACGAGCGCCATGCCCGAGGCCGCGGCCTCAACAACGACCACTCCCCAGGCTTCGCCGGCCGTGGGCAGGACGAGCGCGTCGGCCTGCTGCATCAGGCCCGCAACGTCCGCGTGCGGCACCGCGCCGAGCAGCGTCACCAGGGCGTCCACCCCCAACTCGCGGGCGAGCCGTGCCACGGCGCCGTGCGTGGGGCCGTCGCCCGCCATGACCAGCCGGGCGGGCACTCCCGAGTTCGCAAGGAGCGACAGGGCGCGCACCGCGTCGTCGGGCCGCTTCTTCTCGATGAACCGCCCGCAGTAGAGGAGGTCGAGCCGGTCCTGCGGGCGCCGCTCGCCGTCGTTTCGGAACTGCGCGCAGTCAATGCCGAACAACCCGATGCCGACGGGGCCTCGGAAGCCGGCCTCCTGGAGGTACGCCGCGGCGCACTCGCCCGGGACCAGCGCCCCCTTCGCCCAGTCAAGGATGCGCGGAAGGACCCAATTGCGGAGGGCCTTCTTCGGCCACGAGCGCTTCTTGTCCGCCATGCCACCCGGACCCGCCCGCAGGTCGGAGCCGACAATCACCGGCACCCCTGCCGCTGCGCAGAGGGCGTGGAGTGCCACGTGCGCGTGGCGCTCCCAGCCGCTGATAATCAGGGCGCCATACCGCTTCCTGCCGAGCGCGGCAAGGAGGGATGCCGGGGGAAACGCAAGGCGCAGAGGCCCCAGGCGGAACTCCCTCCCCCGGCCGGCCACGGGATAGAGGGGACTCGTGTCCCCCCAGCCCCGGGCCCGGTCCACGTCGAGACAGTAGAGGTCGGTCCTGATTCCGTGGCGCTCCCAGAGACGACGGTAGACGGGGACCTGGAACGGCTGGGGGGCGGTAACGAATGCCGCGATGTGCAGTCCCGCCGCGTCCGGCTCAACGCTTCCAGCACACATGGATGCCCTCCTCCTCGTCCAGCGCGTGTCGGACGGCATCGAGCTCCTCCACGTAGCGGCTAACTTCCACCTCGAAGCCGGCCTCCGCGAGCCTCTCCCTATAATCCGCCCCGTAGAGACGCAAGTGGTCGGCAAACCCGTAGAGGTGTGCCCGCTCCTCCGGGCCGAGGGTGGGGTCCTCCTTCGTTTCCGCGGCGGCGTCTATGGGCACCTGGAGGATCGCATACCCCCCTGGCTTGAGCACCCGGTGGAGCTCCCGCATCGCGCGCCGGTCGTCGCGGACGTGCTCCAGCACGTGGTTGCACAACACCACGTCGAAGACGCCGTCGCGGAAGCCTATGTGGGTGACGGACATGACAAGCTCTGGGGGTTCCGAGAGGCCGGGTATCAGCGAAGCCCCCAGGTCCGCAGGGAAGTAAGCGATGTTTCCATGCTTGCGGATTTCACGGGCCAGGCAGGCCTCCGCCGCGAAGTGAAGCACCCGGAACTTCGCGGCGAAGAAGTGCATCTTGTCCCGAAGGAACGGGTACAAGAGCCTGTGTCGAGGCAGCGAGCCACAGTGCGGGCACCATTGGTTCTCTCGTCCCGCGAATCTCAGGAACCTTGAGTACGTGCGGCCGCAGATCGTGCACTCCACCCTGTTGCCAAGGCCGTAATACGCCCCAAGGAGCGCTCGCTGGGTGGCCCGGAGCCTGTTAGTGACCCTCCTGCCCAGGATGCGCTTGAGCAACCGCTTCAACGGTGCGCCCGTGCCTGGATGAACCCCTCGACTTGCGCCCGGACTGTGGCCCTGAAGCTCGGGATGGAGAAGGCATCTGCCCGCTTCGAGAGGTGGTCGAGCAGCGCCCGCCGCGTCTCGCCCTCGCGGAGCACCCGGTCCACCTTGCCCACCGCGTCCCCCACGCTCCCATAGGTGAGCAGAGGGTGCCCAACGATCTCCGCCTGCCCGCCCTCCTCTGGGACGAAGACGATGCTCCCGGCCTTGACCTGTTCCGCGACGGAGATGCCGAATGCCTCGCCCAGCCGCGCGTTGATTCCGTACCGGTGCCCGGCGATCAGGCGCCACTTCGCCTCCCCGCTCTTGCTGCCCTCAGCGTGAATCCAGTCGCCCTGCTCGGCACACAGCCTCCTCACCATCCTTCCATACGGGCTGCCGTCTATCTGACCGATCAGGTGCAGGTGGACGCCATGGCCCAGGCCCCGGACGCGGGAGAGTATCTCGACCACCCGCTCCACCCGCTTCTCCGGCGCCACCCTTCCGATGAACACAAAGCCGTCCTCCTTCTCCGCGAAGGGGATAGCCGGGAACTCGCCGGCCACGGGCGGGTAGAGCACCCCCGCCTCGATCCCGTACCGCTCCTTCAGAAGCCCTGCCGTCCATCGGGAGTTCGCCAGCGTGAGGTCCTGGGTCATGAAGTCCCGGCCCGAGGGCCTTCGGATCCGACGGCAGAGCCAAAGGTACGCCTTCCGCAGGGGGTGGTTCCCGTAGAGCAGCGCAGCCAGGCCCCGCGGCCGCGCGTCCCAGTGGCCCGACAGCTCGCCGTCGAAGGTGAAGTCGGCCACGAAGTGGATGGCCGGCACCCCGAAGTCGCAGAAGTTGTACGTGCTGATCATGAGGTCAAACTCGGGGGCCACTTGCCGGCAGAACCTCTGATAGTAGGCGCGTCTCAGCGCCGCCGCCGTGGCGTTCCTCCGCATGAAGAACGGCACAAGGGCCTGCCGCAATGCGAAGTCAGACGCCTTCAGCGCCGTGCCGTAGAACTCGTTCAGCCCTTCCAGGTCCACGTCGCCCGCTGTGACGAGCGACACGTCGTAGTCTTGCTTCAGCTCCGTGATGGCCCACAGCGCAGCCGCCTCCGAGCCCCCTCTACCCAGAAGGGGATGGCAGATGCCGACCCCTAATTTGGGCTTCGTGCTCGTCGCTGTACTGGCCGAACGGGAAGAACAGACCACGACGGTCAATGCGTGCCTTGAGCAGTGGCGGGTCCCCTTGCGGTCCCAGCCAAGTCCGCCCGAACATGCAGAAACGCCTTCTGCCAGTACCCCGGGACTGGATTGGCAAGCTCGACCCGACGATAGCCGTACGGCGGCTGCTCGGTGTGAGTAACCATCCCCGAGAACAGACCCGATTGAACCGCATCCAGCAGCCTCTGCCTGGCCTCGGGCCACCTGCCGTTATACTGACAAAATTCGTTAAAGTAGAGTTTCCGGCCTGCCTTTGCGACTAGTTCCGGATACACGCTGTAGCAAGGCTCCCCCGCGGGGCATGTCCGCTCGATCGTAGCCACAATCTCGTCTAGATAAGGTCGGCAACGCCACAGATGGTATTGGTGCCTTAGCATCCTGGCCCCGGTAAGAGCAGCTGATGCCGCTACAGCCGTGCTGAAGAGTGCCCAGATTCGCCGTGAGGCGACGTTCGTGGTGTTAGCCCTGACCACCTTCCATGCGGCCGGGATTAACAGGGATACCGGCACGCTTGTCTCAAGCCGATAGTTCGAGTTGGTGCCTCTGTGAGCGGTCATGAACAACGTCAGGCCAACCGAGAGGAGAAAGTATGCCAGCAGGAGCTTCACGTACCTGCACAATGAGCTCACCTGCAAATCCACGTCGGCAACCCCAGCACGGGCTCCGAACAGGGATCTGCCACGCCATAACAGCCACGCAATCGCCCCCACGCTTAGCCAGCTTAGGAGCCGCGATGAAATAACTGTTCCATCTCAGTTCTTCCCCCGGGGTTGGATGGTGTAGTTCCAGTCCCCGTGGAAGTCGTCT
>VGYW01000072.1 GCA_016872875.1 Planctomycetota bacterium | reverse complement strand
CGTAGAGCCCCCGAAGCGGGGCGATTCAATGGGCGTGAAACGCCCCCTTCGGGGGCTTGGATGGGGGGGACGCGCGATCCCAGGGCTCCCTTCGGTCGCCCTGGGCTACGGCTGGGTCGCCCGCGTCCGCGGGCTACAAGGCCCCGAGATGTGGGCAAAGATCAGGGCGAAGCCCTGGGACGAGGAGGGGCCAGGTACAGCCCTGTAAGGGCGCACTAGCCACCGTAGGAGGGATGTGGCGCCCGGACCACATAGTACGCCCCTTCAGGGCTAGTCCACCCACCGCCTTCTCCCAGGGCTTCGCCCTGGGCTGTTATAGTACGCCCCTGTTGGGGCTCCGGAGCGGTCCGCCGCAGCCAAGTGCCATACCCGGCTCCACCGACGTACTTGCCCAATCGCCGACCCATCGGCTATACTGCTTCGGGCGCAGCGCCCTTCGGGAGCCTGGCAAGTGGGTTCTCTGCCCTTCATCATCTTCTGGCTACTGCTGTTCCTATGCCGACGCGAGCTCGGCCTAGGCGGCATCGTGGTGTGCATCGCAGTCTGGGCCGGGCTGCTCGCCGCCTGCGTCTACTCCACCCTGCCCCCGCACGTATTCCAGACGGGGCAGGTCGTCCTCGATATTCTCTTGATCCTCTGCCTCTTCGGCCGGGACATCCGCATTCGTGGGTGAGGGACGCTCAGGGGGACTCCCAATGTTCGATCCGAGTGAGGCGAAGCGGGGGATCGCACTGGCGCTCTCCGGCGGTGGGTATCGGGCCACGCTGTTCCACCTCGGAAGCCTCTGGCGGCTCAACGAGCTCGGCTATCTCCCGAAGCTCAAGGTCATCACCAGCGTGTCGGGCGGCTCCATCACCTCAGGCGTCCTGGCACGCCGCTGGCGCGACCTCTGCTTTGACAAGGACGGCGTGGCGGCGAACTTCCGCGAGCAGGTGGCCGACCCGCTCCAGCGCTTCTGCGCTCGCGGGATTGACATCGTAGCGGGACTCGCCGGCCTGCTCCCAGGGGTGAACGGCTCGGACGTCGTGTCCTGGCACTACGCGCGGCACCTCTTCGGCCGCACGACCCTCCAGGACCTCCCGTCGAAGAAGGCGCCGCGCTTCGTCTTCTACGCCGCCAGCCTCCAGACCGGCGCAGGCGTGCGCATGTCGAGGGACTACGTGGCCGACTACAGGGTGGGCTGGCAGTTGCCTCGGCCGGAGATCCGCCTCGCCGACGCCGTGGCCGCCTCCAGCGCCTTCCCGCCCGTCTTCTCCCCAATGATCATCCCCACCGACCCCGACAAGTGGGAGAAGTGGAATAACCCCAAGAGACAGAGCACCCTGGACGACCCCCGCTACCGCTCCCGCCTCATCCTCACCGACGGCGGCGTCTACGACAACCTCGGCCTTGAGACCATCTGGAAGAAGTACGACACGGTGCTCGTGAGCGATGCGAGCGCGCCCCTGAAGGCCGATCCAACGCCCTCCTCGCTCTGGGCCTGGCTCGCCGCGCGAGTCCTCGGCATCCTCTCCTACCAGACCCGCGCCCTGCGCGTCCGCCGCCTCGTCGCCGATTACCAGAACAAGGTCCGCAAGGGCACCTACTGGGGCATCACCACGAATATCGCCAAGTACGAGCTCGACGACGCGATGACCAAGTGCACTGAACTGACGCGCTCATTGGCAGAGGTCCGGACCCGCCTCAACCGCTTCGACGCAATTGAGCAGGGGCACCTCATCAACTGGGGCTACGCCCTAGCCGACGCCGCCATGCGCCGCCACGTCCTCCACGGCGGCTCCCCCGGCCGCTGGCCCGACCCTGACCATCCCCTCGATTGACTTCCACCGGGGCGGTGCCACGCTCCACACCGTCGCTGACCGCCAAGAAGCGGCGGGGTCATTGGGCTTCCTGGTCCTTGCGCCAGACGCGGCCGTCCTTGGCCTCGTAATCGCTCGTGGCGCCGCAGTTGATGAGGAGCGCGGCGCCGCGGGCCTTGCCCTTGACCTTCGCCTGCACCTCGATGCCGTTGATCTCCGCGTTCTGCGCCTTCGGGGTGAACTCGATGGTCAGCTCGCCATCCTTCACCTCAGCCTCGAACTCCTTGACGACCGCGGCGAAGCTCCGATTGCCCGCCTCCTTGAACACGTCGAAGTCGGGGAGAACAGTCTTGCCCTCGATGGCGACCGAGAACACCCGCTGCCCGGCCTCCTTGATCCCCTCATAGGTCTCGGCGAAGTGCAGCTTCACGGCGTAGGTGCCGTTGCTCACGGGGATGCGGTAGGCGGTCATGCTGTAGTGTTCGTTCAGGTAGATCGCCTTGTCCTGGGTGTTCTTCACCTCAGCGTCGGCGCGCGTGACCACCTTTCCGCCCACGTAGCCCCAGCGGGCCGCCTTAGCCGCAGGCACCTGGGACTGCCCGCCCACTGCGGGTCCCGGCTTCGCCGGCACCCTTCGCGTGCAGGCCGCCAGGGCCACCAGCACCAAGCACATCCCCACCCGCCGCACCACAGTCCTCATCTCAGTCTCCTCTCGCCAGGGGTAGCTCCTCGACAGCAGTATAGCTTCGGGCCGGAGAAATGCAATCACCAGAGGGACAAGGCGGACATTCAGCTTCTCTGCCCCATGCCCTAGGGCAGAAACAGAAAGCCCCCTTTCCTGCGGCTCACTTCCTGCCTTCCTGCATTCCTCATAGTCACTCTTCTCCTGCCTTCCCGCCTTCCAGCCGCCACCCCTTCTCATCAGCGGCCAGGGCCGTGTGCCCCTTGTAGCGCTCGTAGACCTTGTGCATCTCCTCGATGCTGTCGAAGAAGCCGACAATGTGCGCGGCGCTGAACGATTCGCCCGCCTTCGTCGGCCTGCCGTGAATCTCCTCGATCATCACGATGATGCCGCCGGGGCGCTGGCTGCACCAGGCCTCGTAGACCACGCTCGGCTCCAGCGTCAGCCCCGCCAGCCACGGGCCGTCCTTCCCCGTCGCCTTGTCCCGCAGGTGATACGCGCGGATGAAATGCTCGGGCGTCTTGTTCAGGTCGCGGCGATAGCCGAACTTCCTATCAGGCGGGAAGGGGGTGAAGAACTCGCTGGCTGGAATCCGCACCCCGTTCGGGCCGCCGAGGTAGCTCAGGTACATCTCGCTGAACGTGTCGCCCTTTTCGTGTCGGACGCAGCCCGGCACGTCGCCGCGCAGGAACATCTCGGGCGAATCGTTCACGCTCTCGACCTTGTCCATCAGCACGAAGAACCGCTCGCCCTTTGGGAACACGATGCGTTGCGTCCAGCGCGACCCCGCCTTGCGGCCTGGGGCGGCGTACTCGTAGCGATACGCCGTCGTCACCGCCACGAAGTCTTTGCCGCGAATCACCTCGGGCTGGACGGGCTTCATCCTGTGGCAAAGCTGCGGCCCCTCGACCATTCGCTTCCGGTGGCTGCTCCCATGCGCCATCAGCGCATAGTTGCGCTTGACGGGGTCCGTCTCATTCGTGAACCAGGTATAGCGTCCCACCCCGTGTCCGTCAGGGGCAATCACCTTCTCGCTCCACGCCTCATCGCTGCCGGCCTCCATCAGCCAATCAATCACCATCAGCCCATCGCCGACTTCGCGGAAGCCCGTCACCTTATCCAGAAACGACCCCTTCTCGATCCCCGTCATCCAGTGCTTCGGATTCCTCTTCGGGATCACCGCCTCCAGCCTGTCCGTTTCGATCCTGATCGCCCTCTCATCCTCGACCACCTTCACCCATTCAGCCTCCTGTGCCACGACCGTCCCTGCGATCGCCATCGCCATCAGCATCCCCAATGTCAACGGGGGAAAGAGCGCCATGCCAAGCCTCCTGAGCGAGGCCTCCCGCTCGCCCAACATGCCAACTTCCGACCACGGGATCAAGCGCCTCCCGGGTCCCATCCGTACGCAAGGTAAGGCGTGCATGCCTGCACGCGGAATCTCCTGGCCCGGATTCTGGTCCGAATTCCCTTGCCCCCATCGCCTTGTCAGGTTCTTGTCGTCTGGCCGGACACCCTGTGCTCGGCCACCGGCGCGTCGAGCCAGCCTTCATGCCCGCCGTGTACTCACGTAAGATGCCTCCTCAAGTCGCGTGGTTGCATTAGCCTTCGCCGATGGCTTCGACGAATCTCACTGCGTCCCGCGTGATCCCATAGAACGGTATCCCATTTGATCCATACCGCAACCGCAACAGCCCCATCTCGACGAGAGCGTTTAGGTCGTCGTCAAGGAAGCAGGGCTCTGTGTACTGGATTTTCCCGCCAGAGATGAGACAGAGGAAACGCCCGCTGCTTGACCTGAGCACGTCAAACTCGCTGGAACCTGACCGGGCAAACTGCCTCAAGATGCTGATCGCCTGCTCCGAAAGCCCCGCATTGGGCTTCAGGAAGCGCGTCAGGCCCTCCAGCCCCTCTATCCTCGTCGCCAAGCCGGCTAGAACGTCATCGAGGCTCTTAAGGCGAGCGAGAAGCACGTCGGCGTTCTGCCTGAGCATTGCGTCAAGGTGGGACACCAAGCCACTCGTTCCTTCTATCAACTGCTTGAGTTCCTGGTGTCGGTGTTCGGCGAGCCACTCTAGGAAGTCTCGGCTGCTCAAGTCCTGCTGAGCGCGCCTCTCTTGCTTGAAGTTGCACAGGAGGCCCACAATGGTGGCAAAGGCTGTTGCCAGCGTCAGTGGTTCCAAGGTCTGCTCCATTTCCCGCTACCGTTGGTATGAGACGCACACTTGAGTTGAAAGATCCCCACTTGTGAGGGACGTATGGGGCTAGAAGTCCTTCCTCGCCTTCTTTGCCACTTCTTCCTCGTCTCGTTTCCTCTCCTCAGCAAGAGGTCTGTAGAATAGGGTCAGGTTACCTTCTCTTGCCAACTCGTTGTAATCGAGGGTCATCATGACGTCCTTCACACCAGGGAATGGCGCCCCCCAGAGCCACCTTTCCATGAATCTGTTCGGCCTGGCCCCTTCCCCATAGGTAGCGAAGACAGCTCGCTTCAGCGCGAGAAAGTCGACCAGACCCGCGCACTGGATCCGGAGGTAATGGAACCGATCCTTGTAGAAGCCGTACGTGATCCTGGTGAGCCGTGCTTCTCCTATGGCAAGTTTGTCGTCTGCACGCCGGTAGTACAAGGTGCGGCCCACGCGGTCGTCGCCCAGGGGATCCATTCCCTGAATCTCCTTGATGTTGGTTGCCCAAGCGATTCCGCGAAAGCCCTCCCATATGCCAAGCTCCCTTGCTGGTGGTTTCTGGCCGGGCTCAGGAGTCTTTGCTGGCCGATCGTCGGGCGCCTTCTCGGTTGCGGCAGGAGCAACAAGCTTCAGATGCCTCTTGTTGATCCATCCTGTTATCTTTTGGCCTTCCTTGTCTACGGCCACCTTGACCCAGGCGTCCTGGACCGCTACTGCCTTCAGCTCGGCCCCAGCTTCAAGGGTGGCCAGTGTCTTCTCACCGACCTTCACGGGCGCAGGCCCCATGGTCATAACCGTATCGCCCACACGGAAGGGGGTCTCGGGTGGCTCTGTCTTGGGATCACCTTTGGGTTCCCCAGCCAGTCCAAAGGCCGTAAGAGAAAGGAGCACCAGTCCCACCCTGTTGAACGGCCGGGGGCGCCCTCCACGTCTTCCGTCACCGCGCTTGAGGAAAGTCGCCATTGCCCTACCCTTTCGCGCTACGGTTAGTGTGACAGGCACACTTCACAACAGTTCGGTTCTCAGAGCCTGAGTTTGCGTCTCGCCTCGGCGAGCGGGACGGTGGGCGCGTCGGCCTCCTCGGCCTTGGCGGCGCGGAGGGCCTGGAGGTCCTCGTAGGCTTCGCATGAGTCTTCCGGCGCCTGGCGTATCCGCCGTGCGTCGTCGCGCGGCACCCGCCGGAGGTCTTTCATCGCGCGCGGCTTGAGGTGCACTCTGTACCGCATCAAATTAGAATAGCATCATGGAGTCGGTTCGTCAACCCGGGTCAGGGGGTGCCTGATCCGGCCGTGGACTTGGGGCGGTAGTCGCGGCGGTCGAGGCAGGCGTCGTAGGTGGTACGCTCGATCCGAATCCAGTCGGTCTTCTCGATCCCGCGACGGCTGAACAAAAAATAACCCCGTCCAGCGCCTTCCGGGTGTCCAGACGGGGAGCAAGTGGTGTTAGAATGATAACCCCGCCCAGGGCCTTTCGGCAAGCCAGACGGGGAGCAAGTGGTGCTAGCACGATAACCCCGCCCGGGCCTTTCGGCGTGTCGAGCGGGGAGCAACTTCTACAAGAATTATAGCGCGACGCAGCCGAAAGTCAAACGTTTTCGCGAATGCGCTCGGCGGCGTCACTTGTCTGCCCCACGCAGCCATTTGAGCTCGGCTTCGGCCCAGGGGGGCATTGGGCCGGGCGCGCGGCCGAGGAGGGCGAGGGTGACGGGGTGGGAGGGGTCGTGGTCGAGGAGGGCGTGGCCCACGAGCTTGGCCTCCATCGCCTGGCCTGTGGCGGCCAGGGCGACCATGAGCATGTGCTTCGCACGGGTGCTCTGGGGGTAGGCTTCGGCGGCACGGCGGGCGAGGGACAAGGCTTCCTTTGCGCTGTCGTGGAGGGTGAGGCGGGCGAGGTAGAGGGCGGCGGCGGGGCAGGGAACCGGACACTTGAGGGCGGCGCGGTAGTGCTCGATGGCTTCGGGGCGCTTGCCCTGGCGCTCGAGGGCAAGGCCGAGGTAGAAGTGGGCAAGGGCAACATGAGAAGGGACGCGGGGCAGAGACGCCCCGCCCACAACAGGTTCGCGGGGCAGAGACGCCCCGCCTACAGAGGGCTCGCGGGGCAGAGACGCCCCGCCCACAACAGGTTCGCGGGGCAGGGACGCCCCGCCTACAGTGCCATTCCCAGTTCCCGTCACAGAGAGGGCCTTGGTGAGGAGGTCAACAGCGGAGGCGAGGTCGGCTTCGCGGCGCTTGGCGGCGTCGGAGTCCGCCTCGGGGCCGGGCTTCTGATACGCATAGCCGACGCGGACCTGTTCGTCCTTGAGGTGGCAGCGGGCGAGGTCAATCATGAGCTTGGCGGAGCCGGGCTCCTGCTTGAGGGCTTCGGCGAAGCGGCGGAGCGCGCCGTCGAGGAAGTGGCCGCGGCGGCGCCAGAGGGTGGAGTAATCCTCATCGTAGTAGGCGGCGTTCAGGCCCCGCTGCCAGCGGGGCTTCTCGGGCATCTTCCACTGTTCCTGGGGCACCTCGTCGGCGCGAAGCTCGTAGGCGGCGAGGCGCGCGCCGTCGGGGCCGACGACCTCAAGTTCCATGTCGCCTTCCCGCACCGGTACCTCGCGCCGCCAGGGCTTGGCGGGATCGAGATCAAATGTCTCGCGGAGAATGCTGTCGCGCCCGTGCCGCAGGCTTACGACGCAGCCGGGGATGTGGCGGGTCCCGCAGACGCCTGCCAGGACCTTGCCATCGGGTTGCCGGGCGAGGTTGAGGGCGGCGTGCTCGTTGGCGAAGACGTAGCCGCCAATGCCCCAGACCTGATACCAGGAATCGGCCGCCCGATACGCGCTCAGCTCGGGCTGGTGGCCGGGGTCCTCCATCACCGCCGAGGTGGCGGTCCATATCTCGAAGTGCTGGTAGTAGCGCTCGGGCGAGACGGGGAGGGTCTGCGTCCAGAGCTTCGCGGCGGGGAGGGTCGCGGGGTCGAAGATGCGGACGGCGCCGCGGTCGGTCTTGTGCTCGTAGCAGCCGTGGAAGCGTTCGCGGGGCATGAAGCCGAACTCGCTGAGGTCGCCGCGGCCGGGCAGGAGGTTCCGCTGCCAGGAGAGGTCAACGCCGTTGCGGACGGGCCAGGGCTGGAGGTCGGTGCGGCCGGCGTTGTGGCCGTGCTGGGCGACCCAGGGCGTGGGGAGGATGAACTGCGTGTCCATCGTCTTCGGGTGCATCGTGTCAATCCAGGCGGCGAGGCCCCAGCCGTAAGGATTGAGGTTCTCGAAATCGTACTCGAGGTCCACGCGGGCGACGCCCGGCCGCAGGAGGACTCGGAAGACGGCCCGCTGCATGGTGGGGGTGGAGGTGTGGCTCATCACCACGCCGGCCGTGCCATCGGGGCGCTCCACCTTCGCCCACTGCCAGGCGTCGTTGTAGGTGTTGCCGTGGTGGAAGTAGGGGAAGTTGACCTCCACGCCGCCGAGGTTCCAGGGGTGCCCGCCCTCAAAGTCGTCGGGGTGCGTCTCGAGGTAGGGATTGACGAAGAAGAGCTGGGACTTGGAAGCCTTGTTGTAGACCTCATAGAGCCGCCCGCCGATGCTGGGCAGCACGGTGCAGCGGAGGTACTCGTTCTCGATGGTCACGGCGGGATATGCGACGTGCTTGAACTCATCGAGTCGTTCCTGCGGCGCCTTGCCCTTGAGCGTGAACGGCCCGGTGAGGATACGGCGGCTCCTCTCGGCTAGCCGCACCGCCTCCACCGCGCGGCAGGGAGTGCATGCTGCAAGCAACACGCTGAGGGGCATCACCATCTTCATCCCAGTTTCCTCCATTTCGTCCCCCGCCAGCCGATTATGGTCTATGACCGCCCCGCGGTCAAGCCGCGAACGACCACGGGGGAACGAGCTTCCCTCGCCGTGAGACAAGGCAATGCTCGACTTGCAGGCGCCGAAGCAAGGGGGTATAATTCGGGGTGAGGCGGAAGCGCGAGGAGGCGCTGAGTCAAGCAAGGTGCCTGCGCAGCAGCACAAAGGAACCCGGCGATGTGGCACGTGGAGGATGGGTTCTTTGGGGCAGCACTGGGAGCGGGCCTTGGCGTGATGGCCCCGACGAGCCCCGTCGGCGGCTTCCTCTTATTGCTCGCGCTGCTTTCTGGCGTGGTCCTGATCCTCAATCGAGTGGGCGCGACCACAGACCGTTGGCGACAAGGATGCCGAGCCGGTGCGGCCATCGTCCTCTGTGCAGCGGGGTGGCTTGCCCTCTGCCTCATCGGCGCTTCCAAGCCAGAGCACGGACTCCTGTTCACCGCCCCGGCCATTGCGTGGGTGGCCGTGAAGTTCGAGTGCCTGTATGTGAAGGGGGGCTAAGCGATGCAGGTTCTTGGCTACGCCCTATTGGCTCTGGCGGCCCTTGCCGCCCACTTCTGTGCTCTCAAGCCAGAAGTGATCGAGCGATGGCTGCTTCGGCTCTTCCGCCGCTCAAGGCCCGCGATGCCTGAAGAGGTCTATATCCCCTACTTTGAGGTCATTGAGGGCGCATGAGCCGACAGGAGTTCCCCTACGACGCCACGTATGATCCCCCAGCCCCTGTTGTCGAGATCGAGGTCAAAGGGCAGGGAGACGCCCGTCGCTGCAAAGCGCTAGTAGACCCAAGCGCGAGCGTGTCGTGCATTCCAGAGACGCTCCTGGAGGCTATCCAAGCACCCGAAGGGCCCGAGATTAGGATTTCCTCGCTGCTGGGAGAGACGAAGAGCATTCGTAGGCGCCTGGTCATAGTCCGTCTGGGAGGCAAGCAAGTGCTACTTTATATTTTGCCTCTCAGCGGGAAGAACATAGCTTTGCTCGGGCGGGACTTTCTCAACGACTGCGTGGTCGTTTTGGATGGCAAGGCGCAGAAGGTTAGTGTCGAGGACTAGCGAGTTCAGACCAGTGCTTCGGGTAGAAGGCCGCCTCATTTGGCCAACGACGTGGCGATGTTGGGGCTGGCGGGGTTCACGTCGAGCTTCTTCGTCTTCGGGAGGATCA
The DNA here is from genome assembly GCA_016872875.1 of Planctomycetota bacterium. The sequence continues at coordinate 16,488 of VGYW01000072.1, read as the reverse complement.
TGATGCCCATCTCGGCAAGCAACTCCCTCTCCCTTTGGGAGAGGGCGGGGGTGAGGGGCCCGGGACAGGGAGCAAGGCCCGGCGTCGGCGGGCTGCGCCCGCTCCCGGAGCCCTCACCCTACCCTCTCCCAGAGGGAGAGGGGACAGGACGCATGGGTCGCGGCCCCTTGCGGGGCGGGCGGGGGCGCGCTAGAATGCAGCGGCGGAGTGCGACCCATTCACACAGAGGAGAGGCCGATGAGGAGACTGGTGCGTCTGCTGGCGTCGTTGGTGTGCCTGGCCGCTGTTGGCCGAGGGGCAGAGGACTGGGTGGAGCCGATGAGGGCCGCCCACGCCAAGTTCAAGGGCCAGGCGGGCACGGTCGCCCAGTTCGGCGACAGCATCACGATCACGATGGCCTTCTTCACGCCGCTGTCGATGGACCACAAGAATGTGCCGGCCGACCTGGCCGAGGCGCACGCCTGGCTCCGCAAGTACGTCCAGCCCCGCTGCTGGCGGGCGTGGAAGGGGCCGCAGTTCGGCAACGAGGGCCGCACGACGACCGAGTGGGGCCTCGCGGGCATCGAGGGCTGGCTCAAGAAGCTCAACCCGGAGGTCGCCCTTGTGATGTGGGGCACGAACGACACCTATCAAGGCCCCAGGCCGCCGAAGTACACGGACAACCTTCGGCTCATCATCCAGGCCTGCCTGGACAACGGCACGGTGCCCGTCCTCTACACGATTCCGCCCAAGGGCGACCAGGCGGGGAACGCGAAGAACACGCAGCTCGTCGAGACCTTCGTCGAGGCCGCTCGCAGCGTGGCCGCCGAGAAGAAGGTGCCGCTCGTTGACTTCTACAAGGAAATCATGTCCCGCCAGCCGACCGAGTTCCACAAGACCCTCCTCGGCGACGGCCTGCATCCGTCGTTCCCGCAGGCCTACCAGCAGGACTTCAGCGAGGAGGCGCTCAAGCAGAGCGGCTACACGCTGCGCAACTACCTCACGCTGAAGGCGCTCTGGGAGGTCCACCAGAAGGTGCTCTCCCAGGGCAAGCCGGTGAAGGCCGAGGCGGGCGAGCCGGCGCCCCCGAAGGGCGCCGCCTACAAGGGCCGCCCGGCGGTGCTGATCGCAAAGCCCGAGGCGGAGCCGGCCATTGACGGGAAGCTCGACGACGCCTGCTGGGCGAAGGCCGCAGCCGTCCCCTTCCGCCTCATGGACGGCTCGGCCGACAGGCCGAAGCGCGTCACCTCGGCCAAGCTCCTCGCAACGGACAAGACCCTCTTCGTCGCGATCGTCTGCGCCGAGACCGAGCAACTGCGTAGCCGCAAGCGCGACCGCGACGAGAACATCTGGGAGGACGATTCGGTGGAGCTCTTCATCAAGCCCGGCCCCGAGCCCACGCGGCAGTACCACCACCTGATCGTGAACCCCGAGGGCTCGTTCCTCGACGACCTGGGGGGCGACAACGGGGCGTGGCAGTCCGAGCTCAAGCTCGCCGCGGCAAAGGGCAAGGACGCCTGGGCGGTCGAGCTCGCCATCCCCCTCGCCGAGCTGACGAAGGGCGAGGACAAGGCGAAGCTCGCCGGCCCCTGGCGCCTCAACCTCACGAGGATGCGCCAATCGCGCGGCGACGACGCCCCCGCCGAAGAGAGCGCCCTCGCGCCCACCGAGGACCCCTCGAGCCACGTCCCCGCCATGTTCGCCTATGCCTGGGTCGAGGCCCTCGGGGGCAAGCTCCCGGCTGAATGAGGCTCTTGCCTGATCCGACCGATCCGTCGGATCCGTCGGATCGGTCCCATCTTCCAGGAGTGCGCAATGGGCGACAAGGCAATCCTCCTGGCGACGGTCGTCGGCGCCTGCGTGAGCGCGGCCGGCGCCGCCCGCGTGCTTCAGCAGGGCCTCGATGGCTACAGCGGCTGCAAGACCTTCTGGGGCAGGGAAGCTCCGAAGACGCCTGATTCGGGCATCCTGTGCCTCCGTGGCGCGCAACACTGCCTCTTCGTGCAGTTCGACCTCCCGAAGGAGCTAGCCGCGCGGAGGCCCGCCCGCGCCCGCCTCGCCCTCTTCCTGCCCAAGGCGGAGAAGCCGAACTTCTACACGGAGATCTTCTGCCACGAGATCACCTCCTCCTACGCGACGGTCGCCATTGACGAGAAGACCGACTACGACAACGGGCGGCGCCTGGGCGCAGTGGATTCGGTGGAGCTCTTCGCCCCGCCGCACCAGGGCTGGAACAACTTCCCCTGGCTCCCCCTTGGCATTCCCCAGGAAGGCAGGTGGATCGAGTTCAACATCACGCCCCTCATAGAGAAGTGGCTCAAGAGCCCTGCCGCCAATCATGGCGTCGTGCTCATCCCCACCGACCCCGCCGATGGCGGCCGGTCGAAGAGCACGTGGGAGATTGACATCCCTTCCGCAACCCACGAAAAGGCCGAGCTTCGCCCCAAGCTCATCCTCGAGTTCGCCCCGCTCGAACGCGACTGCCTGGTGGGCATGACTCACGGCCTGGCTCGCATCTGCGACCGCTCGACCCGCTTCGCCTATCGCGGCGGCTACGGGACGAGCCACAAGCTCTCGATGGCCGCCAACGAGTTCGAAGGCTTCCAGGTCGTCCTCTACCCGATGCTCGAGGACCTGAAGGACGTCCGCTTCACGTGGACCGACCTGAAGGGCGATGGCGGCAAGGCTATCCCCGCCTCAGATGTCGAGTGCTTCATCGAGGATTGGTATCGCTTGCGGCCCAACTGGAAGACGCGCGACGTGTTCTTCCGCGGCAAGCTATACGACATTGTGGACCCGTTGATCCCCTTCAAGCCAACCACAGTCAAGCGCCACGTCCACACGCCCTTCTACTTCCGCGTGCGTACCCGGCCCGACACCGCGGCAGGCACCTATCGCGGCACAATCAGCGTCCAGGCCGACAATGCGAAACCAACTGAGCTTGCCCTTGAAGTGAAGGTCTGGCCTTATGCCATCCCGGAGAAGTGGAACTTCCACACGATGGGCCAGTTCGTCTACGACAACGTCACGCGGTTCCACGGCAAGGACTTCAACGACGCGGTCCGCCGCCGCTACTACGATTTCCTCCTCGACCACCGCTTCGCCCCGACCGAGCAATACATCCCCATCCTCTCGCCTCGGGCGGATATGGAGCACTGCCTCAAGCGCGGGATGAACACCATCTACCTCAGCGGCAACTTCCGCGGCTCCGACCAGGAGATGACGGAGCTGAAGAAGCGTTACGAGGCGGTGATCAAGCTCGGCGCGCTCGACCACGCGCTCGTCTACATCGGCGACGAGACGGACAAGTGGGACACCATGCACCGCCTGGCGAACCTCGTGCACGCCCACCTGCCCGGCGCCCTGGTGATGATCGGCGGCAGCTTCCCGCGGCCCGAGCTGCTCAACTACATTGACATCTACGACCCCCAGACCGGCGGCGGGAGCAAGGTCTACAGCCTCGAAGAGGAGGGGCTGAAGCTCATCCGCGAAGCCCAGGAGCGCGGCGAGGAGTTCTACTGGTACGTCGCCGCAGGGCCGCATTACCCCCATCCCAACGTCCAGATGGAGTACCCGCCCGTCATCGGCCGCACCTACTTCTGGATGACCTGGAAGTACGGCGTCACGGGCTTCGAGTACTACTGCTACAACATCTGGGAGAAGAACTATCCGAAGGACCCGGCCGAGCGGTATCCCAACGGCAAGTGGCAGGCGGACGGCTGGAGCCGCGGCTGGCCGAGCAACGGCGACGGCATGCTCTTCTACCCCGGCCCCATCTCAGGGCTTCGCTTCGAGGCCATCCGCGACGGCATCGAGGACTGGGAGAGCCATATGGTGCTCCGCGATTGCGTCGAGGCCGTCCGCAATCGCAAGCACGCGGCGAAGCACAAGGACCTCATCGCCGAGGCCGAGAAGCTGCTAAAGGTGGACGACGACATCGTGGCCGGCTTCACGAAGTATTGCCTCGACCCCGACAAGCTCCTCGCCCGCCGCGAGGCGCTCGGCGACCTCATCGCCCGCTTCGCCGCCGTCCTACCCCTCACCGAGAAGTGGGACGCCGGCGCCTATTCACTCGCGAAGGCCGCCGAGGTCCGCATCGCCAGAGAGACCGCGCGCCGCCGCAGGATGCTCCGCGAGCGGCACATCAAGGCGTGCGAAGCCCTCAAGGCCGCCCCGCTCTCCGACGAGCAATGGGCCGCCCTCTGGCCCCAACGCACCCTCTTCAAGCAGGACTTCGAGTCCGCTGGCGATTGGGACGGCGAGATCATAGATGTGGGCGGGGCCTCCGCGCCCCGCGGGGCAGAGACGCCCCGCCCACAACGTGCGCTGGCGGGCGAAGCGAAGAACAAGTACCACGCCCGCTTCGCTCGCGTCGGCATCCGCACCGACCACGCCCGCGCCGCGACCACCACCTGGCTCAAGTTCCGCTACTTCGCCAACAAGCCCGGCCCCATCGAGGTCATGGCCTTCGACCTCACCCAGGGCGACAACTACGCCAGCCGCATCGCCACGCCCGAGGTCGGCAAGTGGGCCGAGGCCACGCTGAACATCACCCGCGACTTCCGCCGCAAGGACGGCTCCGCCGCCCGCCTGGCCCCCGGCGACGCCATAGACGACCTCTTCCTCGGCGCCGGCAAACCGGGAGACAGAGAGGTCCAGTTGATCGTGGACGACGTTGCGTTGCTTGGCCTTGACTAATGGCCGCTTTACCGGCCGGGGCTTTCGTGGTAGTATGAAGCTATGAGCACGGTTCATTCGCTGCGAATGGACAAGACCGCTTTCTCCGTCGGCAGGCTGACCGACGCCTCCGATGACAAGGAGTACTGGCTCTCCAAGAGTCCCCAGGAGCGCCTCGAGGCCGTGGAGATCATGCGGCAGATCGTCTATGGCTACGACCCGTCTACCGCCCGACTTCAAAGACTTCTTGAGATTGCTCAACGCCCACCGCGTTGAGTACCTCCTGATCGGCGGGCACGCCGTCGGATACCACGGCTACCCCCGCGCCACCGCCGATATGGATGTCTGGATCGCGGTCCGGCCCGACAACGCCCAGAAGGTGGTCCGGGCGCTCCAGGAGTTCGGCTTCGGCAGCCCAGAGCTCACGCCTGAGCTTTTCCTGAAGGAGGGCCAGATCATCCGCATGGGCGTTCCGCCCCTGCGGATAGAGATCGCAACGGCGATCTCAGGGGTGGCCTTCGACGACTGCTACGCGGAGAAGGTGGTGGACGTTCTGGACGGCGTGGGGGTGAACCTGATCAGCCTGAGGCACCTGCGCATCAACAAGCGCGCGAGCGGCCGGCACAAGGACTTGGAGGACCTTGAGAATCTCCCCGGGGAAGGGTGAGCCCGATTCCATGTGCCCGCCCGGCCCTCGGCGACGCCGCAGAGGAAATGACATGACTTGCCTCATCTGCAAGCACGGGGAGACGCACCCGGGAAAGGTCACAGTGACCCTCCAGCGCAGGAGATCGACCGTGATTATCAAGGGCGTTCCCGGCGACGTCTGCGAGAACTGCGGAGAGTACTATCTCTCAGACGCCGTGACCGAGAGGGTTCTCTCGGTTGCGGAGGAGGCCGTGGCCAAGGATGCCGAGGTCGAGATAGTCCGGTACTCCGCGCGGCCCTCTCGCCCTGAGCTGGCAACGGTAGAGAGATAGGCCCCGCTCCGCCGGCCCGAGGTCAGAGAGCGCCAAGCACCCTCGACCTCATCCTCGAGTTCCGCCGCAAGGGCGGCTCCGGCGCGAGGATGGCCGCCGGCGACGCCATTGACGACCTCTTCCTCGGCGCCGGCAAGCCGGGGGACAAGGAGTTCCAGCTTCTTGTGGATGATGTGCTGCTGCTCGGGCTTGACTAATGGAGCACTGCCATGGCATCTAAGCACCAGTTCACTGGCATGACCGGGGTCTACCTTGTCGCAGCGGAGCTGTCGCGGCGGGACCTTGTCGTATCCTCAACCTCCCGGAATGCGCAGGCCGCCGATCTGCTGGTCACAGATGCTGAGTGCAAGAACACCTACGCTGTGGAGGTGAAGACTAACAGGAAACCGTCGAGTTTCTGGCTCGTCAACTCCAGGACGTCTGAGTTAGTGTCCAGGAACCTGATTTACGCCTTTGTAAATCTGCGCGACGCCGGCGCCGAGTTCTTCCTGGTTCCTAGTGCTGTTGTCGCGCGGTCTGTCAACGTCTCCAAGCCATCCAAGACAAGGAAGGCGTATTGGTACTCGGTGGAGCGCGCGGACATCGCGAGGTTCAGAGACAAATGGAGCTTATTCAGAAAGTAACGTGGAAGCAGGGCAGCCAGTCGGGCGGGGGGTGGTGGGCGCCATGTACATTGGGGTCGCACTTCGGGACGCGCCGATCAGCCGCTCGCGCTCCTTCGGCGACCCGCCTTGCGGCGCTGCATGGCAGCCTTGCTGATTTCCTCCACGGACTTGTCGGCCCAGAGGTCCCGCCGCCACTTGGTGTAGTCGAATGGCTCGCGCAGGAGGAGGGAGACAAACCGCTCCGCGTCCACCTGGCCCAGGGCCTCATCGAGGGCCTTGTATCCCTTTACCCTGATCTCCGTGTCGGTCGTCATTGCAGTGCCTCGCGAAGGAAAGTTGGCGGATCGACAATCTTGATCTCACGGACACGTGACCCCCGCTGGAGGAGCAGGTCATCCGTGGTAACGAAGTATTCACACCCCGACGCAATGGCGCACGCAACGTGGAGGGCATCCACGTTCCTCAGCCCCGCGGCCACGAGCTCCGCTGCCTTGGCGAGTATGCCAGGCGTCTCCTCGACATCCGTTGCGGAGCGCTTCCGCCAACCTGCGGTGGCGCGCCTCCTCTCCTCGTAAGGGTTCGCGTCGTTCTCGTGGTCCAGGACGTAAGACCAGGCCAGTTCCAGCGCGCCCTCAGTGATCTTCCGTTGGATGTGCAATTTGGCCTCGGCCTCCAATCGGATGCGCACCTGGGATTGGTCGTCAAAGGGCCGGTTGAAGCAACAGTTGTCGAGGTACACCCTCATAGGTCGCCCCTTGAACTGAGCGCCACTGTCAACAACATCATACCACGCCTCAACCAAGACATCAAAGCCTATGAGAACCGGACATTCCACTGCCGGCCGCGGTCGGATGGGTGCCTATCCCCGGCTCCCGCGGACGCCTGCTTGTCGGCCGGCCTACTCGAAGGGTAGGAGGGGGGCGCCGCTGCCTTTGAGGCTCGTGAGGGTGGCCTCGCGGCTTGAGCGCGAGAGGTCAAGCCTGAGGTGCTTCTCGCCGTTCGTGACGGCGACGACGCGCTTGTCGGCGTCAATCAGAGCGACGGTGAAGGGGAGGCGCAGGCGGTAGAGGCCGGGTGGCAGGTTGGCTAGCTGGTCGAGGGTGTAGCGCGAGCCGTACTTGGCCGCGTGCTCCTTCACGACGGCCACAAGGCTGTAGGAGAAGCGCTGGTGCATGGTGGAGTAGAGCCGCACGGCGCCCGCCGCGGCTGGGACGAGCGGGACGGGCTGCCCGCCGATGCCTTTCGAGAGGTTTGCGCGGTCCTTCGCCCTGTTCGACGGCTCGGGGTGGAAGGCGATGGCCTTGGCGTTCTGCGGGTGCTCGGGAGCCACGGCCTCCCCTTTCTCATCCTCGATCTGATAGGGCCTGCCGAGGTCGTCGGGACTAGCGAACTTCGCTTCGAGTTGGCCTTCGGCGAGGCGTCCGAACCAGGCGGCGATGCTCAGGGCGCCCGCGCCGGGCTTCAGCTTCACTTCGAGGGCGAAGTGGTCGAGGTAGCCGAGGAGCGTCGTCGGTTCGGTGGGCGGGCCTTTGTCGGTGCACTTCAGGCCGTAGACGCCCGGCGGGCCGTCGAAGTCGAGAGCAGGCCCTCCCGCGCAGAGCGCGGCGGCGACGAGCAGGTTGGCTGAGCAGGCGCACCTCACCGGTTCGCTCTCCTCAGAAGTCGGTGGGCTCGGGCCTGACGATGGCGGGGGCGAAGCGGAGGGCGGAGGCGGTGTTCTGGCCGTCGTCGAGGGGCTCGACGATGAGGCCAGCGAAGCCGCGGCGCCACTCGGGGATGAAGCCTTCGCCCTTGAACTCGAGCTTGCCCCAGCCCGCGGAGCCTGGGAAGTGCTGGCCCTCCTTGAGCTCGAAGGAGAGCCGCTGGGCCTGGCGGACCTGTCCTGACACCACGACCTCATCCTCGACCTTCATCTCGTAGGCGCCGTCGGGCAGAAGGGTGCTGACGACACGGTACGCCTTGTCGTCGGCCAGGGGGAAGAGCTTCCTGAATGCCTCGGCGGGCCGAAGGGGGGCACGGTCCCCGCCGCCGTAGCCCACCTGTGCCCACGCCCGGGGGCTGGAGAGGCCCACGCCCTCAGGCTTCAGGTGGATGATCACCTGTCCGTCCTTGAAGGGGTGGATGAGCTGGAGGCCGAAGGCGGAGCCGCCGCGGGCGTAGGTGAGGGACCATCGGGAGCCGAGGTTTGCCCACTCGGGTCCGGCGCAGACGAGGAGGCCCTTGGCCCCGCCGCGTCCGTCGCCCCGCGGGGCGTCGAAGGCGATGGAGAGGGGGCTGGCGCCCGTGGCGCCGCGCCTGCCTTCCAGCCGCGCGGCGACGGACGCTGGCTTCGCGTCGTCCAGCCTGGCGGGCGCGTCAGCCGGCTCAGCGCCGAGGCCACGCGCGAGGCTCAAGCCGGCCACAAGCCCTAGCGTGGCGACCACCCTGGCCATCGGTCCCTTCTCCTGCACAAGAGGTCCCGTCCATTAGACGCGCCGCGTGGCCGTTGGGTTCATATCTCCTCGATGGCGACGGCGCGGGCGAAGGCGCTGTCGATCTGGGCGCACTTGTAGGGGAGGGCCATGAAGAAGAACTCGCGGCGGCGCAGGGCGCCGAGGTTGTCGAGGAACTCCACGAGGCAGGCGTCCTGGCTCATGAGGATGTCGTGGAGTGCCCTTGCGGCGGTGATGGTTGCGCCGAGTGAGAAGTCGGAGCCGATGCCGAGGAGCTTGACCTCGTGGCCGCGGAGCCAGAGGGCGGCCTCTGGGGTGAGGCAGGGGTGGGGGGTGGCGGGGCGCGTGTCGCTGTTGCGGCAGATGACGATGTCGCGCTGCCCGATGAGGCCGCCCAGGGCATCGTCGAGATAGGCGGCGCCGATCTCCTGGGCCTGGCTCGCGTCGGGCACGTCGAGGAGCACGGCGCGCCCGAAGAAGGTGTCGAGGGGCAACTCCGTGACGTCCTTGCCGCCGGGGTAGAAGTGGGCGGGGCTTTCGACGTGGGTGCCCACGTGGGTGTGGGCGCGCACGATGTCGAACTTGTAGGCGTTGTCGCCCAGCCGCCCGCGCTGGATGACGAAGGGGCGGTCGGGCGTCCCAGGCGGCACCACGCGGCACGAGAGATCAACCACGCGGTAGCGCTGCGGGTCAATCGAGAAGGCCATCACTTTTCTCCTTCGAGGTGCAGGACCACGAGGGCGGCCACCTGGCCCCTCTTGAGGGGCACGTCGAGCTCATCCCCGCGGACAGGGAGCACGGGCTGCGGGACGGCGGCAGGGACGGTGAAGAGTTCGGCGCGAGGGGCCAGGCGCCGGGCGCCGAGGCCGTCGAGCTTGACGTGCAGGACGCCGTCGCGCTCGGCCGGGCCGACGATGCGGAGGACCACCTTGTCGCCATCGCGCCCCGCGAAGGCATCGAGCCCCTCGCAATCGCGGCGTGTTTCGAGCCGTTCGGCCACGGGGTGGGCGCGGAAGAGGGTCCAGAGGGCCTGAGCGGGGGTCTGCTGGCCGCGGGCGGAGAAGAGGGGGCTGGCGGGGTTCCAGCGGAAGGCGGCAATCGCGGCTGGGCCGCCGCTGCGCGAGAGCTCGTTGAGGAGGCGCCCGAGGGCCGGCGCGGCGGCGCCGCCGGCCAGCGAGCAGTCCACGAGGGCCACGTCGAGCGAGCTCTCGCGGAGGCGCCTGGCCGTGGCCGCGAGCGCCGCGAGCGCGGCGGCTTGGCCTTCGGGCGCGGGGGGCCAGTCGAGGGAGCTGGCGACGTGTGTGGCCATCGGGCCGGCCTGGCGCGCATCACGGGGATCGTCGGGCGAGTCCGCGGATGGCTGCCCGGCGAGGAAGAGGAGCTGTGGGGTCGGGCGGAACCCGCGCAGCTCGCTCGCAAGCCCAGCAACGGTCACGGGGTATCCCTGGCCGCCGGGCACGTCGAGGCGTTCGCCGCCGACGAGGCAGAAGCGGAGGCCGTAGGGGTCCCTGTGGCCGTTTGCGGCGCGCTGCTTGCCGAGCGGGGTGTCGGGCGCGCCGTTGCAGTAGCGCAGCAGGTCGAGGCAGGAGAGGTTGCCGAGCCCGGGGTTGAGGGTGATGAGGGGCTCGGCCCGGAGCTCCTGGCAGAGGGCGAGGAACTCGTCGGCGCCGAAGTTGCTCGGAGCTGGCCGGAAGGGTGCGGGGGATGGGCCAATGACGGAGGCGACGTGGCGCTCGTCGGCCGGGCCGACGGCGCGCTGCCAGTTGTGGTGGTTTGCGGCTGGCCCCGCGGGCCAGCAGAGGAGGGTCGGCCGCAGGGCGCGGAGTGCGGCGACCGCGTCGCTGCGGAGCGCCCAGGGGCTGCGGAGGCGGTCGGGCGCGAGCGACGCCTGGTCCACCCACACCGACCCGGTGCCGGCCACGCTGATGCAGAAGTCGGCCTCGGAGTCCGATTCGGCGGGCGTGAGGGCGAAGTCGTGGGGCGCCCAGGTGCCGGCGGCGTGGCCGAGCTTCTGCTCCGCGAGGGTCTCGCCGCCGCGTCGTCGGAGGGACACTGCCAGTGGCGCCCTCCCCGCCCCGCGGAGGTAGAGCCTGCCGCGATAGGTCTCGCCCGCGGCGACGGGTATCCCGCCCTGGCGGATGCCCGCGTCGCCCTCCGAATAGGCCTCCACCGCGACGCACTGCGAGAAGTGGCTGTTGAACGGATAGAGCGGGTCCCAGGTGAAGGTGGCCTTGTTCTTCCCGTCGCGGAGGGGCGCCCAGTGTTGTGCGATGGTGCTGAGCTGCGCCTTCGCCGGGTTGTCGAGGCGGAACAGCGGGGTGTCCTTCGGCTCGAAGGCGGCGATGGCGAAGTACTCGGCGGTGGAGTCCGTGGCGCCCAGGCCGATGCCGGCGCAGGGGAAGCGGGCGTCGCCCACCTGGTGGATGAGGCGGCCGTCGAGCGAGCACCGAAGGACCTCGGCCCTGAGGCTCATATCAATGCGGTAGCAGCGCCCGGCCTCGATGCAGCCGGGGACGGGCGGGCCGAGGGGCCTGGGCTCGCCCGCGCCCACGGACTCCAGGACGTGTTGGCTGTTGCCGTTCGCGCCCAGCCGCCAGCGGAGGTGGTGGCCCTTGTCCTGCGCATCGAAGAGGACGCAGAGGCCGTCCGGCCCGCCAATCTTCCGCGCGAGAAGGGTCAGGCGGTAGCTGCGCCACTTGCGCTTGCCCAGGAGGATCAGCGGCTCGTCCGGCTTGGGGTCGTGCCGCACGAGCATGTGCCTGCCGCCGAACTCGAAGAGCTGCCAGCCGCTCGAACGGCTCCACCCCTCCGGCATCGGCTTCGGGCCGGTGAGTTCCACGGCCTCGAAGCTGCCGTTCCGCAGGAGCTCTGGCAGGAGGGCGTCCGCGCCCGGCGTGCCCGGCGCGGGCAGCGACAGGCCGAAGAGGAAGGGCGAGACCGCCCCGGCGGGCCGCTGGAGCGAGACGGCGATGCGCGGCGAAGCCGGCTCCCCGGCGGCAGCCAGGGCCGCGCCGCACGCAGTCAGGCAGGTCATCCACTTGGAGGCGAGCCAGCCCATCGAAGCGTCCGCGAAGGAAGCGCCCTCGGAGGCCCCCCAGCAGCCCATCCGCCCGCATTCTACCACCGGCCAGCGCGCGAAGTCAACCACGGGGGCCGGCGAGGACTGTAGCCCCTGAGCTTGGGGTGCCCGCTCGTCGGTGCCGTCGTCGTCCTCGTCGTCGAGTCCCCTGATGAGGGAGACAGCCATCGGACTCGACGACGACGACGAGGACGACGACGAACATGAGCCAGCCCCCGCGGGCGAAACAAGCGCTTGACTAGGCGATCATTCATCTGCTAACATATCGGGAAGGCCGGGACGTTACGCCGCGCACCAGTGGGGTGGAGAACGTGCCGTGAGCGTACAAGAGCTGGACTTGGTGGTGACCTTCCTGGACGTGGGCCACGGGGACAGTGCGATCGTGCGCTTCCGCGAGGGCCACCAGGTGCGGACGATCGTGGTGGACGGCGGCGGCCCGGTGCATGCGAGCCGCCTGTCGAACTATCTGCTGCGGAACGGGATCACGGCGGTGGACCTCATGGTGGCCACGCACGTGGACCGCAACCACGTGGTGGGGCTGCTCCAGGTGGCGGAGACGGACAGCGTGGCCATCGAGCACTTCTGGGGGCCAAGCTGCGAGTCCACCCAGCCCTCCGTGGCAGGGCTCCAGTTCCCCGACGAGCGGGCCTACCAGCGGCTCTACTCGCGCATCCACGGCCGCTTGCGGCCCGACCGCATCACCTGCCCGGTGCGGGGCGGGCTGCTGCCCGCGCTCTTCAACGCCGCCCACGTCACCGTGCTCAACCCGGCCGTGCCCAACGTCCTCAAGCCGCCCGCCAAGGGCGCGCCGCCCAAACAGGCCGCGGAACTGAGCATCGAGCAGAACGAGCGGGCCATCGTCCTCCACATCGAGGTGCACGGCATCCGCCTGCTCCTCGGCAGCGATGCACTCGGCAGCTTCTGGGCCTCCGCGCTCGGCGACCACGTCCTCCAGCGGCATCTGGACGTCAATATCCTCAAGGTCCCCAGCTACGGGCGCGCGAACGTCATACCCTCCACCGCGGCGGGCCTCCTGCACTGCGAGTACGCAGTCTTCTCCCTGAGTGCGAAGGTGGACAGGCAGCCCTCCGCGCAATCCCTCGCACTCTTCCACGACATGGGGGCCGAGGTGCTCTGCACCCAGCACGCCGCGCAGAACACCTTCTGCGCCAACGCCCACTGCCACGCGGCGGCTGGGGGCCAGAACGTCGTCTTCTCCCGCTGCCGGGGCGACTCCTCCTACTCCACGAGCGCCTACTTCTGCCCCGCGCCGGCCCCGCTCCCGTGATCTATCGTCCTCGTCCCTCGTCCTCGTCCGTCGTCCTCGATCCTCTTGGCTTGGGAGGGAAGAATCGAGGACGAGGACGCGGGACGAGGACGCGGACGATCGAGGAGGGATGATGGCCTCACCAGAGTCGGGGGCGATTCTCGCCAATGCCCTCTCCGCCCTCGCGGAGGTCTATGGGCAACTGGACGCGGAGTTGGCCGCCCTGGGGGTGGAGTGCCGGGCCTGCGGGCGCTGCTGCGACTTCGCGCGAAACGGCTACCGCCTCTACGCCTGCCACCTGGAGATGGCGCCCATCCTCCGCAGCCACGGGCAGCCGCGCCTCGACGCCTCGGGCCGCTGCTGCTTCCTGGCGGATGGCCGCTGTAGTGTGCGGCCCTGGCGCCCGCTGGGCTGCCGCGCGTTCTTCTGCGACCCGTACCACAGACCGCGCGAGCAGGACCTCTACCACGCCTTCCAGCAGCGCCTCCGCCGCCTGACCGAGCGCTACGGGCTGCCGTGGGACTATGCGCCATTTTTCGGAGGTGTGGCCCATTGAGGGGGGTGCCCGGCCTCGCAGCGCGGCCCCCGGCGAAAGACAAAGGGGATGATTGGATGGGTGGATGAATGGATGGCCCTCTGCCACCCATCCAATCATCCATTCATCCCCTGCCAACAAGCGAGACACACACAAGAGTAACGGACTGAGGGTCTAAAACTCCGTCTTCCCGTACCGCTTGAAGTAGAAGGCGGCGCTGGAGAAGGCGTAGTCCTCAGGCTTGTCCACGATCCCGCAGACGACCGGCTTGCGGTGGATGTAGTTGAGCTTCTCGATGCGCGACTGGGCCGTGTAGATGACGAGGACCTCGGGCTCGTCGTCCCACAGCGGGCGCCCGTCGTCGGGCAGCTCGAGGAGGTGCTGGGCGGCACGGTTGATGCCCAGGACGGTGTCGGCGACGGCTCCGCTGCCCGGCCCTCTGCCCAGGAGCACGTGGTAGTGGTCGGGGAGGACCACGTAGGCGTATTTCTTGAAGCCCATCCTGCGGCGCAGGCTCTCGATGAGCGCGACGAGGACCTCCGCGTTGCGCTCCTCCTGGAACACGCGGCGGCACTCGAAGGTGCGCACGGTGACGAAGTAGCTCACCCTCTCCTCGGCGGGTTCCGCATTCTCAGCCATGCGGCTCTCTCAAAGCGGCGGTTGGCCGCAACCAGAGGGGATGAATGGATGGGTGGAGGAATGGATGATTGTCTGACACCCATCCGCCCATCCAATCATCCATTCATCCCCCACACGTGCGCGCAAAGCGCGCGCTAGACTGAGCGCGTCCGCGCCTGGATGACGAGTGAGACGACGAAGAGGGCGAGCCCACCGACGATGAGCCCCGGCTTCCACAGGTCGTAGAACTGGAACTCGCGCCGCCAGGCGTCCACCACGCCGGAGTCCACCTTCTTGGCGAGGCGCTCGATGAAGAAGAGCGCCACTCCCGCCATCGTGGCGGTCACGCCGACCAGGACGCCGTTGCTCTGGGTCGTCCACGCCGCGAGCGCGATGCAGCCCACGGCCACGAGCCAGACGAGGAGCGAGCCGCCGAACCCCGCCACCCAGGCTGTTCCGCCCTGCTGCGAGCCGATGGAGTAGCCGACCGTGACGCACCAGACCGTGGCCGCAATGCAGGCCACGACGAGCACCGTGCGGCCCATCTGCCAGTTCGACCGCGTGGCGGGGTCGAACAGGCGCGGCCCGAAGCGCATCAGCTTCTTGCACTTCGCGCACTTGAACCGCTCGCCCGCGCGCAGCCCAGTCCCATCAATCACCCGCCCGCAACCCGGGCATCGGAACCGCCCTTCCCCCGTCTCAAGCAGCGCATCCATGCCCGAGCTTCTCCTTGATGCGACCGTTGCCCGCAACCGAAGGGGATGATTGGATGGGTGGATGAATGGATGAATGAGAGAGCCAGTCTCTCTGACATCCATCCAGCCATCCAATCATCCATTCATCCAGCTCTTTCCCACCCATCCCTTCATCCATTGATCCCCGCCGGCCGGCACAGGACGATGAAGCCGTTGCAGCGGAGTCCGCGGCAGGGGCCACGGAGGGCGCCGTTGCGCGGCTGGTTGAGGTAGACGAGCTCCTCGACCCTGAAGCCCGCCTGGGCGGCCACGCGCCGCACCTCGCGGCCGCTGTAGACGTAGAGCGTCATGTGGCGGATTCCGCGGTAGCCGTCCATGTCCTTCAGGAATGCCTCCGGCCGCCCGCGCAGCCGGCGGCCGAGCGCGCCCCAAAGGTAGCGGCGGCCATCGGCGTCCCAGAGGTTGTGCCAGCGGTTGTGCACGTGGAAGGCGAAGCAGCCGTCGGCGCGGAGGCGGCGGCGGACCGACTCGAGCAGGCGCAGGCGGTTCCCCGCCCCGTGGACCATGCCGAGGGTGCTGAACATGCAGATGGCGTAGTCGAAGAGCCCCAGGCCAAGCTCGTCGAGCCGCGTGATGTCGCCGTAGACCAGGTTGGCCTGGCAGCCTGCGGCGGCCAGCTTGCGGCGCGCCACGGCCAGCATGTGCCGCGAGAGGTCCACGCCCGTGGCCTCGAAGCCCCGGCGTGCGAAGTGGACGACGTGCCGCCCCGTCCCGCACCCCAGGTCGAGCAGGCGCCCGGGGACGCTCAACCACCGGTCCAGCACCGCGACGTCGAACGCGAACAGCTCGTTGTGCTGGAAGTACCGGTCGTAGTCCTCGGCGATGTGGGGCGCGGTCAGGTAGTCCCACGTCGCGGGCGGGACCGGCTCGATGCCGCCCTCTGGCCGCGGGCGGACGCGAAGGGTGTGGCCCTCCGCCAGGTCCAGCGTCGCCCCGCAGTCGCACCCGGCCGTGCGCTGGAACCCGAAAAGCGTCACGTCGTACTGCCGGCCGCATTGCGGGCACTGGATAGCCACGGTGGCACCACCTCGCCTTTCGTTTCCGGCTTCCTATCGTAGCACAAGGACGCGAACCCGGCAACCGAGTCCCGGCCAGCGAGTATGGCCTCCGGTTCTGCTGAACTCCTCGGCAGCCCCCACAGGGGCGTACTATATCAGCCCAGGGCGAAGCCCTGCTCTTTGCCCACATCTCGGGGCCTTGCAGCCCGCCGACGCGGGCGACCCAGCCGTAGCCCAGGGCGACCGAAGGGAGCCCTGGGATCGCGCGTCCCCCCCATCCAAGCCCCCGAAGGGGGCGTTTCACGCCCATTGAACCGCCCCGCTTCGGGGGCTCTACGCTGGCGGCGCCTTTTCCCAGGGCTCCCTTCGGTCGCCCTGGGATCGCGCGTCCCCCCCATCCAAGCCCCCGAAGGGGGCGTTTCACGCCCATTGAACCGCCCCGCTTCGGGGGCTCTACGCTGGCGGGGCCTTTTCCCAGGGCTCCCTTCGGTCGCCCTGGGCTACGGCTCAAACGCCCCCATTCGGGGGCTAAACCCCAGCCCCCAGAAGATGTGGGCAAAGAT
>VGYW01000071.1 GCA_016872875.1 Planctomycetota bacterium | reverse complement strand
CTCCACCCAGATCCGCTTCGACTCTTCCTGAACCCACTCGCCTGTAGGCTGTTCCGGGTTCCTTCGCGCCCACCCCGTATCCCTGTTCCCAACGCCCCCGCCCCTGCCACAGCAGCCCCATGCCTAAACAGCACTCTCCTGTGGCCCCAACCCTACCCCTTGCACCTGACCGCACATACCGCCTCTCCCGATTCCGCAGCCCTGTCCACCTTTTTTTCCTCTTGATCCCGCCGGGGCGCGGGGGTAGAATGCAGGTTCCCCTCGGGCCGGACAGCGGAGCAAGAGCCAAGCACGACCATGCCGCCTCATACAAGCAACCCGATGATCGTCCAGAGCGACCGCTCGCTGCTCCTGGAGGCGGACAATCCGTCGTACGCGGACGCCCGCGACGCGCTGGCGCGCTTCGCGGAGCTCGAGAAGAGCCCCGAGCACTTCCACACCTACCGCATCAGCCCGCTGTCGCTGTGGAACGCCGCCGCCGCGGGGCTCTCCGCCGCCGACATCCTGGCCGCCCTCGACCGCTTCACGAAGTACCCCGTGCCCCCGAACATCGAGTTCGAGGTGAAGGACTTCGTGGCGCGCTACGGGCGGCTGAAGCTCGAGCGGCGCGGCGAGGCCCTCGTCCTCACCTCATCCGACGCCGCGCTCATCGCAGAAATCCTCCGCCACAAGCTCGTCCGCCCTTTCCTCCTCGAGCCGCTCGACGCCCTCACGGTCGGGGTGCGTCCCGACCGCCGCGGCCACGTGAAGCAGGCCCTCATCAAGGTCGGCTGCCCGGTGGAAGACCTCGCGGGCTACGCGGAGGGCGAGCCCCTGCCCATCGCGCTCCGCGCCGCCACCAGCGAGGGCAAGCCCCTCGCCGTCCGCCCCTACCAGCGCGAGGCCGCCGAGGTCTTCTACGCCGGCGGCTCCGCGCGCGGCGGCAGCGGCGTCGTCGTCCTTCCCTGCGGCGCCGGCAAGACCATCGTCGGCATGGCCGCGATGGCGCTCCTCAAGACCAACTCCCTCGTCCTCTGCACCAACATCACCGCGGTCCGCCAGTGGCGGCGCGAGCTTCTGGACAAGACGGACCTCCCCGACGAACAGATCGGCGAATACTCGGGTGAGTTCAAGGACATCCGCCCCGTCACCCTCGCCACCTACCAGATTCTCACCCACCGCCGCCGCAAGACCGAGACCTTTCCCCACTTCGCAATCTTCAACGCACGGCCCTGGGGCCTGATCATCTACGACGAGGTCCACCTCCTCCCCGCCCCCGTCTTCCGCATCACCGCCGAAATCCAGGCCTGCCGCAGGCTCGGCCTCACCGCCACGTTGGTCCGCGAAGACCACCATGAGGACGACGTCTTCAGCCTCATCGGCCCCAAGCGCTGCGACGTGCCCTGGAAGGTGCTCGAGAAGCAGGGCTGGATCGCCACGGCCCAGTGCACCGAAATCCGCGCCCCGCTGCCCGACGGCCTGCGCATGAGCCACGCCCTGGCCACGAACCGCGACAAGTTCCGCATCGCCTCCGAGAACCCCGCCAAGTTCACCCTCCTGCGCGAGCTCCTCGCCCGCCACGCGGGCGACCGCGTGCTCATCATCGGCCAGTACCTCGCCCAGCTCAAGGCCATCGCACGCGACACGCACGCCCCCCTCATCACCGGCGCCACGCCCAACCGCGAGCGCGAACGCCTCTACGACGACTTCCGCGCGGGGCGCGTCCAGACCCTCATCGTCTCAAAGGTCGGCAACTTCGCGGTGGACCTCCCCGACGCCAACGTCGCCATTCAGGTCAGCGGCACCTTCGGTTCGCGCCAGGAGGAGGCCCAGCGCCTCGGACGCATCCTGCGCCCAAAGTCCGACGCCTCGCTCGCTCACTTCTACTCCCTTGTGACCCGCGACAGCCGCGACCAGGACTTCGCGGCCAACCGCCAGCTCTTCCTCACCGAGCAAGGCTACACCTACCGCATCCTCGACGCACACCAGGTCCTCGACCCCAGAACCGAACCGTCCACAGATTGACACAGTTTCGCACAGATACAGAAAAGGGGAGATTCCCGCTGAAGCCCAAGAGTGCCTCTGGGCCTTGATTGCTCTCTTCTCTTGTCTGTGCCAATGTGTGTGAATCTGTGGACGCCTTCTTCTTTCTTCTTCTGTGGTGGGCCTCATGCAGCTCGACGACTTCCTCAACTCGCGCAGCGTGGCCACGCTCCAGGTGCTCCAGTGGCACTGGGCGCCCAACACGCCGCGGAGCGCCTCCAAGAGCGAGCTCCTCCGCATCCTGCGCCAGGCCATGCTCGCCCCCGACCGCGCCCGTGATGCCTTCAATGCCCTCAGCCCTACCGCGCAGGACCTCCTCCAGGCCATCCTGCGCCAGGATGACTACACGGCCAACGTGGCGGCGCTCCTCCGACGCGTCGCCAGGCCACCTCTGGGCACGGCCGAGCAGGCCGAGCGGGACGTTGTAGAGGAGCTCTCGCGTCGCGGCTTCCTCCTCTGTGCAACCACCCGCGACGCCGCGGGCGCCGAATGCCTCCGCGCAACCGTGCCACAGGAGCTCGGCGACGTGTTGGCCGAGGCCCTCAACCTCGACATCCGCGAGCCCCAGGTCATGCTCAGCCTCCGCACCCGACTCGGCCTCGCCGGCCGCCCCAACGCCGCCATCCCCGCCGAACTCCTCGAACCCCAGGCAATCGAGCGGCGCATCGCCGCGCTCCCCGACCCCGCCGCCCAGCGCGCCGTCCGCCTCGCCCTCCACGACCACGCCGGCGTCCTCCCACTCGAACGCTTCCCCTCGCTCGGCCTCGACATCGAGGCCGCTGACCCCGCCCAGTGGCGCAGGTCGCTCGAGGCCGCCCTCCTCGGAACCCTCGGCCACCTCTCCCTCACCGAGCTCGGCCTGGGCGACGACCACGACTGCCTCGTCCTCTACCAGGAACTCGTCGAAGCCCACGCCGCCGCTCGTTCCCCTGCCGGGCCTTCCTTCGACCACGTGTACTCCTGCGGCACGGACTTCCTGGCCGACGTGACGGCCCTCGTGGACTTCCTGCGTGCCAACCCCTCGAAGCCCACGTCGGCCGGCCGCCTCCTCAAGGGCGCGCGAAACCTCCTCGCCCCACTCACCGCGCTACGCTCCACCTTCTTCATGGACGAGGACACCCTCCTCGGCCACAAGCTCGCCGCCGCTCAGGAGCTCGCCCTCCTCGAACGTTGCGACGACGAACGCCTCCACGCCACCCGCTCCGCCGCGGACTGGGAGCGCCTCCCCCTCGCCGAGCAGGCCAGAGCGCTCCTCGACGCCCTTCTTCGCCTCGCCCAGGCCGCCTGCCCAGACCACCACTTCCCATCACTCGCCGCCGTCGCGCGCCGCATCATCGCGGCGTCCACGCCCGGCACATGGCATCCCACCAACGCCTTCCTCGCCCGCACGCTCTCGCGTTTCCTCTTGGAGCTTCTCAGCAGTGGGGGGCAAGCGTCGGCGAAGCAGGCCGTCCCCTGGGTCCATCCCCGCGCGCTCAGCACCGTTGGCGCGCTCGCCGCCGCCGCGCGCGAGCCACTCCTCCAGGCGTTCAACTACGCAGGCGTCCTCGACATCGCCCGGCAGGGCGGCCAGTCCTTCGTCGCCGCCTCGCCCCTCGTCCCCGCCATCCTGGGCGACGCGGCGTTCCCCAGCCCCGCAGGCCGGCTCATCCTCGTCAACCCCGACTTCGAGGTCATCCTCTTCCCCGACGAGGGCCACGCCGTCCTCCTTCACGCCCTTGCCGCCTTCTGCGACCGCGGCAAGCGCGAAGTCACCCTCCACCTCCGCATCACCCGCGACAGCGTCCAGCGCGCCGTCCTCCGCGGCCTGAGCCCCGACGACGTGCTCGCCACCCTGCGCGCCAACTCCCGCGCCCCCGTTCCGCAAAACATCGAGTACTCCATCCGCGACTGGGCCGGCGGCGTCCACCCCGCCGCCATCCGCACCCTCCACGTCCTCGAGCTCCCCTCCGCCGAGGCAATGGACGCCGCCCTCTGCCTCCCCGAGCTCGCCCCCCTCATCGTCCGCCGCCTCTCCCCCACGGCTGCCGTCCTCAACGCCGCCGCCCTCGGCCCCGACGCCGAGTCCGCCCTTCGCCAGCTCGGCATCCACCTGATGTGAGGCGCCCCTGGCGCCTCACATCATCCCACATTCCACATTCCAGATTCCAGATTCTCCGGGCCAGGGTCATCCGCCCCTTGCTTCTCAGCCACCAATCTGTAATCTGTGATGTGGAATCTGGAATCTCCCGTCGTGCGTTGCCAGGAGAGAGCCTGTGCCTGACCGGCCGAACTTCGTGTGCATCGTGACCGATCAGCAGCGGGCAGACCATCTGGGCTGCGCGGGGAATCCCGTTGTGAAGACGCCAGGGATTGACCGGCTGGCGGCGAGCGGGGTGCGGTTCTCGCGGGCCTACGTGAATAACCCGCTGTGCATGCCGGCACGGGCGACGTTCTTCACGGGTCGCACCGCCCGCGGCCACGGGGTGCGAACGAACGGCATCCCGCTCGACCCGGCCGTTCCCACGATGACGGAGGCGCTCCGCCAGGCGGGCTATCGCACCCACTCGGTCGGGAAGCTCCATCTCCGCACGTTCGGCACCCCAAACGGCCGCGCCGTCGAGGAGCTGAATCCGCAGGAGTTCCCGGAGAGCAAGGCGATGTGGGAGGGCGGCCGCGTGGCCTCCATCCCCACGCCCTACTATGGCCTCGAAGGGGTGGAGTTCGCGGGCGGCCATGGCTCCTGGATGTGGGGCGACTATCGCCGGTGGCTCGACGGCCAGCGGCCCGATGGCTTCGAGCTGCTTCAGCCGAAGTCGGGCACGCCGACGCCGCAGAAGGCCGAGCAATCGTGGAAGTCCGCCCTTCCGCAAGAGCTTCACCACTCCGCCTGGGTGGCCGACCGCACCATTGCCTTCCTCAAAGAGGCGGCCGGGCAGCCAAAGCCCTTCTTCCTCTGGTGCTCGTTCCCCGACCCCCACCATCCCTATTGTCCGCCCGCGCCCTGGTGCGATATGTACGATCCCAAAGACATCCAGCTCCCGGCCCGCCGCGAGGGGGAGCTTGACGGCCTGCCGCCCCACTTCCGCGAAATCCACGAGCGCGACCGTTGGCTCAGCGGGCGCGTCCACGCCACAAAGATGGCCGACGAACAACTCCGCGAGATCATTGCTCTCACCTATGGCATGATTTCGCTCTTCGACTTCCACATCGGCCGTATCATCGATGTGCTTGATACCACAGGACTTAGGGAGAACACGGTCGTCATGTTCATGTCCGACCACGGCGACATGATGGGCGATCACTGGCTCATCAACAAGGGGCCATTCCACCTCGATGGCCTTCTGAAGGTGCCCTTCATCTGGTCGTGGCCCGGGCGCTTCGCAAGCGGCGTGGCGAGTGGTGCGTTGGCAAGCCACCTGGACTTCGCCCCCACGATTCTCGACTTGGCCGGGGTGCCGATACCTGAAGGCCTGGTGCCCGCCAAGCCCGAATGCCCCCAGATGCCGCAGCCCTGGCCGGGGCTCTCCCTCGCGCCCGTGCTCCGAGGCGAACAGCCCTCGCTCCGCGAAGCCCTTGTCGTTGAGAACGACGAAGACTACCTCGGCCTTCGCCTCCGAACCCTCGTGACCGAGCGCCATCAGCTAACCGTATATTCCGGCCAGACTTATGGCGAGCTATTCGACCTCCAGGATGACCCCGGCCAGCTCCACAACCTCTGGGCCTCGCCCGCCCATCGCGCGGTCCGTGACAGCCTCCACCAATGGCTCCTTCACGAGCTCCTTCTCACGGAATCCCCTCTCCCGCGGAGGCTGTGCCATGCATGAGTCCGTAGTACACTCCCCTGCCGTAGAGGAAGGAGAAACCTCCTCGCGGTCCTCTCCTTTAGTCCCGAAGGGACGCGAGTGGGTAGCCGGCGGCTTCAGCCGCCGGATCGGGGCGCACCGACGGCCCAGTCCCGAAGGGACGGCAGAGGCCGGCGGGAAGGGGCTCCTGGCCCCCGCTCTGCCGTCCCTTCGGGACTTCGCTGGTTCGGGCGCCGGGGTCCGGCGGCTGAAGCCGCCGGCTGCCCACTACGCTCCCGTCGGGAGCAAGAAAGCGAGGCACCGGGGGTTCGGTCACCTCGTTTGTTGGGCCGCGTGGTTGGCCCCGCGCTGGCTCCTTCTCCTGTCCGTGGGGGTGCCTGCCCTTGCCGCTGAGAACCTGGTGCGGAACGGGGACTTCGAGGAGGACTCGCCCCAAAGCCCGCCGCCCGGCTGGACGATGTGGGGCGCGTCTAAGTATAAGGACCCCAAGAACTTCACTCGCGACACGGCGAACCCACACGGGGGCAGGGCCTGCTTCCGAATCCACCACCCCGCCAACACCGCGGGCTACATCGTCTCATCCCCAGAGCACCCGGTTCGCACGAGGCCGGGGATGGCCTACGCGGTGGGCTTCTGGGCGCGGGCCGACAAGCTCGGCGGAAGTGCTTTCGGCTTCGACGCTTACGAGAGCATCAGCCCCTATGTGGACGCCCCCTCCCCGGGCTTTCACCCCATCGAGGTCGGGCCGGAGTGGAAGGAGTTCAGGTTCGAGGTTCACGAGGGTTGGGACTTCTTCGCCGACCGCACGCGGCTCCTGCTCCTGACGTTCAAGGCCACGAGCGTAAGTCAAGAGGAGCGAACGCTTTGGATTGACGACGTGGTGGTCAGCGAGCGGCCAAGTCCCCGCAAGGAGCGGCTGATCCCCATCGAGAGCATCACCGCGCCGCCAATCGAGCACAGGCTCAAGCCTGGCGAGCGGGTGGAGCTTGTGGTGGATGCCTCGAAGCGAGTCCGGCCCGCCACACGCCTCGCCGGCGGCGTCTCATTCCACAGGGTGGCCGGCTGGTCCCGTGTCCCTTACTCGAAAGAGGGCGAGTATGTGCTCCGCCCCGAGCTGGAGCAGGCGATCAGGGAGATGCGGCTGCCCATGACCCGCTTGTACGCCGTGGGGGACGAGCCGTTCGGCCTCGAAGCCGCCCTCGACAAGGCAGCCGCGCTCCTGAAGCGCGTCGAGATTCCACAAGAGCTTACGGTGCTTGAACTTGAGACGCAGGGCGCGACGAGCAAGCTGCCGCCCGAGACCTGGGCTCAGGCCGCCAGACACTCCCTCGCCCGCGGCTACAAGTTCCGCCACTGGGAGGTCGCCAACGAGCCCTACCTCGGCCGCTCGGGCCAGGTGTTCAGGACCCCCGACGCCTACCTCGACCACTTCCTCGCCGTGAGCGCCGCGGTGCGTAAAGTCCAGCCAGACGGGCAGATAGGGCTTCCCGTGAACCCCTCAAGCCCCACTTGGTGCAGCTACCTCCTTCAGAAGGCGGCGGGGCACTACAACTTCGTCGTCGGGCACCACTATTGCTTCGCCGACGTGAACCGCTGGCGGTTCGAGGACATCGTCCTCTCCGCCAACTACCATAAGTTATTGGAAATCCACAAGTTGGATGCCCTTATCCGGAAGTGCAATCCAGGCCGTGAGGTGGGCCAGCTCGACACCGAATGGGGCATGCACAGCCGCGGCCCCAAGGACGAGAAGGCCGACTACGTGAATCGTAACGCTAATATCTATGGCACCTTACACCGCGCAGTGAGGCTCATCTACTACACCCGCGAGGACATTCTTCGCGGCGCAAGCTCCTGGGAAATGTTCACCCGCCTCAACTCCCCCGGCTTTGGTTTTCTGGCCCAGGAGGCCCCTGGCAAGCGCTCGATGCTCTATTGGCTCTACTACCACTTCAACCGCCACATCGGGCAGTGGGTGGTGGTCCTTGATGGCCAGGCCCCGTTCCACGCAGGGCGGGTCGGCAGGGTGGAGGTCACTGGTCCACTCACCCCCGCCATCGCCACCCTAAGTGACGATGGCAAAACACTTTACATCGCGATAGTGAATGGCTCGTGGGACAAGCCGCAGCCCTGCCGCGTCGTCCTCCGCGGCTTCGCCGCGGGCAAGGCCACCGCGTCCGTCCTGACCCACAGCGACCCCCTTGCCCACCCCTTCGTTGACCGCGAGGAGGAGGTGATTTCGCCGCTGACGCTGAACGTGGCCCCGGACGCCCTCACCTGCACCCTGCCCGCGCACTGCGTCGCCTTCATCGCTGTGCATGCCCAGTGAGGCCGCCGTTCAGGGGAAGGCCCCCGCCAGGCTGCCCTCGAGAGTGCCACTGTATGAGGCACACGAGTGGCACTCTCGAGACTGGCTGCTTGCGGCCAGGCGAAGCTGTGGTATACTGAGGGGCGGCTGGATGTGCCGGAGGCGAGGCGATGGTGGAGTTCCTTTTACGCTGCCTGGCTAGGTTCCTGCTCTGGCTGCGCTATCGCGTGCGGGTCAGAGGGCTGGAGGAGGTCGCGGCACGGGGGACGCGAGGCATCATCTTCCTGCCCAACCACCCGGCACTGATAGACCCGATCATCCTTGTCACTTTGCTGCACAAGCGGTTCCGACCGAGGGCCGTGGGAGACCAAGACCAGATCGATCGCTTCTTCATCCGCTGGCTGGCCCGGCGGCTCGGTGTCTTGCCGATGCCCTCGATTGCGCTCTACGGCCGGCAGGTGCGCGAGGCGATAGGCCGTGCCCTCGCCGAGGCGGCGCGACTGGTCAACTGCGGCGATAACTTCGTCTTCTACCCGGCTGGCCACCTGAAACACTCGTGCGTTGAGGACCTCAGGGGAAACAGCGGGGTGGAGACCCTGCTGCGGGGCACCCCCGGTGCGAGGGTGGTGCTCGTCCGCATGAGGGGCCTGTGGGGGAGCAGCTTCTCGTGGGCAAAGGGCCGGCCGCCATCCGTGGGCCAAACGCTGAGGAAGGGCGCCCTCGGCGTCCTGCTGAGCGGCTTGTTCTTCGCCCCGCGACGCGACGTGACGATTGAGTTTGCGGAGCCCGAGGACTTCCCTCGCGGCGCCTCGCGCGACGAGCTGAACCGCTATCTCGAAGAGTTCTACAACGCGGATGCCGACCGCAACAGCTACGTCCCCTACACCATCTGGGAACGGAGCGGGAGGGTCGAGCTCCCCGAGCCGGACGCTACGCGCTTCAGCGGCGACCTGCGCTCCGTGCCCCGCACGACACGTGAGACCGTCCTCAAGCACCTCGCTGAACTCGCCGGGAGGGCCGAGATCCGAGACGACGAACACCTCGCTCGCGACCTGGGTCTCGACAGCCTCGCCCGCACCGAACTCCTGGCTTGGGTGGAAGCGGAGTTCGGTTATCCGCAAGGGGATGCTGACGCCGTGCAGACCGTGAGTGACGTGTTGCTCGCAGCTTGCGGCGAGGTCGCCACGTCGGAGTTCGCTCACCTGGCCCCGGTCCCAGCTCGCTGGTTCGACGAGGTGCCAGGCAACCCTCGGGTCCGTCCTTCCGAGGCGGCGACCATCACCGAGATGTTCCTGGGCCAGGCCCGTCGAGCGCCCGGAAGGCTCATCATCGCGGACCAGGCGCGCGGCGCGAGGTCGTATCGGGACATCGTCCTCGCCGTTCTCGTCCTCAAGCCCGAGCTCGAGAAGCTCGAAGGCGAGCGACTGGGGATCATGCTCCCCGCCTCCGTGGCCGCCGGCGTGACTTTCCTTGCCGCCTTGTTTTCTGGCAAGACGCCGGTGATGGTGAACTGGACCCTCGGTGCCCGCGGCGTACTCCAGTCGCTCGACCTGGTGGGCGTCCGACGCATCCTCACCGCGAGGGCGCTCGTGACCCGACTCCAGGCGCAGGGGAGCGACTTCTCATCCCTCAAGGACCGGTTCGTCTACCTCGAAGACCTGGCGAAGGGGATCGGGGCCATCGCCAGGCTCAAGGCGTTCCTCAAGAGCCGCCTGAGCTGGCGAAGCCTCGACGGCGCAAGGGCTTCACAGACGGCCGTCGTTCTCTTCACCAGCGGCTCCGAGGCCGCTCCCAAGGCCGTGCCGCTCACCCACGCGAACATGCTGGAGAACCTGCGCGGCGTGTTCCAATTGCTGCCCCTGAGCGAGAATGAGCGCCTCGTGGGGTTCCCGCCGCCGTTCCATGCCTTCGGCATCACCATCACGATGCTGCCGGCCCTGTGTTTCGGGCTGCGAACGGTTTATCATCCCAACCCGACGGAGGGCGCAGTGCTGGCCCGGCTGATCGAGGCATACAGAGTGACCGTTCTCACCGCTACGCCGACGTTCCTCCGCGGCATCCTCAGGTCGGCCGTGCCCGGGGAACTGGCCTCGCTCCGCCTGGCCATCACCGGGGCGGAGAAGTGCCCGGAGCAGGTCTACGACGGCTTCGCGCAGCGCTGCCCAAGGGCGACCCTCATGGAGGCTTACGGCACGACGGAGTGCTCGCCTCTCATCACGCTCAACGAGCCGCATGCCCCGAAGCGAGGCGCCATCGGCAAGTTGCTCCCCGCGCTCGAGCGGCTCCTCGTGGACCCCGAGACGGGGCGGCTCCTCGAGCCGCCGGCCACGGGCCTCCTCCTTGTCCGCGGGCCGTCCGTCTTCGCCGGCTACCTGAACTACGATGGCCCATCGCCATTCGTCGAGATCGCAGGCAGGACGTGGTATCGCACCGGCGACATCGTGAGCGAGGACGCCGACGGGGTGCTGACGTTCCGTGGGCGGCTCAAGCGCTTCGTCAAGCGGGGCGGCGAGATGATCTCCCTGCCTGCCATCGAGTCGCTCCTCAAGGACCAGTTCACCGAGCCCTCGACTTCGCTCGGGCCAGGCCCCGCCGAGGACGCTCCGACGTTGGCGGTGGAAGCGACGGCAAGCGAGGCGGATCCTGAGCTCGTGCTCTTCACGACGAAGGAGCTCGAGCGCGAGGCCGTGAACAGGCGGCTCAGAGACGCCGGCCTCTCGCCACTTCACAACATCAGGCGGGTGGTCCGGCTGGACTCGATACCCGTCCTGGGAACGGGCAAGACCGACTATCGGGCGCTCAAGTCGCTCCTGGCGGACAAGTGAATACCCGCCGCGCCCGTTTCGTCAAGGAGTACAGAGGGAGACCATGCAGAGGCCCCGCCGGGCACCCGGTGGCCCGCTGACAGAAGGAGAGCTTGGCATGTCCTGGCCTATGCGAGCCGTGTGTCTCGGCCTCGTGGCCATGCTGGCGTCGGCCTTGCCGGGATGCGCGTTGTGGTGCGATGATAGCGTGGTGTTCTTCGACTCGCTGTTCGGGTATGGCCCGCCGCCGGCGCCGGTGGTTGTGGCGCCGCCGCCAGTTCTCGCGCCCTATCCGCCGCCGGCCTATGTCCCCTACCCCGCGCCTGTGGCCTACTACGACCCTTGGTGGCCCCCGGTGTTCTTCGGGTTCCACTGGTCAGTGTGGGACCACCATCATCACCACCGTCCGCCCCACTGGTATCACCGCCCTCCGCCGCCGCGGCCCCGCAGGTAGTGCCTCGTCACTTCGCCGCGGACTCCGGGAGCGGCCGCACCCGCAGATTGCGGTAGGCGACCGGGCCGTGGTCGCCCTGGAACATCAGCGGCCCCGTTGCCTTCTCGTCGTTGAACGCCGCGGCGCGCGTCGGGCCGGTCAGCTCGACGTTGTCGTGGACGACTTGGCCGTTGTGGACGACCTTGACGAACTTCGCGTTGGCCGTCTTCGTCCCGTCCTTGTCGAACCTGGGGGCGATGAAGACGACGTCGAAGGCCTGCCACTCGCCCGGCGGCTTGCTGGCGTTGACGCGCGGGGAGTGCCCCTCGAAGCCCTGCGGCTTGCGCTTCGCGTCCCACCGTTCGTAGATGCCGCCGCACTCGATTCCAGGATAGGGCGCCTTCGCCACGCCGAAGCTGTCGTAGACCTGGATCTCGTAGCGGCCCGCGAAGTAGATGCCCGAGTTCGAGCCCTTCGGGACCATGAACTCGATGTGGGCCTCGATGTCGCCGAACTCGGCCTCCGTGAAGAGGTTAGAGGTCCGCCCCTTCGCGCCGTTGACCAGCGTGCCCTTGCCTTCCTTCGTCGCGATCAGCTTCTCATTCGCGGGGTCTTTGGCGGCCTCGCCAACCTGTGTCCACTCGCCGGTGGGCTTCTTCCACCCCTCCATGCCTTCCCCCTTGATGAGGTCCTGCCATTCGCCCGCTTCGCCACACAGTCCGCTGGCAGACGAGAGGGCAAGGGCAACGGCCAGACAACGCAATGCCGACGTCATCGCGCCTTCTCCTTTCTGAAAGTCGTGCTGGCAGCCAGCGCCACATTCTAGCCCCCGCGCACGCCGCGATCAAGCCTGGACAACGCCTGGGTTCTTCTGTAAACTGCAATGGAAGGCGGGTTTTCATCGGGCAGTTCGTCGGGAGGCGAGGGATTCGAGCATGGTGAAGAGGTCGGCAGCCATAGCGGCGTGCCTTGGGTTTCTCTGCCGGGGCGGGTCAGGGGCGGAGGCGGACGCTGCTGCCCAGGCGCGCGAAATCCTGGCCGCCGCGGGGGTGAAGGGCGGGCTCATCGTCCACATCGGCTGCGGCGACGGCAAGCTCACCGCCGCCCTCGCGGGGCAGGGACGCCCCGCCCACAGCTTCTTCGTCCACGGCCTAGACCCCGACCCGGCGAACGCGGAGAAGGCCCGGGCGCACGTCCGC
This sequence comes from Planctomycetota bacterium, assembly GCA_016872875.1. The sequence goes on along the minus strand of VGYW01000071.1, from coordinate 13,673 downwards.
TCGCTCGGACTCTATGGCAAGGTGGCCGTCGAGCGGCTCGGCCGGAGCCTCGCCCTCCCATATGTGGACAACTTGGTGAATCTCCTGGTGGCGAGTGGCGAGTGCCGAGTGCCGAGTGAGGAAGTCCAGCGGGTTCTGGCGCCCGGCGGCGTGGCCTGCGTGCGCGAGGGGGACAAGTGGACGAAGACGGTGAAGCCGCGGCCGAAGGAGATTGACGAGTGGACCCACTTCCTGCACGATGCGGGGAACAACGCGGTGGCCGCCGACACGCAGGTTGGGCCGCCGCGGTCGCTCCGCTGGATGGCCGCCCCGCTGTGGCTGCGGAGCCACGAGACGCCGTCCGGCTTCCAGGCGATGGTGTGCGGCGGCGGACGCGTCTTCTACATCCTCGATGAAGGGCTGATCGGCATCACGGACCAGCGGCTGCCCGAGCGCTGGGCGCTCTTCTGCCGCGACGCCTTCAACGGCAAGCTCCTCTGGCGGCGGCCACTCGGAGCCTGGGGCTGGCCCCAGTGGGCCGCCGCGAGGTTCCAGGACAAGGATTGGACGGCCATCACCGGCGCGCGGACCGCCGTGCCCGCCGAGGCCCAGCGCCGGCTCGTGGTGGACGGCGAGCGGCTCTACGCAACGCTCGACTACCGCGCGCCGCTGAGCATCCTCGACGCGGCGACGGGCGAGACGCTCGCGACCGTGGCCGAGACCGCGCCCGTCCGCCAGATCGTGGCCGCCGACGGCATCGCCGTCGTCTACTCGCAGGAGATCCGTCCAGACCAGCCCAGGCCGAAGGGCAAAGCCCCTGACGAGCCTGGCGGCGCACTGAGCGCCGTCCACGGCGCAACGGCCAAGCCGCTCTGGCGCAAGGCCATCCCGCCCCTGCGGGGCCTGGCGCTCGCCGTTGACCAGGGCCGCGTGGTGTTTCAGACGGCTAAGGGCCTCGATTGCCTGGACCTCCAGACCGGCAAGGAGGTCTGGCAGGCCGAGCCGAAGGAGAAGGCGGCCAAGACCCTCCTCGCCACCGCCGGCGTCGTACTCGTCCTCGGACGCGGCACACTCGAGGCCTACGACGGGGCCAACGGCAAGCCGATGTGGCAGAAGAACGTGGTCCTCGGCAACAGCCTGGGCGGCGAGGACATGTTCGTCATCAACGGGGTCATCTGGTTGGGCATGGCGTGCGCCGACGAGAAGCAGACCCCGTCGCGAAAGGGCGCCAACGCCCTCGCCGTCGGCCACGACCTGCGGACGGGCGAGGAGCGGAAGCGGGTGTTTGCTGAGGGCATCATCAGCCCCGAGCACCACCACCGCTGCTACCGCAACAAAGCGACGAGCCGCTACGTCATCAGCTCGATGGAGGGCGCCGAGTTCCTCGACCTCGAGGGGGCGAATCACGCCCAGAACAACTTCGTCCGCGGCGCCTGCATGCTCGGCATGGTGCCGGCCAACGGGCTGCTCTACGTGCCGCCCGACCAGTGCTTCTGCCAGCCCGGCGCCAAGCTCCTCGGCCTCGCCGCCCTCGCCGCCGAGCGGAGGGACGAGGGGCGAGGGGCGGGGGGCGAGGGAGCCGAGCGGCTGGAGCGCGGGCCAGCCTTTTCTGCAATCCAAAACCGAGAATCGAAAATCGAGAATGCCGCTGACTGGCCGACCTATCGCCACGACCCCGCCCGCCACGGCGCCACGCCGTCCGCCGTGCCCGCCGAGCTGAAGCCGGCCTGGAAAGCCAGCCTGGGCGGCCGGCTCACCCAGCCCGTCGTTGCCGAGGGGCACCTCTTCATCGCCTCCATTGATGCCCACACCGTCCACTGCCTCGGCGTGGGCGATGGCAAGCCCGTTTGGAGTTACACGGCGGGCGGGCGCATTGATTCGCCGCCGACCGTTCACGGCGGCCTCGTGCTGTTCGGGAGCGCGGACGGCTGGGTCTACTGCCTCCGCGCCAGCGATGGCGCGCTCGCCTGGCGCTTCCTGGCGGCGCCGGCCGACCGCCGCATCGCCTGCTTCGACCAGCTCGAATCCGTCTGGCCTGTCTACGGCAGCGTGCTTGTGCGCGAGGGGGTCGCCTACGCCGCCGCCGGGCGCTCGACCTATCTCGACGGCGGAATCCGCCTCTACGGACTGGAGCCTGCGACTGGCAAGGTGCTCCACCAGACCACCCTCTGTGGGCCTTGGCCCGACGGCGGCAAGACCGTGCCCCGCGACGTGTCGTTCTACATCCGGGGCGCCAACGCCGACGTGCTGGTGAGCGAGGGTGACGCCATCTACATGCGCCAGAAGCGCCTCACGCCCTCGCTTCAGGAGCAGGAGCCAAAGGTCCTGTCGAGCAAGGGCGAAGCCGACGTCGGCCTCCACGTCTTCTCGACCGCTGGGCTGCTCGATGGCTCCTGGTACAACCGCACCTTCTGGATGTATGCTAAGCGTTGGCCCGGCTTCCAGCTCGCCAACCAGGCCCCCAAGAGCGGACAACTCCTCGTCGTGGATGAACAGAACACTTACGCCGTGAAGGTGTTCCACCGCCGAAACGTCCACAGCACGATGTTCTTCCCCGGCAGGGAGGGCTACCTGCTGTTCGCTGACAAGAACACGACGGAGCCGCAGATCGTGGGCGAGGAGGGCGCGCGGAGGCCCATCGCCTGGCTGCCGCAATCGGAGTTCGGGCGGCGCGAAGGCCCGCGGCGGCTCGACAGCCCGGCCTTCGGCCTCGACAAGATGATCGGCTACACGCGCGCCGAGCCGCCGCTGTGGACCCTCTGGCTCCCCGTGCGGATTCGCGCGATGGTGAAGGCGGGCGAGACGCTCTTCGCGGCCGGCCCGCCCGACGAGCTCGACTCGAAGGACCCCTACGCCGCCTTCGAGGGGCGGAGGGGCGCGCGTCTCGTCGCAGTCTCGGCCAAGGATGGCAAGAAGCTGGCCGAACAGGCGCTGGACGCGTCGCCGGTCTTCGACGGCCTGATCGCCGCCGCCGGCCGGCTCTTCGCCGCACTCGAAGACGGCAGCCTGGTGTGCCTTGCAGGAGAGAAGCAATGAGGACGTTTGGCGCTTTGGCCCTCGTCGCGGCGCTGGCCGCTGCCGGCGACGCGCCCGAGTGGCGGCAGGCCCGCGAGATTCTGGACGCCGTCGGCATTCGGGGCGGCCTCATCGTCCACCTCGGCTGCGGCAACGGCACGCTCACCGCCGCGCTCGCGGGGCAGGGACGCCCCGCCTACACCGTCCACGGCCTCGACCCCGACCCGGCCAACGTGGAGAAGGCTCGCGCGCACGTCCGCTCCCTGAACCTCTATGGCAAGGTCACTGCCGAGGTCTGGGCCAGCGACAGGCTGCCGTATGTGGACAACCTGGTGAACTTGATAGTGGCGACTGCGGAGTGTGGAGTGCGGAGTGAAGAGATTCTGCGCGTGCTGGCGCCCAACGGCGTGGCACTCGTCGGCGGCAAGAGAACAGTCAAGCCGCGGCCGAAGGAGACGGACGACTGGACGCACTACCTCTACGACGCGAGCAACAACGCGGTCTCGCGCGACGTGGCGGTTGGCCCGCCGCGGCACTTCCAGTGGCTGGCCGGGCCGCGCTACTCGCGCCACCACGACCACATGTCGGGCGCGAGCGCCATGGCCGCCGCGAGCGGGCGCATCTTCTACATCTTCGACCACGCCTCGCCGCAGGCCATCCAGCTCCCATCCGTCTGGCGCCTCACGGCGCGCGACGCCTTCAACGGCACGGTGCTCTGGGAGCGCCCGATCGAGCACTGGCACACCCAGATGTTCCGCCTCAAAAGCGGCCCGGCACAGCTCACCCGCCGACTCGTCGCCATCGGCGACCGCGTCTACGTGACCCTCGGCCTCGAGGCCCCCGTGAGCGTCCTCGACGCCGCGACCGGCCACACGCTCCACACCTGCGAGGGGACGGCGGGCGCGGAGGAGCTGATCGTCCACGACGGCGTGCTTTTCGCGGTGGCCAACGACAAGCCGTTCCGCCAGCCGCCCGAGCCGAAGGACTACAGCTATGCCTGGCCGGAGGGGCCGCGGCGCCTCGTGGCCTGCGACCCCAAGACCGGCAAGACCCTCTGGAGCACGCCGCAGCCGTGCGTCCTGCTGTTCTCGCTGTGCGCCGACGCCCGCCGCGTGGTCTTCCACGACGGCCAGGGCGTCGTAGCCCTCGACCGGCGGACGGGTGAGCCGCTCTGGCGCTCGGCCCCGCTCGCCTGGCGCCGGCCGCTCCCCACCAGCTTCGCCCCAACGCTCGTCCTCTGCCAGGACGTTGCGCTCTTCTCGGGCGGCGGCAAGGCCGCCGACGCCCGCGGCTTCGCCACGCCAGGCAACGTCATCCACGCACTCTCACTCGCCGACGGCAAAGAGCTCTGGAACGCCACCCACCCGCCCTCCGGCCACCGCACGGCGCAGGACGCCTTGGCCGTCGGCGGCCTCGTGTGGCTGCCCGCAATCGCCCAGGGGACCGACTCCGGCGAGATGATCGGCCGCGACCTCAAGACGGGCGAGGTCAAGAAGCGGTTCCTGCCCGACGTCAAGACCCACTGGTTCCACCACCGCTGCTACCGCTCGAAGGCCACGGACAAGTATCTCCTGACCTCGCGCACCGGCATCGAGTTCGTGGACCCCACGACTGGGCACTGGGAGTGCCACCACTGGGTGCGCGGCGCCTGCCTCTACGGCATCCTGCCAGCGAACGGCATGGTCTACAACGCGCCGCACCCCTGCGCCTGCTACCTCGAGGCGAAGCTCTACGGCTTCCACGCCCTGGCGCCGCAGAGGGGCGAGGGACGAGGGGCGGGGGACGAGGGGCGGGGGACGGGGGGCGAGGGGGGCGAGCGCCTCGAGCGCGGCCCCGCCTTCTCTGAAATCCGAAATCCGAAATCCGAAGTCCGAAATGGCGAAGATTGGCCTACCTACCGCCACGACCCTGCCCGCAGCGGCGCCACCAAGGCCGCCGTCCCCCACGAGCTGAAGCAGGCGTGGGAGGCCAAGCTCGGCGGCCGCCTCTCCGCCCTCACCGTCGCGGACGGCAAGCTCCTGGTCGCCTCGATTGACGACCACAGCGTCCACGCCCTCGACGCCGCGTCGGGCAAGCCGCTCTGGGCCTTCACCGCGGGCGGGCGCGTGGATTCGCCCCCCACCCTCTGGCACGGGCAGGTGCTCTTCGGGTCGGCCGACGGCTGCGTCTATTGCCTGCGCGCTTCCGACGGGGCGCTCGCCTGGCGCTTCCGAGCCGCGCCCCTCGACCGCCGAATGTGCGCCTTCGAGCAGCTCGAATCCCTCTGGCCCGTCCACGGCAGCGTGCTGGTTGTGGGCGGGACGTCCCCGTCCCGCGAACCGCGGCGTGAGGACACGCCGCCCACAGCCGAGCTCTGGTGCGTGGCCGGGCGCTCGATGTTCCTCGACGGCGGCCTGCGCCTGGTCCGCCTCAACCCCGCCACCGGCGCGCTCGTCGCCGAACACGTCCTCGACGACCGCGATCCGGCCTCGGGCAGGAACCTCCAGGCCGTGATGCAGGGGCTCAACATGGCCGTCGCGCTGCCCGACGTGCTCTCGTGCGACGCGAAGTACGTCTACATGCGCTCGCAGCGCTTCACGCCGCAGGGGGTTCGCCAGGAGCTCGAGGCGCCCAATCTCCCCGTCTCGGCCCAGCGGGGCGAGGGGCCGCACCTGTTCTCCCCAACCGGCTTCCTCGACGACGACTGGTGGCACCGCTCCTACTGGGTGTTCGGGCGCGTCTGGAAGTCGGGCGCGGGCGGCTACTACCAGGCCGGCCACGCCGCGCCCGCAGGCCGCCCGCTCGTCTTCGACGACGCAAGGGTCTACGGCTACGCCCGCAAGCCGCAGTACTACCGCTGGACCACCCCGATGGAGTACCAGCTCTTCGCCTCCGCGAAGCAGCCGGAGCTCGTCCGCCAGGGCGGCGAGCCCAAAGCCAAGGCCAAGGCCGCCAAGAAGGGCGTCGCCGCCGCACCCCAGACCCGCATCGCAACCGACTTCACCACGGATGTCCCAGTCCTCGTCCGCGCGATGGTGCTGGCCGACGCCACGCTGTTCATCGCCGGCCCGCCCGACGTGGTGGACGAGGCGGCGTCGCTCGGCGCCTTCGGCCAGGAGGCCGCGCAGAAGCTCCTGGCGCGCCAGGCGGCCGCGCTCGGCGGCGCCGAGGGGGGTGTGCTCTGGGCCGTCGCCGCCGCCGACGGCAAGAAGCTCGCCGAGCTCAAGCTCGGCGCCGTCCCCGTCTTCGACGGCTTGGCCGCCGCGAACGGGCGGCTCTTCATGAGCACCCTCGGCGGCAGCGTTATCTGCCTCGGCAAAGGAGACGCGAAATGAGCCTTCGCGCGAGTGCCCTGCTCCTCGCAGCCGCGGCCGCCGCGAGCGCCGCCGAGCCCTCGGCACGCGACATCCTCGACGCCACGGGGGTGAAGGGCGGCCTCATCGTCCACCTCGGCTGCGGCAACGGCACGCTCACCGCCGCACTCGCGGGGCAGGGACGCCCCGCCTACATTGTCCACGGCCTCGACCCCGACCCCACAAACGTGGAGAAGGCCCGCGCCCACGTCCGCTCCCTCGGACTCTATGGCAAGGCGGCCATCGAGCGGCTCGGCCGGAGCCTCGCCCTCCCATACACCGACAACCTGGTGAACCTGATAGTGGCGAGTGGCGAGTGCCGAGTGCCGAACGAGGAAATCCTGCGCGTGCTGGCGCCCAACGGCGTGGCGCTCATCGGCGGCAAGAAGACGGTGAAGCCGCGCCCGAAGGAGATTGACGAGTGGACCCACGCCCTCCACGACGCGAGCAACAACGCGGTGGCGAACGATGCTCTTGTGGGGCCGCCCCGGCACCTTCAGTGGGTGAGCGGGCCACGCTGGGCGCGAAGCCACGACCAGCTCTCCAGCACCAGCGCCGTGGTCACCAGCGGCGGACGCATCTTCGCCATCATTGATGAGGGGCCGATCGCCGCTGTCGCCCTCCCCCCCGCCTGGTTCCTCGTGGCCCGCGACGCCTTCAACGGCGTTCTCCTCTGGAAGCGCCCCATCGGGCCGTGGGAGAACCACCTTCGCGGCTTCCGAAGCGGCCCGCCCGAGCTCTCCCGCCGACTCGTCGCCATCGGCGACAGGGTGTTTGTGACCCTCGGCTATGGGAAGCCGGTCACTGCCCTCGACGCCGCGACGGGCGAGACCCTCAAGACCTATGAGGGCACCGAAGGCACCCGCGAGATTCTGTGGCACGAGGGCACGCTCCTCCTCGCCGTGGCCGAGACGGATGCGAAGCACGCCGCCGAGCCAGGCAAACAAGTGGGCGAATGGCTCTTCTGGCCCGAGCACGAGAAAGCTGAGCCAGCGAAGCACCTCCTCGCGCTCAAGGCCGAAACGGGCGAGGGGCTCTGGAGGAAGCCCGACGCTGAGCTCGGCGGCCTCATGCCCATGACCCTTGCGGCTGCCGGCGACAAGGTCTTCTACCAGAGCACGAGCGCGGTCGTGTGCCTCGACGCCGCCTCGGGCCGCGAGCTGTGGCGCACGCCGCGCCCCACGCCCCTCGCCAGGCCCGCCTGGTCGGCCCCCACCCTCGTCGTCCACGGCGGCATCGTCTACTCCGCCGACCGCGGCCGCCCCGCCCCATCGCCGAAGGCCAAGGAGGAGCCCGACCCCAAGGGCCTCCAGCGCACCGTCTCCAGCAGAGGCGGCATGGCGCCCGTCGGCGAACTGATCGCCCTCTCCGCAGAAACGGGCAAGGAGCTGTGGCGGACCACCTGCCGCGAGTGCTACAACGCCCCCGCCGACCTCCTGGTGGCCGGCGGGCGAGTCTGGACCGGCGACCTGGTGAATAACAAAGACCCCGGGATAACGGCCGCCCGCGACCCCGCCACGGGCGAAGCCAAGCTCAAGCGCGAGCCCGACCCCACGCAGTGGACCGTCGGCATGTTCCACCACCGCTGCTACCGCAACAAGGCAACCGGACGCTACCTCCTCCTCGGACGCGCCGGCGTCGAGTTCCTCGACACCGCCACGGGCGCGCTCACCCCGCACCACTGGGTCCGCGGCGCCTGCCAGTACGGAATCGTCCCCGCCAACGGCCTCCTCTACGCCCCGCACCACGCCTGCGCCTGCTACATCCAGGCCAAGCTCACCGGCTTCAACGCCCTCTCTGCGACGCGCAGCGCGCTGCGGCCAGGCGGCGAGCGCCTCGAGCGCGGCCCCGCCTACGGGGCAGACGACAGACGACAGATGACAGACGACAGAGCAGGCGAGTGGCCGACGTATCGGCACGATGCCGCCCGAAGCGGCTCGACGCCATCCACCGTGCCGGGCGAGCTGAAGCCGGCCTGGGAAGCGGCTCTGGGTGGGCGCCTCGCCCCGCCCGTCGTTGCCGATGGGCGTGTCTTCGTCGCGTCCACTGATGTTCATGCTGTTCACTGCGTCCACGCCGACAGCGGCAAGCCGCTCTGGAGCTTCACGGCGGGCGGGCGGGTGGATGGCCCGCCCACCATCGCCGGCGGCCTCGCGCTCTTCGGCTCTGCCGACGGCTACGTCTATGCCCTCCGCACCTCCGACGGCGCGCTCGCCTGGCGCTTCCGCGCCGCACCCCACGACCTCCGCACTGTGGCCTACGACCAGATCGAATCCATCTGGCCAGTCCACGGCTCCGTGCTAGTGGAGGACGGCGTCGCCTCCTTCGCCGCCGGCCGCTCCTCGTTCCTCGACGGCGGCATCCGCCTCTGCCGCCTCGACGCGAAGACAGGCAAGCTCCTCGCCGAGAAGACCCTTTCCAGCCGCGACCCCAAGACGGGCGAGGAGCCGCAAGCGACGATTCGTGGCTTCGACATGCCCGGCGCGCTCCCCGACGTCCTCTCAAGCGACGGCACGTCGCTCTTCATGCGCCACGTGCGCCTCGACCGCTCCCTGGCCGAGCAGCCCACCGGCGCCCGCCACCTCTTCAGCTCCGCGGGCTTCGTGGACGACTCCTGGTGGCACCGCACCTACTGGCTGCTCGCTGCAAGAATGGAGAGCGGCTGGAGCGGCTGGATCGTCGCAGGCAACCAGGCCCCCGCGGGCCGAATCCTGGTCTTCGACGCCAACTCCGTCTACGGCTACGGCCGCGACCGCTATGGCCTCGATGGCAGCCACGTGGGCCTCGGCAAGGCCACACACCGCCTCTTCGCCTGCGCCCGCGAGCCCAAGGTCATCCGCCCCGGCGAGGCGCCCGCCGCGAAGACAGAGTCCGACCTCGACAAGGGTAAGGCCCCCAAGGCGAAGGCCAAGGGGCAGCCGGCCCAGCCACGCATCGAGACCCGCTGGACCCAACCCGTCCCGCTCCTCGTCAGGGCGATGGTTCTGGCCGACAAGACCCTCTTCATCGCCGGCCCGCCCGACGTTTCGGCTGGGGGCGACGGATCTGTGGGCGGCGTGTCCCCACGCCGCGAATCGCGGGACGGGGACGTCCCGCCCACAACTGCCGGCAGCAAGGGCGGCCTCCTCTGGGCCGTCGCCGCCCACGATGGCGCGAAGCTCGCCGAGCTCAAGCTCGCCTCCCCACCCGTCCACGACGGCCTCATCGCCGCCTCCGGCCGCCTCTATGCCGCCACCCTCGACGGCAAGCTCCACTGTCTCAAGGGGGAAGCCAAATGAGGGACCTTCTCATCTCCGCCGCTACGGCCCTGGCCGTGTCGTGCGCCAGGATCGAGGAGAGCGCCATGCCTGGCCCTGGGGTCACGCTGCACGTTGCGCCGGACGGCTCCGACGCCAATCCTGGCACCCGCGCGAAGGCCTTCGCCACGCTGGAGCGCGCCCGCGACGAAGTCCGCGGGCTGAAGAAGGCGGGTGACCTGCCGAAGGGCGGCATCGCCGTCGAGCTTGCGGGGGGCGTCTACGAGCGCGCCAAGCCCTTGGACCTGTCAGCCGAGGACTCGGGCAGTCAAGACTCGCCCGTCGTCTACCGAGCGAGGAAGGGCGAAGAGGTGCGCCTGGTGGGTGGAAGGGCGGTGGCGGGCTGGACGCCTGTGGACGACAAGGCCGTGCTCGAACGCCTCGAACCAGCGGCGCGGGGGAAGATCGTCCAGGCCGACCTACAGGCGCTGGGTATCACCGACTTCGGCTCCCCGGGCGGCGGGGGGCTCGAGCTGTTCTTCAACGGCCAACCCATGCAAATCGCCCGCTGGCCTAACGAGGGCTTCGTCAAGATCACGGGCCTCGTCGAGCCAGACACCGTGAACGTCCGCGGGACCAAAGGCTCGAAGGCCGGCAAGTTCATGTACGATGGCGACCGCCCGAAGCGCTGGGCGGGAGAGCGGGACATCTGGCTCCACGGCTACTGGTTCTGGGACTGGTCCGACCAGCGGCAGGCCGTGGAGGCGGTTGACACCGAGAAGCGTATCATCGCGGTCAAGCCGCCTTACCACGGCTACGGCTACCGGGTCGGCCAGTGGTTCTACGCCTTCAACCTCATCAGCGAGATCGATCAGCCGGGCGAGTGGTGCCTCGACCGCGGGACAGGCATCCTCTACTTCTGGCCCCCCTCGCCCGTCGAGAAGGGGCGGGCCGTCGTCTCCGTCGCGCAGTCGCTCATCACGATGAAGGACGCCTCGCACGTCGCCATCCGAGGTCTCGTTTTCGAGAACTGCCGCGGCACCGCTGTGACGGCCCAGGGCGGCGCCCACGTGCGGCTCGCCGGCTGCACTCTTCGCAATCTCGGCGGCTACGCTGCAAAGATCGAGGGGGCGGCCGACAGCGGCGTCGTGGGCTGCGACATCTACGGCGTGGGCGAGGGCGGCATCATCCTCCAGGGCGGCGACCGCAAGGCCCTCACCCCCGCCCGCCTCGCCGCCGAGAACAACCACATCCACCACTACGGCCGCTGGAGCCGCATGTACAAGGCCGGCATCCACCTCGGCGGCGTCGGCAACGCCGCCCGCCACAACCTCATCCACAACGCCCCCCACATGGCCGTCATGTTCGGCGGAAACGACCACGCCATCGAGTTCAACGAAATCCACTCCGTCTGCCACGAATCGAACGACGCGGGGGCGATGTACGCCGGCCGCGACTGGACCATGCGCGGCACGGTGGTCCGCCACAACTACCTCCACCACATCAGCGGCTTCCAGGGGCGCGGGTGCGTCGGCGTCTACCTCGACGACATGTTCTGCGGCACCGACATCGTGGGCAACGTCTTCTACAAGGTCACGATGGCCGCCTTCATCGGCGGCGGACGCGACTGCACCGTGGCGAACAACATCTTCGTGGACTGCCCGCGGGCGCTCCACATTGACTCCCGCGCCCTCGGCTGGGCGAAGTACCACGCCGAGGAGTGGGTGAAGGAGGGCCGCGAGAAGGGCACCCACCTCGGCATCCGCTTCAAGGAGCCGCCCTACAGCACCCGCTGGCCCAAGCTCGTGAACATCCTGGACGACGAGCCGTTCGCCCCCAAGGGCAACGTCGTCGAGCGCAACATCTTCGTCGGCGAGCGCTGGAACGACGTGGATGGCCGCGCCAAGCCCTACGTGGCGATGAAAGACAACCTGACCGACGCCGACCCCCTCTTCGTCCGCGGCGTGCCACGGTCGGCTCGCCCGACCGCGCAGGACTTCCAACTGTCCACGTCCTCCCCCGCCTGGAAGCTCGGCTTCCAGCCCATCCCGCTCGACAAGATCGGCCTCCACCCCGACGCGAATCGCGCCTCATGGCCCGTCGAGCACGCCGTCCGCCCCATGCCCGAGCCGCCCGCCCCCAAGCCGCGCGTGCCCAAAGGCCCGCCCACCGTCGCCAATCTCCCCACAAAGATCCTCATTGAGCAGGGGATTCAGGGCGAGAAGCTCGGTCCACTCAGCACCGCCGAACTGACCTGTGACGGCGCGACGCTTCGTGTGGCCATTGACAACGCGGTTGACCCGAAGAAGCCCTTGCGCCCCGGCTCGACCTGGGGCCAGGACGACGCGGTCGAGGTGGCGATTCGGAACCCCGAAGTGGGCAAGGCCGCGCCGATCTACGTCCTGCGCGGCTTCCCAAACGGCCACTTCGAGTCGAGCACCGAGGCCGGCGCGCCCGAGGCCCTCGCCAAGAAGGCCGGCGAAGCCGTCAAGTTCAGCGCCAAGATCGAAGGCAAGGACCGCTGGACCGCCGAGTACCTCATCCCCTTCGCCGCCTTCGGCATAGACCCTGCGAAGCACACTCGCCTGGAGTTCAACCTCACCGTCCGCAAGACCGCGGCCCCCGCCTGGCTCATGTGGCGCGGCACCGGCGGCTATAGCTGGGATGTCCAGAACGCAGGGCTGATCGAGCTGACCCGCTGAATCGCCTTCGGCGGTTCGGCTCGCTGCAAGCGAAGACCGCCTGAAGGCGGAACTACATGCCAGGATTCCCAGGCATGTAGTCCCGCCTTCAGGCGGTCTTGTTCCTGCGTCGTACGATGCCGAATCGGCAAGGACTACTGGGGCTACGTGCGCAAGGTTCCGGCCGGGGCCTCCCAGGACACCGCGGGGCGCCGGCCCTTCTCGACGCAATCGGCCAGGTAGAGGTCAATCAGGTTCTGGTACTTCATCCCGGTCTCGAGGGCCAACTCCTTGAAGTACCGAACCGTGTCGCGCCGCAGTCGAATCGTCACCTGTTGCTTCAGGCGGCCGATGTACGGGTTCCGCCGCCACTTCATCTTGCTCAGATCATATTGTCTCTTCATGCAAGGCGCTCCTGCCTCGGCGCACAGGTCCTGATGCCCTACCCGCTCCCCATTCCCCGACCTAGACTGGCGAGCTCTGCGTCAAGGGCAACGCGGTACCGGGCGACTGGTGTTCCGAAGATGGTCCGTCTCTGGATGCAGCCATGGACCACGATTGCGACAGGTTCTCCCAGATCATCGATAATAGGCGCTCCACTACAGCCACGGTACGCGTCGTGCCCCGGGTGCTCATGTGCCAGTTCAAAGGCGTGGACTCCGTTCTCGGTTCCGACAAACCGCATATCCATTTCAAGCGTGAGCTGGCCCAACAGGTCGATCCCGCGTTCCTGAAACCTATTGATGCCCGAGAAGCCGTACCGTCTCACGGTATCTGGCTCAACAGCCAGATCGGTTGCCAGAATCACACGAGGGATCTCGCATTCAATTGTCCCATTCTCAAGAACACGCTGCATCAGAGGCCGGACATGCTCCGGGACTATGGCGAATGCCAAGTCGACCGGCTCGATGGAGCCGTGTAGGCTCCCGCGGCGGATAAATGTCATCGGCCCTATCAGATAGAGTTCAGTGGATAGGCGATCTGTAACTCGGGTCTCAATGGCCCAGTTCCCCTGGTCTTGCGTTGCGTGCGCAGCCGTCAGTAGGAACCTGATTCCCCGGTAGGCAACAATGCAAGCTGACGCCGTGGCCACCGGCAGATTGGCCAGGTTCAGTCTCCTGAGTGGAATACTGGCCAGCACAACCAGGTCTTGCCATTCCTCCCGCGTCATGTGGTGGTTATTGCTCATCTCTTCGTCCCCCTTGGCCCATAGCTCTTGTCCGCGAAGTCAGTGTAGCTGTCCCAGTCGTAGGCCGTCAGGTCGTGGGCGCTGGTGCGGGCGAGGTCGGCGAGAAGCGCGGGCCTAAATAGGTATTCACGATTCTCGATCAAATCTTGTGTCAAGTGTGCGCACTCCCTATCCCGCCTCGCGGCGTCTCTTGGCCAGGGATGGTCGTGAGCCGGGAAACGGGGAGGCATGTTTCAGGAAA
>VGYW01000070.1 GCA_016872875.1 Planctomycetota bacterium | reverse complement strand
TTCGAGTTGCTGGCCCGCCCCGACGTTGATTGCGTGCTCATCGCCACGGGCGACCACTGGCACGCCCTCGCCTCGATCCTGGCGGCCAGGGCGGGCAAGGACGTCTACAGCGAGAAGCCCTGCGGCATCACCATCGGCCTGTGCCAGGCCCTCGACGACACGGTGCGCCGCTGCGGCCGCGTGTTCCAGGCCGGCACACAGCGCCGAAGCGTCCCCAACTTCCAGTTCGCCGTCCACCTCGCCCGCACCGGCAAGCTCGGCAAGCTCCACACCCTCCACGCCTCCTCCTACTACCCCCGCAACCGCCACGACTTCCTGCCCGCCCAGCCCGAGCCGCCCAAGGACGAGTGCGACTGGGACCTCTGGCTCGGCCCCTCGCCCTGGCGGCCGTACAACCAGGAATACGTCCGCGGCGGCTGGCGCGGCCACGATGACTTCGACTCCGGCGCCACGCTCCTCGACTGGTGTGCCCACACGGTGGACCTCTGCCAGTGGGCCAACGGCGCCGACGGCACGGCCCCCGTCGAGTTCGTCCCCTCCGAGCACAACATCACGGCCCGCTACGCCAACGGCGTGAAGCTGGCCATCGACTTCCTGCGGCAGCCGTTCGGCGACCGCTCGCCCCACTACCGCACCGAGCTGGGCACCTGCCCCGTCCGCTTCGTGGGCGACGAGGCCTGGATCGAGGTGGGCGACAGCGGCGGCATGGCGGTGGGCGGGGCGTCTGTGGGCGGGACGTCCCCGTCCCGCGTTGATGCCCTCAAGGCCGAGTTCGCGGCCTGGGCGCGGGCCTCCGGCCTCGACGCCTCCCCGCACACGCGGAACTTCCTGGACTGCGTGAAGACACGGGCGTTCCCTGCGGCCAACAGCCGCGTGATGCGGTCGAGCCACATCGCCTGCCACGCCGCGGCCACGGCCTGGATGCTCGGCCGCAAGCTCGCCTTCGACCCCGCGAGGGAGGAGTTCGTGGGCGACGACGCGGCCAACCGCATGCGCGACCGCGCGATGCGAGAGCCGTGGCGCGTGTAAGCACTTGTCAGAGCGAGTAACGTTGTGTAAGAGGAGGCAGGACCGGGCCGAACCGGGCGGCGGAGGGGTTTGACTTCCCAGGCGGTATCCGTATATTCGGGAGAGGATGGTTGGATGAATGGATGAGTGGATGGATGGAAGACCGGCAGAGGGCCGCGGCCTTCGCGTTCTTCTCTGGCACCCATCCACCCATCCACTCATCCATTCATCCTCAGCTCCCTTTCGCCCACTACCCTGAAGGAGGCGATTCCGTGGCATCTGAGCCCGAAGCCCTGTCGCCCGAAGCGGCGGTGGCCGCGATTGACGGCGAAGACATCCAGATGGTGAAGGCCCTCAACGCGGCCTACGAGAAGCTCACGGAGCAAATCTCACGCGTCATCGTCGGCCAGAAGGGCGTCATCGAGCAGGTCCTCGTGGCGGTCTTCTGCCGCGGCCACGGGCTCCTCGTGGGCGTGCCGGGGCTGGCCAAGACCCTGCTGGTGAGCACCATCGCCCGCGTGCTGCACCTGACGTTCAAGCGGATCCAGTTCACGCCCGACCTCATGCCGAGCGACATCACGGGCACCGACGTGCTCGAGGAGGACCGGACGACTGGGCGGCGGGTCTTCCGCTTCGTCCGCGGGCCGCTATTCGCAAACATGATCCTCGCCGACGAGATCAACCGAACCCCCCCGAAGACACAGGCCGCCCTCCTGGAGGCCATGCAGGAGCGCATGGTCACGGTGGGCGAGCAGGACTACCACCTGCCCGACCCCTTCTTCGTCCTGGCCACGCAGAACCCTATCGAGCAGGAGGGCACGTATCCGCTCCCCGAGGCCCAGCTCGACCGCTTCATGTTCATGGTGCTGGTGGACTACCCGTCGGCCCAGGAAGAGATAGACATCATGAAGATGGTCACGGGCACCTACGAGGCGGACCTCGCGATAGCCCTGACGGGCGAGGAGATCGTGAAGCTCCAGCAGATCGTGCGGCGGGTGCCCGCGGCGGAGCACGTGTTCCAGTACGCGCGCGACCTGGCCCGCGCCACCCGGCCCAACCGGCCCGAGGCGCCCGGCTTCATCAACGAACTTGTCCAGTGGGGCGCCGGCCCGCGCGCCAGCATCTACATGATGCTCGCCGCCAAGGCCAGAGCCATCCTCCACGGCCGCTACCACGCCACCACCGAGGACGTGCGGGCCATGGCACTCCCCGTCCTGCGCCACCGCGTCATCACCACCTTCAACGCCGAGGCCGCCGGCATCAAGGCCGACCAGGTGGTCGAGCGCCTGCTGGCCGAGATTCAGCCCAGGGTGGAAGAGCCTGTAGCCGTGGGCCGCTAGCCGATTCGACCGATCCGATCGAGTGAATCGGTTGATTCGATTCAATCGATTCCCTCGACCCAACCGCTCGCAACGCCGCAGGAACACAATGGCCGAGCCAACCAGTGCCCCCCGATATATGCGCTTGCTTGACCCCGACGCCCTCTCAAAGATCGGGCGCATGGAGATGATCGCCCGCGGGGTCGTCGAGGGCTTCGTCGCGGGGCGCCACCGCAGCCCCTACCGCGGCTTCTCCGTCGAGTTCGCCGACCACCGCGAATACGTCCCTGGCGACGACCCCGGCGACCTCGACTGGCGGGTCTACGCCAAAAGCGACCGCTATTACATCAAGCGCTACATCGAGGAGACCAACCTCCGCTCGGTCATCCTCCTCGACGCCTCGGGCTCGATGAAGTACACGGGCGACTCGGCCGCCCGCCGCCACGGGGAGCGCCTGAGCAAGTTCGAATACGGCCAGTTCCTCGCCGCCAGCCTCGCCCACCTGATGATCCACCAGCAGGACGCCGTCGGGCTGGTGACGTTCGACACGAAGATTCGCCGCTACATACCGCCCCGCAGCCGCTCAAGCCACCTCCGCTCGATCCTGGAGGAGCTTGACAGGACGACACCTGGCGACGAAACCTCGCTGCCGCCGATCTTCCACGACATCGCCGAGCGCATCCACCGCCGCGGGTTGATCATCATCATCTCCGACCTCTTCGACGACCCCGACGAGATGGTGAAGGCCCTCCACCACTTCCGCTACCGCAAGCACGAGGTCATCGTCCTCCACATCATGGCCGAGGAGGAGTTCAGCTTCCCCTTCGACCGCTGGAGCCTCTTCCGCGACCTCGAGGTCGCGGGCCAGAAGGTCCAGCTCGACCCCCGCTCCATCCGCGCCGCGTACCTCGACGAGGTTCGGCGTTTCATCGTCGGCATCGAGCGCGGCTGCGGGCAGATGAACGTTGATTACGTGCCCATGACCACCCGCCGCGATTTCGATGTGGCCCTTGTCACGTACCTCGCGCGGCGCAGGAGTTTGGTCAAATGACCCGTGACGCGTGACCCGAGAAGGAGCAGAGCGGTTTCTTTCTCTTATCACGCGTCACGCGTCACGCATCAGGAATGATGCCCGATGAAGTTCAATAACGCTCTCATGCTGATCGGCCTCATTGCCCTCCTCGTGCCGATCCTGATCCACCTGCTCAACCGCAGCCGGGCGAAGATTCTCGATTGGGGGGCGATGCGGTTCCTTCTCGCGTCGCTCACCTCCCAGAACCGCCGCATCCTGGTCGAGGAGGTCATTCTCCTCACCCTTCGCTGCTTGCTGGTGGCCTTTGTGGTGATGGCGATGGCGATGCCGTTCCTGCCCAGCCGCTCGCGGGTGCCGTGGGCGATTGCGCTGCCGGCGTTCCTGGGCGCGGCCATTTCGCTCGGCGTGGCGACGGCGATGTGGCACCATCGGCGGGCGCGTTGGGGCATGCTCCTCGCGGCGCTCGTCCTCGGCGCCATCGCGGCCACGGCCTCGGGCGTCGAGCAGGTGTGGCAGGCCCTCAAGCTCGCCCGCGGCCGCGGCGAACGCGACGTGGCGCTCCTCCTCGACGCCTCGATGTCCATGACCCTCAACGTCGAGGGGAAGACGAACTTCGCCCGCGCCGTCGAGGACGCCCGCGCGATCATCGCGGCGTGCAAGCCTGGCGACGCAGTGAGCCTCTGGCTCGCCGGCCCCGTGCCGCGTGCGGCCATCGCCACGCCGACCGCCGACAGGCGCGAACTGGCCGCCGCCCTCGAAAGCCTCGCCCCCATCGGCGGCACGATGAGCGTCCTCGAGGCCCTCAACGCCGCCGCAGGCTCACTCGCCGAAGGGCACAACGTCACGAAGAAGATCGTCCTCATCACCGACGGGCAAAACGTGGGGTGGGACACCCGCTCGGAGGCCCGCTGGCGCTTCCTGGCCGAGGGGCTGAGGGGGATGAAGTCGCCGCCCGAGATAATCTGCCGCAGGCTCAGCCTGCCCAAGCTCTTCCGCAACGCCGCCGTCGCCGACATCGCCTTCTCCCGAAAGGTGGTCGGCACCGATCGCACGGTCAAGATAAACGTCAAGGTCGCCAACACCGGCACGATGCCGCTCCGTCCCCAGGCGGTGGAGCTGAGCGTGGACGGCGTGCGGGTGGCGAGCGAGAAGTTCGCGACCGACATCGCGCCACGCGCCGCCGAGACCGCCCGCTTCGACCACCGCTTCGAGCGCCCCGGGCCGCGCCTCGTCTCAGCGCGAATCGTCCTCCAGGACGACCTCGCCGCCGACAACGCGGCCGACCGCGTCCTCACGGTGATTGACAAGCTCTCGGTGCTGGTGGTTGACGGCGTGCCGTCGCCCTCGCCGCTTGGCGGCGCCGCGGCCTTCATCGAGCTCGCCCTCACCCCGCGCGGCGACCCAGAAGAGGACGAGCCGACCGAGGTGGACGTGCCCGAGGACCTCCCGCCCGAGGAGGCGAAGGGCAAGGACGGCGCCGAAATCAAGGACATCGAAGAGGTGCGCTTCCTCGTGGAGCCGAACGTGCTGCCCGCCCCGGAGCTTGGCGCGGTCAAGAGCTTCCGCGGCCACGCGGTGGTCGTGCTGGCCAACGTGGCCGAGCTTCCCCCTTCCGTGGCTAGCGGGCTGGTGAGCTTCGTGCAGGCGGGCGGCGGGCTGCTCATCGCCCCCGGCCCGCGCGCCAAGCCGACCTTCTACAACGCCTGGGCCACGGCCTCCGCCGAGCCGGTCGCCCCCGCCAGCCTGGTCGAGCGGCGCGACGTGCACGAGACCCCCGCCCGCCTCGAGCCACGCAGCTTCAGCCACCCGGCGCTCCAGCTCCTCTCCGACGCCCGCTCGTCCGACGCCGCGCTCGCGCTGGTGAAGTCCTACTGGAAGCTCGACGCCGACGAGCGCGACTCGGACGTTCGCGTGGGCGGCCGCCTCGCCACGGGCGAGCCGTTCCTCGTCGAGCGCAAGCTCGGAAAGGGCTACGTCCTCCTCGCCGCCACGTCCCTCGACCCCGCGGGCAGCAACCTCCCCGCTCTCAAGAGCTTCGTCCCAATGCTCCACGAGGCCATCTACTACCTCGCCTCGCCCATGATGCTGGAGCCGAACGTCACGCCCGGCACGGAGGTCACGCTCGAGCTCCACGGCCGCGGCGCCGCCGGCGCCGCACCGGGCGGCGGACTGCGCGCCGAATACTTCAACGGCAAGAACTTCGAGCAGTTGCGCGACGCACGCACCGACCCCACCGTCAACTTCGAGTGGGGCAAGGCACGCCCCGCCCCAACCGTGTCCGCCGACGGCTTCTCGGTCCGCTGGACCGGCTCGGTCGTGCCGCGCTTCTCCGAGGAGACCACCTTCCACGTCCTGGCTGACGACGGCGTGCGGCTGTGGGTGGACGGCAAGCTGCTGGTGGACGCCTGGCGGGGCCAGAACCCGACTGAGTATTTCGCCTCGGTGCCGCTGGTGGCCGGCCGCCGCTGCCCGATCAAGATGGAGGTCTTCGAGGACACCGGCGACGCGCTGGCGAAGCTCTACTGGTCGAGCGCCCACCAGCGCCGCGAGATCGTGCCGCAGGGCCAGCTCTACCCGTCCGCCGCCGCCATCGGCCCCGCGGAGCCTGCGGGCGACGCCGCGGAAGTCGTCACCCCCTCCCAGCGCCGCTGCCCGGCCAAGCTGGTCCAGGACAGCGGGGCGCTCCGCGCGAGCTTCGCCGAGACCCACGAGCCTGGGCTTTACACCCTCGTGCTGCCGCCCGGGCTTGCCAAGGACTTCGCGCCCGAAGGCTCTGAGGGCAAGGGCATCCCATTCGTCGCACTCAGCCGCATCGAGGAGAGCTCGCTCGACGCCCTGACGAGTGCGGACATGGCCCTGCCCAGGCGCTCGCTGGAGGAGCAGAAGCTTGTGCTCTTCGAGACCGAGCGCACCGACGAGGCGGCGGCCGAGGCCACGGGCGGCATCGCGGGCGAAGAGCTCTGGAAATACTCCATCATCGGCGCCCTCCTCGCGCTCCTGGGCGAGAGCGCCATCGCGCGCTGGATCGCCATCCAGCGCCGCCTCGGCGCCGCGCCAACCGTCGTCTTCGGCTCCGAGGTCGTGGACGTCCAAACCTTCCGCGACCGGGCCCGGCAACTGCTCGCGGTTCCGAGCAGCACAACCCAGCCCGCGGCCCACCAGGCGCCGCGGGGGTAGAAAACGGATATCCAAGGGACCACAAGGACCACAAGGACCACAGGGACCACAGGGACACCAGTGAACCGATCACCGCGCGCGATGCTCACGTCCCTGGGGTCCCTCTGGTCCCTGGGGTCCCTGTGGTCCCTGGGGTCCCTGTCGTCCCTTGGGTCACTGCCACCGGAGCAGCCGTCTCCGCACGAGCACATGAGGTAGCACACCCTTGACGCCGTCTGCCGCGCAACACGCGATCCTGCCTTTCCACTTGCCGACCTCAGCGGCGGTGCTGCTCGTGGCGGCGCTGGTGGCGGCATGGGTGGGGGTCCACGCTCTGCGGCGGCGGGGCGGCGCGCGGTGGCGAAAGGGGCTGTTGCTCGCCGCGGGGCCGCTCGCCGGCTTCCTCGCGCTCCTGGCCGCCTTCGACCTTGCCCAGCGGGTGGTGGTGCTGGCCACGAACTGGGCGGTCTGGCCAATCGCGCTCGGCGGCTCGCTCGTGGCCGAGCTGGTGCTGCTCCTCTACGCCCTCGAGCGGCGAATCGTGCCGCGCCGCACGGGCTTCGCTCTCGCCGCGCTCCGCGTGGCGATGGCGCTCCTCGTCGTCGTCATGCTCGCACAGCCGGTCCGCTCGCTCGACCTCACGAAGACCCTTCAGCGCTTCGTGGCGGTGCTTGTGGACGACTCGGCCTCGATGCACGTGCCCGACAAGCAGCTCACCGCCGCCGAAAAGCTCCGCCTCGCCGAGCTCCTCGCGCCCGACGCGCCCGCCAGGCCCTGGCGAGTCGAGGGCATGGTCCAGAGCCTCCGCGACGCGCGCAAGGCGCTCGGCGACGAGGCCGATTGGCTCGCCTCGCTCCGCGAGGCCAAGCCTGAGGCCCGCCAGCGCCTCCTCGAAGGCCGCCGCAAGACGACCGCCGACTGCCTCGAGCGCCTCGCCAAGGCCGTGGCCGGACACCTCGAGCTCCTCGCCGAGCCGCTCAAGGGCAAGCTCCCCCTCGACCCTCGCACCGTGTCGGCCATCACGCGCCTCCGCGAGCACCTCACGAGCGACGTCCACGGTCCCATCGTTCAGGCTCAGGAGCTCCTCGCGGCCAGCCGGCTGCCCATGGTGGCGCGCGACCCCGAGCCCGTGCTGGCCCTCCTTCGCCGCGCCGCCGAGGCCCTCGCGCTCGCAAAGCAGGACCAGCAGCCCGACAGCGGCCTGGTCAAGCGCGCGACCGCCCTGGGCGACGCCCTGGACGAAGCCTTCTACAACTCGCTTCCCGCCGAGCAGCGGGCGAAGATTGACGCCCTGGCCCTCAAGGAGCGCTCCGCCCTGGCACAGGACCTCCTCCGCCGCGCCGCGCAGGAGCCGGGTCCCCATGCCCCGCGCAGCGGCATCTTGGGGAACCTGGCGGCCAGATACGGACTGAAGCTCTACACCTTCGCCGCCAAACCGACTGAGGTGAACCCGGCCGAGGGGCTGCGGGAGACCGCTCCCGCTCGCCCGCAGCCAGCGGAGAAGCCAAAGAAAGACGCGAAGACGAGCGCGATGGGCGCGGCTGCGCTGCCCCCCGAGCAGCAGAAGACCGATATCGCAGGGGCCATCGAGAAGGTCATGGGCGAGGTGCCCGCCGACCGCCTGGCCGGCATCCTGCTGCTGACCGACGGGCAGCACAACGCGGCAACTCCCGTGGAGCCGCTTGCCCGCCGCATCGGCCTCCAGCAGGTGCCCATCTCATCCGTCGTCTTCGGCGGCGGGGCCAGGCCGACCATTGACGCCGCGGTCATCGGCCTCGAAGCGCCCGAAACCGTCTACACCAAGGACAAACTCTACATCAACGCCGAGCTGAAGCTCGATGGCCTCGCGGGCAAGACCGTCCGCGTGACCCTCTACGACCGCGACACGCCGGTGGACTCCGAAGAGGTGCGGGTGGAGAGCGACAGGCTCCGCACCCGCGTCCAGCTCGCCGACGAGCCGAAGGAGACCGGCCTCCACGCCTACCGCGTGAAGGTGGAGGATATCGAGGGCGAGGTCCTGCCCACGAACAACGAGCGCCCCCTCTCCGTCAGCGTGACCGACGACCAGACCCGCCTCCTCGTGGTCGAGGGCCGCCCGCGCTGGGAGTTCCGCTACCTCAAGAACCTCTTCGCAAGCCGCGACAAGACGGTGAAGCTCCAATACGTGGTGCTGCACCCGGACGAAATCCCCGGCCAGCCCCCCCGCCGCCGCGTCTGCGCCTCCGCCGCCCGGCCCAAGGACGAGCCCGAGGCCACCGCGCTCCCCGAAAACGAAGCCGAGTGGATGAAGTTCGACGTCATTGTCCTCGGCGACGTCGAGCCCGACCTCCTCCGCGAGCCGGAGCAGAAGGCCCTCAGGAAGTTCGTCGAAGACCGCGCGGGCATCCTCATCGTCATCGCCGGCCCGCGCCACATGCCCCACGCCTACGCCAACGCCCCACTGGCCCACCTCTTGCCCGTGACAGTGAAGCCAGACGAAACCACGGAGCCTTACGTCGCCTCGCCCGACGAGCGGTTCCGCATCGAGCTCACCCCCGAAGGCCGCGACCACGTGATCACCCGGCTGAAGGTTGACCCGCCCGAGAACCTCGAGGCTTGGGCCTCGCTGCCCGACCTCCACTGGCGCCACCCAATCGCGGCCACGAAGCCGGGCGCACTCGTCCTCGCCTACGCCATGCCGCCCCAGCCGCCCGACTTCATGAGGGTTGAGCCTGTGGCACAGCCGCCCACGGCTGTGCCGGCCAAAGGCCAGTCGGACGAGATCATCCGCCAGCGCGAGCAATACGTCCGCGAGCGCGCCCTCCTCGTCACCCACAACGCCGCCCTGGGCCGCGTCCTCTTCGTCGCCACCGACCACACCTGGCGCCTCCGCTACCGCGTGGGCGACACCCACCACCACCGCTTCTGGGGCCAGGTGCTCCGTTGGGCCACCGCCGACAAGCTCCCCGCAGGCACCAACCTCGTCAAGCTCGGCACCGACCGACCCCGCTACTCCCCAGACCAGCCCGTCCGCGTCCGTGCCAAGATCACCCAGGCCGACTTCACCCCCGTCGAGAGCGACGACGTCACCGCCGTCGTCTTCCTCGCCGACAGGCCGGTCCTCCGCCGCAAGATGGACTACGTGAAGGGCTCCCTGGGCCTCTACAGCGCCGACCTCGGCAAGCTCGACGGCGGCACCTACCGGGTTGAGCTCGATGCCCCCGCCGCCAAGGGGCTCCTCGCCTCCGAGGGCGCGGACAAGGTGGCCGCCGACTTCTTCATCGAGCCGTCCGTCCCCCAGGAGCAGGTCGAGCTAGCCGCCAACCGCGGCCTCCTCGAACGCATCGCCACCCTCACCGGCGGCCAGGTGGCCGACCCCGCCCACGCCGCCGACGCCCTTGCCGCCCTCGGCACCCCCAGCCTCGTCCTGCCCGACCGACGCCAGTGGTCCCTCTGGAACTCCTGGCCCCTCCTGGTCCTCATCGTCGCCCTGGCGGGCGTCGAGTGGTTCTTCCGCAAGCGCGCCCGCCTCGCCTAGCCCTCCCAGGGCGTTGCCCTGGGCTATCCCATCCCGCCCTTTCAGGGCTTCATCGGTTGGGGCGGCCCTTTTCCCAGGGCGTTGCCCTGGGCTATCCCATTCCGCCCCTGCGGGGCTTCACTGGTCGGGGCCATCCGTTTCCCAGGGCGTTGCCCTGGGCTATCCCATCCCGCCCTTTCAGGGCTTCATCGGTTGGGGCGGCCCTTTTCCCAGGGCGTTGCCCTGGGCTATCCCATTCCGCCCCCGCGGGGCTTCACTGGTCGGGGCCATCCGTTTCCCAGGGCGTTGCCCTGGGCTATCCCATTCCGCCCCTGCGGGGCTTCGGGAGAAGAGGAACGAACACCTTCTCGAGGGCTTGCCCTTCTGAAGCTCCGAAGGAGCGAAATGGTAAAGCCCAGGGCAACGCCCTGGGAGAACGGCGGCCAACCACGTCAAGCCCTGTAAGGGCGCAATAGCTACTTCGGCGCCTCGCCCGCGAAGCTGAAGAAGGCGGCCTCGACGGGGTTGAGGTCGAGGGTGAAGGTGGCCGCGTCGCCGAGCTTCTTGCCGGTGCGCTCGTCGGTGAGGTCCTTGACGGGGGCGGGGAGGGTGATGGTGATGGGGTGCTTCTTGGAGGTCAAACCCTCGACGCCACCGCCGCCTATGTCGCTGCTCGTGACCTCGGCGTTCTGAAGGACGAAGACGTAAGTGCGCTTGGCCTCGGGGTGCCACCAGTAGGTGGCTTCGCAGTTGCGCGGGCGCGCGCCGTCGGGGCCAGTGACGCGGACCCAGGGCTTCGCTCCGCCGCTGAGGGTATACTGCATGAAGACGTTGCGGTGCTGGTCGCTGGCCGAGCCTTCCTCGCGGTACTGGAGGTAGCGCTGGGGCGAGAGGTTGACGAGGACGGCGGTGCCCTTGCCGACCCGCTTGATCGTGTGGGTTCGGAGCCTGGTCTCGGCGATGGCGCACATGTCCTCGGTCTTGCACGGCACGGTGTCGAGGAGCTCGCGGTAGTTCTTGTAGGTGAAGCCGCGGTCCTGGTCGGTCTCGACCCAGAGCTTTCCGCCGAAGAAGTCCTTCTTGGTCTCCGTGCCGTCGTGCTTGACGCCGAAGAGGTCATCCAAAGCTCCCTTGGAGCGGCCCTTGCCGCGGTGGTCGAAGAGGCCGGGGGCGAAGTCGGCGATGAGGGTGCCGCCGGCCTCGACGAAGTCGCGGAACCGCTGCGCCTCGATGTCGCTCAGGGCGTAGCAGGCGGGGAGGATGAGGACCTTGTATTCCTTCGGGACGCCGTTGACGACGACCTCGTCGTAGGGGATGAAGTTGTATTGGAGGCCGCTGTCGGTGATGAGGTATTCCCAGGCTTTGCGGACGAGGTGGGAGGTGCCCAGGCGGCAGTCGCCGTTGCGGTTGATCCAGGTGCCGCCGTGCGGCTCGATGTCGAGGCACCAGGACACCTGGATGCTGGGGTGGGAGTAGTAGATGCCCACGCCGTCGTGGAGCCAGCGGGCGCCGACGAGCTTCTTGCCCTGGACGCCGCCGACCTCCTTGTTGGTGGGGGCGTAGTCCTTGAGCCAGGGGCGCGGCTTCTTCTCCTTGTCGAACCAGCCCTCCACCCAGCCGATCATGCCGCGGTTGCCGTGGGCGAAGTAGTACCAGGTCTGCCAGATGTCGTTCGCCGTGCCTCGCTTGTCGTTGTGGAAGTGGGTGGTCACGATGGGCATGGCGTTGGCGGGATTGAACGAGCGGATGATGGCCGAGGAGGAGCCGATGTTGTAGGACTCCAGGAACTGGATGTTCTTCATCAGCTTGGCGTAGTCGTAGCCGCCGTAGAGGTTGGGGCTCTGGCCGCCCACGAAGCCGCAGGGGGTGTCGGGGTCGGCGGCGTTGGACGCCTCGACGAGCTTGCGCAGGAACACCGCCCAGTAGCTGTCGTTGTAGGTCATGCGGTCGAGGAAGGGGGAGAAGTCGAGCTGTCCGAGTGGCTTGCCGAGCTGGGCGAGGGCGAAGTCGCCCGTCACGTATTGCGCCTTCGCCGTCGGGTCGCCCGTGTAGCGCGCCAGCCACTTCTCGTAGTCGCTGTCGTTGTCGTGGATGCGCCAGGCGATGGGCTTGACGAATGAGCACCAGGAGATTTCGTCGTCGAGCGCGTAGGCGGCGCGCATGGGGCTGCCCTTGAGGCCGTTGACGCGCTGCGTGATCATGGCCTTGAGCTTTTCGAGCATCGCGTCATCGAGCGGACGGGGGCCGCCACCGCCGAAGCGGAGCGCCCGGCCGTCCTTCTGGCTCGCCTTCCAGTTGGTGGGATTGAGAAACAGGTAGCCCTTGCCGGCCGTGTGGTCGTTGTAGAACCGCAGGTTCCACTTTTCGAGCCAGGGCAGGACGCTCCGGTCGCCGTGGTCCGTGAAGCCGCCGTTGAAGCCGTAGTCCCTGCTGAACTGTCCGCCCTCATCGCCCGTGCCGATGCCCCACTGGAAGCGCCAGGGCATGTAAATCCACGTGTCCCACCGCCCGATGAGCATCTTGGGGTCCTGGCGGACCGGCTTGAACTCGGGGGCCGACTTGATGTAGGTGAGGAACGGGTCTTCCCCCGCCCATGCTGCCAGGGACAGAACGGTGGCAGCCGCCGCAAGACAACTCGCCCATCTCCTCACAGCCTTCTCCTTACAAGAGGATGCGACGGGTACCAGGGTCAGACGGACTCGAAATCCGCTCGGGGGAGTTCGGACTGACGAATGATGGAGCGGAGAGTTCCGAGCTTCACTTCTCTGTGGTCTGGCACGGGGACAGTGATGGTTCCCGTGGCGAGCCTCCGCTGCATGACGACGTGGCTGCCGCGCCGGCGCACCTCGGTGAACCCATGTCGCGCGAGGATGGCGCAAACCTCTTTGCCGGAGAGCAGGCGCAGCTTACCCAACGCTGACCTCGACGTTGGTGACGTAGACTTCGCCGGTGAGGCGCCGCTTGATCTCGCCGGGAGAGGCGCATTCGAAGAACAGTTCGATGGCCTCCCGCAGGTTCCGCCGCGCTTCCTCCACAGAATCGCCTTGGCTGGCGACGTCGAGTTCGGGACAGAGCGCCACGTAGCCGTCCCCCTCGCGCTCGATGATGGCTGTGAGGAGTTGCTTCATCGCCATTCCCCATCGTGGAAGCCGCTCAAGTAGCCGCTGCCACCATACTACCCTGTTCACTCCGAGATGTCAAAGACAGGACGCCAAGCGGTCCGCAGCGTCATTGCGAAGGCCGGTCTCCAGCACCAGCCGGCCCTCGCACTTGGCGTATGCCTGGCGGGCGGGCTCGAGCCAGCGGCGGAGCTCGGGCTCGCTCACCTGACAGTTGCGGCCGTCCACGAGGCCCTCGAAGCGCAAGGGCATCGGGGCAAGGGCGGCCGCCACGTCGGCCAGGTCGCCCGCCGTGAGGGCGCCTGGGACGATGACATCGTGGGGCACGTAGAGGAATGGCGAGCAGAGGGCGGCCTCGAAGGCGACGAGGCCGCGGCGGATGAGGAGGGCCTTGGCGTCGTCCTCGAAGAGCGCGGCGAAGAGGGCGAGGAGGCCGCCGATCGGCTCGCTCTCGCGGGGGCGGTCGGCGCTCTCGAGCGGCTTGTCGGCGAAGGGCGGGACGTTCACCGGTGCGAACGAATCGCCCCAGAGGGCGAGCCGTTTGGCGTCGAGTTCCGGGCGGGTGCGCAGGTAGCGGAGGACGCCCCGCAGGTCGCGCAGGCGCAGGCCGGTGAGCGTTTCGCCCAGCATCATGTAGGTGGACGACGGGCCGACCGTCTTGCGGTGGCGGCCCGGCTCGCCGTTGGCATCGGTCTCGCCGGTCGAGCGCACGTCGGGGAGGCAGACGGCGATGCCGCGCGCGAGGAGGGCGGCCAACTCGTCGGCGCGGTTCTTGAGGAAGCCTGCCTTGCCTTGCTTCGCGATGGCGACGACGATGGGTAGCTTTTCCCGCTTCCCGGGCGGGAGTAAGAGGACGGTCGGGACAACGAAGCCGTCATCGAGGGTGAGCAGGATGCGTTCGGCAAGCTCATCCTTGCCGCGGGCTTCGGCCTTTGGGGCGGCCTTCGGCTCGATGTCGCCGAGGAGCCTAGCCCAATCGGTCTGGAGCTTTCGGCGGCGTTCGGCGGGCGCCAACGCGGCCAGGGCGGCGCGGGCCTTGCCCGCTCGCCCAAGGCTCAATGCCTTCGCAAGGTAGTGGACGAGTTTGGGTTGGCGCTTGGCCGCGACAGCGTCGGTGATGCAACGAAGCTCATCGGCCGGGCGGCGGACCTGCGGCTCCTCCTTGGGCGCGGGGATGCCGAACCAGCGCTCGAGGTGCGGGTAGATGCCCTTGCGGTGCGGGGCGCCGATGTTGTTGCAGTGGCTCGCGTCAGGCGGCTTGATTGTCACGCGGCCCCAGCCGTGGCAGGCGGCCAGCTTGTCCGCCGCGCCGTAGAAGCCCCAGACCCGCCCGAAACGCTTCCACACAGGGTCGCGCTCGGCGTCCCACGCGAACTCGTGCGCGTAGATGAGCGGCTTGGGCGCGACCGCGCCGACGATGACGTAGGGGAGGAAGCCGTCGCGGGCGCTCAGGCGCAGGTTCCTCGTGGACTCGAAGCTGCCGCTGCCCGCGAAGTTGAATGCCTCCTCAGCGTTCTCGGGCAGCGGGTATCGGGTCTCGGGCTGCGGGCCGCCGAAGTTGAAGGGGATGGCGCAGGTGATGCGGGGGTCGAGCGCCGCCACGACCGCCGCGGGGTCGCCCCCGCCCGCCACGGAGCCCATGACGACGATCTTCTCTCGGTCAATCCCCGTGCGGGCCAGGAGCAGGTCCACGCAGCGCATAAGGTCCCAGGCCATCCAGCCCGTGAGGCTTTCGCCCACGAGGTGGAGCTGCATGCCGATGACCATGCGGTGGCGGTAGTCCTCGCGGCCTGCGAACGGCTGCTGGCGGCGTTCGCCGTGGCTGATCTGGTCGGGCACCAGCACCAGGCAGCCCAGGCGCGACCAGAGCACCCCCATGTCCTGAAGCTCCCCCTGCTCCTTCGGGTTGTGGTGGCTGTGGACCAGGAGGAAGGCCGGCATCTTCCCCCGCGGCGGGTTGGGCACATAGAGGTTGGCGGTGACGACCAGCCCTGGCCGGCTCTCGAAGACCAGCTTCTCAATCCGGAAGCCCTCGCCCTCCAGCGTCCCCGTCACCTCGGCATCGAGCGCCTTCGGCGCCGGCGGAAACTGGCCGAGCGATTCTCTCAGTGCCTTGATCCTCTCATCGCGGAAGCGTTCCCAATCGGCCCGCGACTGCACCTTTGCCCACGCCGCGGCATCGCGCCGATTCGCCTCCCGCAGCCGCTCCCGGCAATCCTCGTCGAGCGCGCCTATAGCGCGGGCCTGCTCCTCAGCCGACAGGACCTCGGCCTTCAGGCCGCGGAGACCGTCCGGCAACTCCTTGGAACGCCCATTGCCCATTCGCATCTCTCCTCGCATCGCACTTGCTCGTAGTGCCGCCTTCAGGCGGTCTTCCCGGGGAAGACTCAAGACCGCCTGAAGGCGGGACTACCAACTGGGACCGCAAGTCGCCATTAGGGTCCTGGGGTGAGGACCAACCGAAAGCCGTCGTTGATAAACCGCAACCCAGGATGGTTGCTGAGCCGCCTGGCCGAGCGCAGGCCACCGGGAAGGCTGCCCCAGAAGCCGCCGCGAACCACCCGAAGCACGCCAGTCTCCGGCCCTGTTGGGTCCCTCTGATCCCCCTGCTTGTATGGCCCATACCAGTCCTGGCACCATTCGGAGGCGTTCCCGTGCATGTCTTGAAGGCCGAAGGCATTGGCCTTGAAGGAGCCGACGGGTGCCGAGTTCAGGAACCCATCATCCCAGTTGAACACTGACACCTCGCGAAACCAGTTCCGCGCCGTCAGGTCTGCGGCGTTGCACCAGCCCTCTCCCTTGTCGGGGTCGTCGCCCCATTGGAACCGAGTGGTGCTGCCGGCCCGGCAAGCGTACTCCCATTCCGCCTCCGTGGGCAGCCGATAGGCGGTCCCTGGGGGCCTCGCCTTGTCCGCGGCATTCAGCCAGTCGGCGAACGCCCGCGCGTCGTTCCAGCTCACGCAAAGCACGGGATGCTCGTCGGTCTGCTTGACGTACGGGTTCCGCCAACTCGCATCCTGCGCGATCTCCACCTTGCCCTGCGAGATGTCCAACGCACCCTTGAACACCGTTGCCTTCTCGGCATCGGTCTTGTAGCCAGTGGTTTCGGCGAAGCGGCGGAACTGGCCCACAGTGACCTCG
This sequence comes from Planctomycetota bacterium, assembly GCA_016872875.1. The sequence continues at coordinate 9,968 of VGYW01000070.1, read as the reverse complement.
TGTTTGCCCATCCAGAAGCCTTTGGAGAGCGTCACCTTGTGGGCCGGCTTCTCGTCCTTGAACCACTCCTCCTTGGCCTCGGGCCACTTTGCCAGCACGGCCTTGATCTCCGCCTCCGTGCTCCCCATCGTGAAAGTGCCGGCGGGAATGAGGACGAAAGCCATCTTCACCCCGCCGCCGAGGTCCACCACTCGCTCCTTCGGGGCCTGCTCGCCGCAGAAGCCGAAGCCGGTGAGCGCCGCCAGTAGGACCAAAGCCGCCCATCCATGCGCCACTGCTCTCATGTCGACACCCTCCTGACCGTTGCGGGTTGGCGTAGCGACAAGCGACCCGCTTGTCGAGCGGCCCGGAGGCATCGCAAGCGGGACGCTTGTGGCTACACCGTTCGCAGCACAGCATGGCAGGGCGGCGGCGCCTTGTCAAGCCGCGAGAGCCCAGATTCCGCGTGCAAGTATGCACGCCCTACAATCTCTGAAATCGGCAATCGGAAATCGGCAATCACAATGTCCACGGCTCGCGATAGGTCGGGGTCAGGAGACGGGTGGCGACCTCGTCGCCGATGACCGTCTCCTTCACGGGGTCGAGTTGCACGGAGCGGCCGAGCTTGTAGGAGAGGTTGGCGAGGCAGCAGGGGACGTTGACGCGGTGGTGGTAGGCGACGTTGCAGAGGGGCTGCTGGCGGGTCTTGATGGCGTCGAGGAGTTCGCGGTGATGCCCCACGGAGGGTGGGATCGAGGGCTTGGGGAGCTCGAGCGTCGCCTTCGGGTCCGCCTCGGGGATGATCTTGTGCATCCCGTAGTCGCTGTAGAGCGTGGCCTTGTCGCCGTGGAAGTAGATGCCCAGGCGGCGGGCCATGCCGCCCGCGCCGTTGAAGTCGAAGCCGTAGCTGTTCGCCAGGTTGTGCATCCAGGTCATCACGAGGTTGGGATAGCGGAAGAGCACCTCCTGGACTTCGGGCGCGTCGCCGTCGTCGTCAATCACGAAGCGTCCGCCCGCGCAACTCACCTGGCTGGGCAGCGGCAGGTCGAGCGCCCAGACGGGCAGGTCAATGATGTGCGGCGCCATGCCGGGCAGCCACCCGCCGCTGACGTCCATGAACGAGCAATGGTGGTACGAGCTTGCCACGATGATGGGGTTGAATGGCCGCATCGGCAGCGGCCCCAGGAACATATCCCAGTCGAGGCCCTGGGGCACGGGCGCATTGGCGGGCGCCTTGCCGATGCCGGTTCGCGTCTGGTTCATCACGTTGAACGTGCGGACGAGGTTGACGGTGCCGAGGACGCCGGCGCGGACGGCCTCGACCACGCGGCGGTAGTTGTTCTCTGCGTGGATTTGCGTGCCGACCTGGGTGACCCGCTTGTTCTCCGCTGCCGCCCTCACCACCGCCTGGCTCTCCGCCACGTAGAGCGTCATCGGCTTCTCTACGTAGAAATCCTTGCCCGCCTTGGCCGCGTGGACGGCCATGATGGCGTGCCAGTGTGGCGGCGTGGCGATGCAGACGGCATGAATGTCCTTCTGCTCCAGCAGCTTACGGAAGTCGTGATAGCCTTTCGCCGTGGCCTCGAAGCGTTTCACCATCGCCTCGCGGCGGGGCGCATTCACGTCGCAGATAGCGGAGACGCGGCAGTCCTTGTGGGCGGCGAAGGCGGCCATGTCGCCGCTGCCCATCGAGCCGACCCCGATGAAGCCCATCGAGATCGTATCGGCGGGCGCGGCCCCCTCGGCCCCGACGGCCTTGGCCGCCAGCCCAATCCCCATCGCCCCAATCGCCGACCTGCCCAGAAACGACCGACGTGAAACCGCGTTCTTCATCACGCGCCCCTTTCGTACAGCTAAGGTCTCTTCTGCCCGCACTCTAGCCATTCGCGAGGCAGTCGTCAAGTCAATTGGCGAGCGCGCGTTCGAGGCGGCCGGCGGCCTCCGCGTCGCGGGCGCGGGCGGTGCGGACGATGTCGGCGAGGCGGCGGCGGACCGGCGGCTCGGCGAGCTGGCGCGCCCTCGCCTCCTCGCGGCCCATGCCGCCCACCGCGGCCCACGCCTTCCACATGAGGTCGTGCTCGGCGGCGGAAGAAGGCTTCGCTGTTCTGGCCCTCGAACGTCTTGCACACTACCTCGCAGCCGTAGCCGACGGAGGCGAAGCCGCGGCGGAAGACCTCGCTCGGGTCGTCCGAGACGAGGAACGTGGCCACATTATCGCCGTGCCACCCCGGCTTCCAGTTCAGGCGGAAGGCGGCGCCCGTCGTGCCCAGGAGATAGGCATAGGCGCAGCCGAGGCGCCAATCCTTGTTCCACACCCCGACCTGGCGGCACCCCAGCCCATCGCCCAGGTACTCCAGGCATGCCCGGACCACGGACGGAAAGCACGCATCCTCGGGGCATCGCGCCTTCGTCTCCGCCTGCTGCTGCATCTCGTGGTAGAAGCCGACGCGAGGGACGCCGTGGAGCAGCACCTTCGTGGGTTCGGCCCCCACCGTGGCCGATCTGGTCAGGTTCTCTCTCCTCTCAGGTGCGGGGCGCGTCGGGAAGAAGCAAGGGGAACCACCTCGCGCCCACGCTGCCCATAGCCTCAATGTGGGACTTGCTCCTTCCCTCGGGGCTCCATGGCCCACTTCGCGAAGAGGCTTCTGGCAATGTTATCATATGTTGGCATCAAGTGGGCCCGCGTGATCCGCTCTCTCCAGAGGATCCTGAGGAGGTCTTGAGCTTCTTCAACTGGCAACGTAATCTTGCGAATCACCTTGCAGGTATCCCAGGCTCCCAGATTGTCCTCAAGTGAGGGCCATACCCCTTCCTGGAGAAACCGAAGAGCGGCACATGCGTGCCACGTATGTAGGCCGTCCTGTGCGTGGAGGAAAGCGAACTGATGACGGGGGCAGGTGATCAGCTTCCACTCAGGGTTTCTCCTGTAACTCAGATTGAGTGCCCAGACCGCCAAGTGGGTTGGTGTCTTGCCCCTTTCCCTGAGATCCTTGACTCCGTCTGCTGCGAAGAATGCCGCCACCAAGGCCCGCCGTGTCCAATCAAGTAAACAAGTAGGGATACCGTGGTGCTGGGCCAGGGCAAATGTCAGGTTGGGCTCGGGCTGAGTTGGGAACGTTGCAGTCAGATAGGCGGAGACACTGGGCCGGTAATGCTTTACCTCGTCAAGTTCGGGGACGGGATAGCCCAATTCGTCTGCCAGATGTCCGAATTCGCGGACGAGATCGATCTCAGCGGCAACCTGGGCCATGTGCTCTACGATTCTCTCCTTGCAGTAGCCCAGAGGTTCTGGTCTCGTCTGTAGATGCTGCTCGACTTCATCCTGGCAAGAAGGTTTCCATTTGGCTCTAAAGGGTTCCAGTATGCTCCCGTTCTCCTCCCGCCAAGCAGATGGAAGAAGGGTCCACCGAGCGTCGCTCTGCCCCCGGAAGATCCACGGAATTGAGGGCTCATCCAGCGAGGCCCAGGCAGGATCCGATGGCCTGAGATGCCGAACGAAATCAACGGCTTTTTCAAAAGGCTGCAGTTCCACGCAGTCAGCGGATGCCATTCCCACCCCCCTAGAGTCTCGGGAAGCGCCAAGGCTGGGTGTCAAATCCTGTCCAGCGACTAGAGAATCAGGCCCAGCAGATGACTCAATCGGGGTGGCGGTGCCATCTCGTCACCTCCGCCAGGAGTATACGCCGGCGGGGCCAGAATGCAAGAGGGTTCTCATGCCGACACCAGAGCACCGCACCTGTCTAGGGTTTGCATTGGGGTCCCGCCCTCTCCCCGGGGGAGAGGTCGCCCGCCAAGGGCGGGCGGGTGAGGGTGCCTCCCCTGGGGTCCGCGGGAAACAAGCACCCTCACCCCAACCCTCTCCCCGAGGGAGAGGGAGGATGGTCGACTCCTCGCCAAACGCGCATCGACCGCCGTGACGATAGAGGCGAAGATGGCGTCAATCGGCCGTCGGGGGCCAGAGCCAGGCGGGGCCGAGGAGGGCGCTGTGGCCCCACGGGAGGAGGGCGAGGACGATGCGACCGCGATGGTGGATGTGGACGAGGAGCCAGAAGAGCGACTGCTCCTCGCCCTCCGCCGTGCGCGCCAGCAGGTCGTCGGGGAGCTGCTTGACCAGCTCGATGGTGCGGTTGCGCACTCGCGCGAAGTGGTTCAGGATGCAGCGGTCAGCGTCGTTCATGACGATAGTTCCTCTCTAGCCCCGATGAGGGGGGGATGAATGGATGGGTGGATGGGTGTCAGACAATCATCCATTCATCCACCCATCCAATCATCCTCCCTTGTCGTGAGCAACCCCTGCTCTGAGCTCGCCGGCCAGTGCGCGGCGGAGGGCCTCGCCGTGGTCGGGGTCGCGGAGGGCGAAGTGGAGGAAGCTTCGGAAGTAGCTCTCGAAGTTCCCGATGTCGTGTCGTCGTTCGCCGGCGCGCATGCGGAGGCCGATGACGGGCCGGCCGTCGTCGAGGAGGATGCGGAGTGCGTCGGTGAGCTGGATTTCGCCGCCCTTGCCGGGCCGCGTGCGGCGGAGGGCGTCGAAGATGCAGCTTCCGACGGCATAGCGCCCGGCGATTGCCAGGCGGCTCGGCGCCTCGGAGAGCGCCGGCTTCTCGATGAGGCCGCGGACGCGAAACACGGCGCCGTCGAAGCCGGGGAGGGTCTCCCCGGGGTCCGCGATGCCGTAGTGGACGACGTCGTCGGGCTCCACCTCCTCGAAGGCGATGGCGGCGGCGGCGCCCGTGGACTCGAAGGCGTCGAGGAGCCGCCGCAGCACCGTGGGGCTCTGGCGGCTCTCGATGATGGAGTCGCCCAGGGCGATGACGAAGGGCTCGCCCTGGGCGTAGCCCTCGGCCAGGCTCACGGCGTGGCCGAGGCCGAGCTGCTCGCCCTGGCGGGTGTAGAAGAACTCCACGTTGGCCTCCTCGTAGGCGAGTGCCGCCAGGAGGCCGCCCTTGTCGCCATCCGCGAGCGCGCGGCGAAGCTCGGCGTCGCGGTCGAAGTGGTTCTCGATGGCCGACTTGCCGCGGCCAGTGACGAAGAGTATGCTGGTGAGGCCGGAGTCCTGGAGCTCCTCGACGACGTACTGGACGACCGGCTTGCGGCCGACGGGGAGCATCTCCTTCGGCTGCGACTTCGTGGCGGGGAGGAGGCGGGTGCCAAGGCCCGCGACCGGGACGACGGCTTTCGTTGTGGCCATTGCGCAAGTGCCCTCGAAGGGGACAAGGAGGCGGCATCGCCGCCGACGCCACTACGAAAGCCGAAACGCGACGGAATGTCAAATGCTCTTGCGCAATCGTCCTCGTCCTCGTCCTCGTCCCTCGTCCTCGACTCTTCTGCCCCAAAGCCAAGAGGATCGAGGACGAAGGACGAGGACGACGGACGATTACGATAGAAGAAAGGAGGCCAGGTCGTGTTAGAGAAGGTCCAGTATGAGCGTCTGCTGCCCCACGAGTTCGAGGCGCGCATCGCGGCCTGCCCGGTGGTCTACGTGCCGGTCGGCTCGCTCGAGTGGCACGGGGAGCACCTTGCCCTGGGCAACGACGCGCTGAAGATGCACGCGCTGTGCTGCGAGGCGGCGCGAAAGGGCGGGGGCGTCGTCTATCCGCCCATCTACTACTGCATCCCCGGCCTGTGCAACGCGGACCCGAGCCGCTACCGGCACGACTCGACCTTCTACGGGGAGCCCGAGGTGCTCCGCACGCTCCTTCTCTCGACCCTTCGCGGCCTCGAGCGGGTGGGCTTCCGCGTGGCCATCCTCACCACCGGCCACACCCCGCGCGAGCAGATTCAGATGATGAAGGACGTCGCCGCCGCCTACGACGGCAAGATGAAGGTCCACGGCACCTGCGACATGGAGTTCGGCAAGGAGATCGAGTTCACGAGCGACCACGCGGCGATGTGGGAGACCTCGCTCCTGTGGCACCTCGAGCCCGGCCTAGTGGACCTCACGCAGCTCAGCCGCGACCCCGCCGTGAAGCCGTTCAACGTCTACGGCAAGGACCCGCGCGCGGAGGCATCGCCCGGCCTGGGCGCGCGCGCCGCCGAGCTGATCGCGCGCGACATGGCCGCCCTCGCCGCCGAGCTCCTCCGCCAGGCGCGGGGCTGACTGGCAAGGAAGAAGAGGCGCTATAAGGAATGCAGGAAAGCAGGAACGGAGCTGAGGCGGGGCAGAAGGCCAGAGGCCGGCCAGCAGGGCGTAGTGAGGCTCACCGTTCACTTGCCCTCAGCGCAGCGCGGGTTGGCGCTTGTCCTTTCCTGGATTCCTGCGTTCCTTATGGTCTCCTCTTCTGCCGGGTGCTACTCGGATGCCTTGAGGGCCACGACCATGGTCTCGATCTCGTCGAGGTCGAGGGTGCGGTGGCCCCAGTTGCCGGCGGTGCCGCCCCAGATGTTGAGGACGCTCAGGCCCGCCGCGCGGAAGAGGAGGATGAGTTCGGTGGGGAGGAAGCCGCGCTCGCGGACGGGGACGGGCGGCAGGCCCTCGCGCGGGGGGACTTCCGAGGACACGGCCATCGTCAGGGGGTCGAAGCGCCCCTCGGCAACGTCTCTGTTCTGGTGCCTGCGGAGCATGGCGGCGCCGTTGAGGAGGGTGAAGAGGGCCTTGGCGCGTGGCTTGAGGCTGCGGGCGATGTTGCGCAGGATGGCCAACGGCTGCTCGATCGGGTCGTCCTGCTGTCCCAGCAGGCCGAAGGCGCCCTCGCAGAGGCACAGGGCGGCATCGTACTTGGCGGGGAGTGAGAAGCTGGTAGCATCCGCGCGGAGCCATTCGACGCGGACGCCTGCGCTGTTGGCGGCTTCCGCGGCTTTGGCCAACATCTCGCGGGACAGGTCCAGGCCGGTCACGGCATAGCCGCGTCGGGCCAGCTCGATGGCGTGGCGGCCGGTTCCGCACCCGACATCCAGAATCCGCGCGCCCGGGGACACGCCCAGCTCTTCGATCAGGAAGTCAACCTCGGCGATCGTGTTCTTTGTGAAGACGTTCTGGTCGTAGCAGGGCGCATGGGCATCGAAGAACTCCTCCCAGGTGTTTCTTGGGGGCAAAGCGAATTACCCTCGCTGAGACGAATCAGTCTGGCAGGAAGATGCCCGCGACCCGGCAGCGGAATCCGGGAAGGATGTCCTCGCCATCGAGATCGGCGTCCTCCGTAAGGGTCTCGGCTGCGCGGCCTGGCCTGTGGACGACGACGGTACGCCGATCGGGGTCTACGACCCAGACCATCCTGACGCCGGCCCGAAGCCAACAGCGGACCTTCTCCCTGACCTCGCGCGGCCTGTCGTTGGGCGAGAGGATTTCGACGGCGAGGTCAGGCGCGCCGGGCCAGACGCAATGGCCAGGTGGGTTCGCCGTGAGCCGCTCCTTGCGGATGAACGCCACGTCGGGGCCGCGCACAGTGTCGGGGTCGCGCTCCACGAGGAACGCCGGGTCGCCGCCGATAGCCAGGCCCAGATCGTGTTCCCGCGCATGGGCATCGAACAGCCCGGCCACGCGGGCCAACAAGGCCCCGTGAATCACATCCGGAGGGGACATGGTTCGGAGTTCTCCTGCCACCAGTTCATAGCGATGGCCGTCGTGCGACATTCGCATGAACTGCTCGGCGGTAACCAGGGACGTGGTGCTCATGATGCCTCCGAACCGGAGTCGCGCAGGCGCTCGGCGGGGCCGCTGATTCCACCCGGCCGCCTGGCTCCCCCCTTCGCGTTTCAGTCTACCACACGTACGATGGGGTGTCAACGCCGTCCACACCCTACAAAGTCCAGCCGGCGCGGTACTCGCGGTGCAGGAGTGGGTTCAGGCTGGGGTCGTTGACGATCTTGCAGGCCTGCGGGTCGTACTCGATGGGCTTGCCCGCCAGGGTGGCGACGTGGACCAACTGGACGATCTCGTTGGTGGGCGCGCCGATGTCGAAGTTGGAGAATGCCTTCTCGCCGCCCCTGATGGCGCGAACCCACTCGGCGTGGTGGCCGCCCTGCGAGCGCGGAATCCTCGGCTCGGTGCCCTTGTAGTCCTTGAACTGCTCCTGGGGCAGGAGGAAGACGTTGGTGTTCCACGGGCAGGTGGAGAGGAGTGCGGCCTTGGGGCCTCCGACGAGGCAGCCCCACTGGGTCATGGTGTAGCCGCGGAGGGCTTCCTTGGGGGGCTTGAGGCCGCCGTTGTACCAGTGGACTTTGAGGGCTGGTCGGTTGCCGCGGGCGGGGAAGTCGAAGACGGCCTTGATGTTGCGGGGATAGGTTTCGGGGTGGATTTCGGAGGCCTGGCCCTCGATGCGGATGATGGGCGGCTTCTCGGGCTTGTCGGCGGGGTCGGGGTCCCAGAGGAGGTCGAGGCGGAGGGCGCGGACGGCCATGTTGATGCTGTGGCAGCCCATGTCGCCGCCGCCGCCGCTGCCGAAGTCGCGCCAGGTGCGCCAGGAGCCTGGCACGTAACAGGGATGATATGGGCGAACGGGCGCTGGGCCGAGCCACAGGTCCCAATCCAGGGTGGGGGGCACGGGCGGTGTGTCCTTGGGCCGCTCGCGGGGGCCGTCGCCGTTGGCGAGCCAGAGGTGGCATTCGGTCATGTCGCCGCAGAAGCCGCCCCAGGCGAGCTCGACGGCGCGCCGCAATCCCTCGCTGGCCGAGCCCTGGTTGCCCATTTGGGTTGCGACCTTGTGCTTGGCGGCGGTGACGCGCATGAGGTGGGATTCGTAGACGGTGCGGGTGAGGGGCTTTTCGCAGAAGACGTGTTTGCCCAGCTTCATCGCGGCGATGGCGGCCACGGCGTGGGTGTGGTCCGGCGTGCCGACCACCACGGCGTCTATCTGCGCGTGCATCTCGTCGAGCATCTTGCGGAAGTCTTTGTACTGCTTGGCGGACGTGTATTTCTTGAAGTTGCCCTCGCCCCGGGCAGCGTCCACGTCGCAGAGTGCGACCACGTTGTTTCCGCCGGCGACCGCGTTGAGGACGCCGCCGCCCTGACCCCCGACGCCGATGCCGGCGATATTGAGCTTCTCGTTGGCGGCCGCGGCGGTGGCCGAGCGGCTGTCCCTCAGAATGACGAGCCCGGCGGCTCCGGCGGCGGAGGCCCCGAGGAATCCGCGACGACTCACCTGCTCTCGCATGTCTTTCTCCGGTCCGGTGTGGGTGAAATGTCCCGCCTTCGCGGCGCGTCCCTCACCTCAGGGGTGCATTATAGCCGCTTCTTCACCCCGCCGCAATCCGAGAAGACACCAATGCCAGACGGGTCTTGCCCCCAGCTATGGCAGACCGCGCAGTCTGCGATCGGCCTCGTCCTCGTTCTCGAATGCATGAGGTAGAGAAGCCCACAGAATCGACGACGACGAGGACGACAAGAGAGGAGCCGGGCTCTTGCAGAAACTGTGGGCCATGCTCAGGCCTGCCGGGTGCGTGTGATCTCCTTAGGCGGGCCCGTGGCCTGCTTCGCGGAGGGCCGCCGCACGCCGTGCGCGGTTCGGGAGGGGGATTCCACACTTGTACAAGTGCGGGATCTTTTCCTGCGGTGCATCCTGGGGCCGAGGATGGCCGGATCCGGCGCGCGGGCCAGGGGGCGGCGCCCCGCGCGGCTCCCAGGGCGGGGGGCGTGCCGAAGGAGATTCCGCGCACGCATTGGCGCCGGGCTCGCGATCCCCTCGGGCAGGCCGGTCGCCTGCTTCGAGCAGGGCCGCCACACACTGCGCGGAGTCCGGGGAAAGGGTTCCACACTTGTACAAGTGTGAGATCATTCCCTCTGCTTCGCGGAGGGCCAGCGCACGTGGCGGGGGGCGTGAGGAGAGGATTCCACACTTGTACAAGTGTGGGATCCTTTCCTCCCGTGCATCCTGGGGCCGAGGATGGCCGGATCCGGCGCGCGGGCCAGGGGGCGGCGCCCCGCGCAGCTCCCAGGGCGGGGGGCGTGCCGAAGGAGATTCCGCGCACGCATTGGCGCCGGGCTCGCGATCCCCTCGGGCAGGCCGGTCGCCTGCTTCGAGCAGGGCCGCCACACACTGCGCGGAGTCCGGGGA